>NZ_JAOPKC010000018.1:0-58053 GCF_025517535.1 Halapricum hydrolyticum
AAGACCTCTCCCGCTACGCCCGCCCCCTCCGAGAAGTCCTCGACCGCTTCGAAACCGAATCCGAACACGAATTCTACTTCCCCACCGGACCCGGATCCGAGGAGGCTGCCTTCCCCGAGGAAGAGTAGCCGACAGGGTGTCGTTTTCGCGCTCGCGTGACACGGCCGACAATACGAGCGACGTGACAGCAGGATCCTCGCCCCGCGTTCCCGAGAACGGGAACCTTTAGACTGCCGGGGCTCGGAATACGCGTATGATCCTCTCGGATGCGGACATTCTGCGACGTCTGGAAGACGGCGATCTGGTGATCGAACCGCTGGATGATCCGGACATTCAGATCCAGCCCGCCAGCGTCGATCTCCGCCTGGGGCGGGAGTTCCTGGAGTTCCAGCGAACGAACATCCCCAGCATTCACCCCAACAGCGAACAGGAAGTCGAAGAATACGTCGAGGAGACTGTCGTCGAGGAGGGCAAGGAGTTCATCCTCCACCCGGGTGATTTCGTGCTCGGAACGACATACGAGCGCGTCGAGATCCCGCCGGATCTGATCGCGCACGTCGAGGGGCGATCGTCGCTGGGCCGGCTGGCGATCGTGGTGCATGCCACAGCCGGCCTGTGCGATCCCGGATTCGAGGGCAAGATCACCCTCGAACTGTCGAATCTCGGGACTGCTCCGGTAGCACTCTCGCCCGGGATGCGGATCTCGCAGCTGACGTTCACCGAGCTGAAGACGCCGGCCGAGCGGCCATACGGCGAGGAGCGGGGATCGAAGTACCAGGACCAGAAGGGGCCGCAGGCGTCGAAGATACAGGGGGATCGGGAGTTCGGAGGCGACCAATGAGGCGAGTCTCGTCTCGCGAGTCTGTCGTCGAGAAGCGACGTGGAGTTCGGAGGCGACCAATGAACGGGCGCGAGCACTGCGAGCGATCGATCAACGGAGGGAGCCAGTAGTGCGCTTCATCGAAGAAGTCGTCGTCGAGGAGTTCCTCCCGACGTTCAGATCGCTGCTGGCGGAGGCGCTACGCGAGCGTGGGTTGACCCAGAGCGAGGTCGCAGACCTGCTGGGGATCAGCCAGAGCGCCGTCTCGAAGTACGTCCACGGCGAGGTCGAGCGCAACGAGCGGCTGCTCGCGGACGACCGTCTGGCGGAGCTCGTCGAGCAGCTGGCCGACGGGCTGGCCGCCGGCGAGATGACACCCGTCCAGGCGCTGGTCGAGGCGGAAGTGTTCGTCCGGCGACTCGAGCGCGGGGACCTGCTATCGAAGCTGCACGAGGAGGCGTTTCCGCCGCTGGCCGAGTACGAGGACGAGTTCGACATCCACGACCCCGAGAGTCAGCTCCGGCAGACCGAACAGGTCCGCTCGTCGTTGCGGCGCGGGTTGCGCGTCCTCGAAAACACGAGCGGATTCGCGAGGTTGATCCCGGCAGTGGGGTCGAACCTCGTGGAGTGTCTCCCGGACGCGAACGGAATCGACGACGTGGCCGCCGTACCGGGCCGGATCCTCGACCTGAAAGGGCGGGCACACGTCCCGGGCAAGCCGGAGTTCGGCGTCAGCGAGCACGTCGCGGGCGTGTTGCTTGCCGCCCGAGCGGCCGGAAGCGACGCCCGCGCGGCGCTGAACGTCGGGTACACGCCCGAGACGGTCGAACAACTCGAAGCACAGGGACTGACGACCGCGCAGTTCGACGCCGAGCGCGAGGCCGAGACGGCGATCAGCGAGGCGCTATCCGACGAACCCGACGCGGACGTGCTCTACCAGACCGGCGGATTCGGCGTCGAGCCGGTCGTGTACGTCCTCGGTCCGGACGCGCCGACTGTCGCCGGGATCGTCCGAGAGATCGTCTGACATGAGCGACATGAGCCGCGTCACCGATTTCTACGAGGGGTTGGCCAGCTGGTACGATCCTCTCGCAACTGCACCTGTGGTTCGTGGCTGGCGAGCGATGGCTGCGGAGGAACTGTCGCTCTCGGCCGGCGATACGGTCGTCGAAATGGGCTGTGGGACGGGCGCGAACCTGCCGTACCTGCGCGAGCGCGTCGGCAGCGAGGGACGGGTCGTTGGGATCGACCTCACCCCGGGGATGCTCGATCGGGCCAGAACGCGGATCGAGCGGGCCGGCTGGGCGAACGTCTCGGTCTGTCGCGGCGACGCGGCGCGGCCGCCGGTCACGGAGGCCGACGCCGTACTCGGATCGTTCGTCGTCGGGCTGTTCGACGACCCCGCGACGACCGTCGACCGCTGGCTCGACGTGCTCCGTCCGGACGGTCGCATCGCGATCCTGGAGGCTGGCCGGAGCGAGCGCACGGTCGCAGCGCCGCTGAACCTCGCGTTTCGACTGTTTCTGCGGTTCTCCTCGCCGGGTGGCTGGCAGCGAGGGCGTTCGCCCGCCCGGGAACTCGACCGGAAGATCACCACCGCACAGGAGGTGATCGCCGCGCGGACGGTCGAGCGGCGATATCGAACCGCCGCGCTCGGACTCGTCTCGGTCACGTCCGGGCGACTGGAGTGACTCGGTACCGCGCGGTGTGGTCGGTGCGGAGTTCAACTTGAGGTTCTAGTCGTCGGCGGGCGCGACGTCCTGGCTGGTCAGATCGACCGGCCGGGCGTCGACACCGAGTTCGTCGAGCGCGACTTGGGCTGCGCGCTTGCCCGAGACGAGCATCGCGCCGAAGGTCGGCCCCATCCGCGGGAGGCCGTAGGTCGTCGCGGTCGCCATCCCGGTCACGATCAGGCCGTCGTGGGCCAGTCCGGTGTGTTCGACGACCGCGTCCTCGCTCTGGCCGACCCACATCGAGTCGTGCCCGGGCGAGTCGTGCCCGGGCGCGCCGTAGCTGTCCTCGTCGGTCTGATCCATGCCCGTAGCGTTCGACTGGGCGTCCTGGATGCCCGGCGCGTCGAGGACGCCGCGCTCGTCGAGTTTCTTGACCGCCATGGCGTCGTGACCGGTCGCGTCGATGACCAGATCCGCCTCGACGGCGATCGGATCGACGCAGGTGATCTCCCGGGGCAGCGAGTGCACGGGCGTCCAGTTCATGACGATTCCCCCGACCCTGTGATCCTCGCGGATGACGATGTCCGTGAACTCGGTCATGTTCTGCATCTTCGCGCCGGCGTCACACGAGGCCTTGATCAGCCCCGAACAGGCTTCCGGTCCGTTTGCGACGTACAGTCCCTCGGTGTCTTTGGACCGCTTGTAGTCGACCGCCAGTTCGTCCAGCACCTGCTGGGCCGGATCCCGGACGGTGACCTTGTTCATCAGGAACCCGCCGAGCCAGAACCCGCCGCCGAGGTAGTTGTTCTTCTCGACGACCATCGTCTGGACGCCCCGCTCTGCGAGTTCCTTCGCGGCCATCAGCCCCGACGGCCCACCGCCGACGACGATCACGTCACTGTCTGAGAAATCCATGAACTCCTCGGTCCACTCCTGGCCGATCGCGCGCGTCACTTCCGCCTCACCGACGTCGCTGAACTGGTCGAATTCGGCCATACAACTCAGTTATATTACCGCGTGGTTAATAGGGTTTGTGGAACCCGTGAAGGTCGGAAAACCGAAACGGGCGACGGGCCGGCGCTACAAGAGGCCGAACAGGTTCGCCAGTGCGATTCCCAGGACAGCGGCGAACGCGAAGTGCAACAGTGTCAGGACCGCTGTCGGGACGACGTCGAGGTCGTAGACGCGACTTATCGCCAGCGCGTCGGCCGAAAGCGTCGCGGCGACGACGATCAGCACACCGAGTCCGCGAGAGACGAACCCCACACTCTCGAGTCCGTACCGGCCGAGCAGCACTGAGACGAGCGCCGGAGCGGGAGCGACAGCGGCAGCCTTCTGTGTCGGCACTGTCCCGATGAAAAAGGTCGCTGCGAGATGCAGCGTGACGGCGTAGAACAGCGTCGCAACTACGAACGCCACGAGAAGTGCAAAGAGACCGCGACCGATCGGGGCCGCCTGAAGAGCGTGCGATCCCGACAGCGCGGACGGAGCGACCGCGTTCGTCACAGAGACCCACATGGCTTCACGTGTCGTGACCGAACGCTATTCGAGCAGACCGAGCTCTTCGAGTCGAGAGACGATCTTGTCGACTGCTTTCTCGGCGTCTTTGGGTTCCTTGCCGCCAGTGATGACGAGTTTCCCGGACCCGAAAAGAAGCGCGACGACGTCAGGTTCCTCGAGACGGTAGACGAGGCCGGGGAACTGCTCGGGCTCGTACTCGATGTTCTCCAGTCCCAGCCCGATCGCAATCGCGTTGAGGTTGAGGTTGCGACCGAGGTCCGCGGACGTGACGATGTTCTGGACGACGATCTCGGGGTCCTCGTCGACCTGAATCTCCAGGTCACGCAGTTTGTCGAAGACGATCCGCAGGCTCTCGTGGACGTCGTCGGTACTTTTCGCCCCCGTACAGACGATCTTGCCCGACCGGAAGATCAGCGCCGCGGATTTGGGTTCCTGGGTCCGGTAAACGAGCCCCGGGAACTGCTCGGGATCGTAATCCGCCCCCTCGAGATCCATGGCCACGCTCTGGAGGTCGAGTTCCTGGCCAATACCCGTCGAGGCAACGACGTTTTCGATGTTGATGGTTTCCTTGGGGTCAACCATGTCTCGGGCTAACAGTCGTATTTAAGGCTTATAAAGGTTGGTATTTAATGTTTATAAGCGAGGGTAGTCGATCCTCACGGACGAGACGCGGCCGCGATCGGGTCGTTTATACTCGTCTCGGGCAGTTGTCCCGATGTGTACGTCCTCGAACTCGCCGGACAGGACGACGGGTTCGCCGTCGCCGAGGCAGCCACAGCTGCGAGTGACGTGACGCCGATCGCCGCGGGACTGGCGACGGCGCGCGGGCTCGAGGCGGGCTTCGAAACGCTCGCGTTCACCCATCGGGCGGCCGAGTTGATCGGCCTGACCGGCGTCACTATCGAGAGTGCGGTCGCGCTGCTCACCGCGGCGGGTATCGACAGGACGGGGACAGTCGCAGTGCGCGCGCGAGACGTCCGCTCGACGACCGGGATCGACACGCAGGCCGCCGAGCGTGCACTCGGCGACGTGCTGGTCGAGCGCGGCTTCACGGTCGACCTGGACGATCCCGATCACGTCTTGCAAGCGCTGTTCGCCGGACGCGACGGGGCGAGTGCGGTCGAATCCGGCGGCGCGTCGCCGACTGGCGGGCAGGACGTAATCGACCCGGACGACGGCGTCTGCGCGCTGGGCTGGCTCGTCGCCGAGACCGACCGCGATTTCGCCGACCGCCAGCCGACAGATCGGCCGTTCTTCCAGCCCGGGAGCATGGAGCCGGCGCTGGCGCGCGCGATCGTCAACCTCGTCGGCGCGGGCCCGGACACGACGATCCTCGACCCGATGTGCGGGACCGGCGGGCTCCTGCTGGAGGCGGGTCGGGTCGATGCGACGCCGATCGGCGGCGACGTCCAGGCGAAGATGGTCCGCGGAACCCGAGAGAACCTCCGCGCGCTGCTCGCGGGTCCGTGGCACCTTTACCGGGGAGACGCGGGGCGCGTCCCGCTGGCCGACGACAGCATCGACGGCGTGGTCTTCGACGCGCCGTACGGTCGTCAGTCGAAGATCGAGGGCGACCTCGACGACCTCGTCGCCGACGCGCTGGCCGAGGCACGCCGGGTCGCCACTCGTGGTGTCGTTGTCGGCGATCGCTCCTGGGCTGGGGCCGCCGAGCGCGTCGGCTGGACGGTCGAGGCGACGTTCGAGCGACGGGTTCACCGGTCGCTGGTCAGGTACATTTCGGTTCTGCGGTGATGAATCGGTCGCCGAGTCACCGAAGAGCGAGCGCGTCGCGGGCACGACCGTACTCGCCGTGCATCCGTTCCAGCAGCGATCGGGCGTGATCTCGGGTCTCCGGACCGGCGGTGACGAGCACCATCCCTTCGCCGGGCTGGCCGTAGACGACGCTCGCGCCGTCGGGGACGGCCAGGATCGCCGGCAGCGTCGCCAGATCCTCCTCACCGTCGACGACCACGAGCGTCGATTCGTCGGCATCGATCGCCCGCCGGAGCGTCGACAGGAGATCCGCGGTCAGCGTCCCTGCGGGATTGGTCGCAGTATGCCGACTGTCGAACGCAGTCGGGCCGTTATCGCCGACGACTGCCGCTTTGACGTCCTGTTCGACGGTTTCGCGTTCGGTCCGCTCGTCGACGAGCGCAACGGCTGGCGTGTGGCCGGCCTCGAGGAGGTGATACGTGACGATATCGCCGACCGCGACGATCGGGGTCGTCGCATCGGCTAACAGACGTTCAGCGTCGGTATAGACCGGTCCCAGCGGCGTTTTCAGTTCGCTCCGAAGGTCCACCGGGAGTTCGAGCACGACGTCCCCGGGCACGTTAACGAACCTTCAGTGCGTACCTGCCGGGCTCGGTGATCTGCATCTCGCCGGCGATTTCGGATTCCTCGGGATGTGCGATGACGACGTAGCCGGCCCAGTCTTCCGTCAGCGAGGTCGATCCGCAGGCCTGGCAGGCGTCTTCCTCGGAAATATCCGAGTCCTGAACGCGATGACACTCTCGACAGACCAGCCGAGTCGCCATCAGTTCTCACCCGCCTGGGCCTCGCGTGCCTTCCGTTCCTCTTCGAGCCAGCCGTGCTTGCCCAGTCCGACCTGCTTTGCGGTGAGCCCGATCTTGCTGTCGCGAGGGTTGCGCTCGTCGATGGACTTGGTGACGATCCGGGCGCGGACGGCGTCGCCGACACCGAGCGTCCGGTTGGAGTCGCGAGAGGCCAGCATCTGCCCTTCCTCGTCGTAGGCAAGGTACTCGTCGGAGATCTGGCTGACGTGCAAGAGTCCGTCGACGGGACCGATCCCGACGAACGCGCCGAAGTTGACGACCTCGACGACCTCGCCGTCGACGATCTCCTGCATCTGGGGATCGAAGGTCAGCGCGTCGAACTCGGCCTCGTAGTAGACGCCGGGCTGGTTGGGCAGTACCGACCCTTCGCCGATGTCGTGGACCTCGATCACCGAGACGACCGAGCCGACGTCTTCGTCCATGCGACCTTCGAGTTTGTCTTGCAATAGTTTCTTGATCAGTTCTGGAGACACGTCTGCGAGGTGTTCGGGGGGAACCTCGACCGTGTCGCGGAGTCGTGCACGTTTGTACATATGTTATGGGTGAGTGATAGCGAGTTTGTGCTCGCCGCGTAAACTAATTACCGGAACGCCAGCAGCGAGCAGACGTTCCTGCAACGGTCTGTCGTTCGTCAGGGCGTACTCGACACCCTCGCGCTGTGCGACCGCCAGCACGGCGTCGTCGGCGTAGTCCGGCGCTGCCTCGACCATCCGGCAGCGATCGGCCAGGTCGAGGCCGACGCTTGCGGCCGTCGCCTCCTCGCTCGCGCCGCCGGACAGCGACTCAAGCTCCGCGAGCACCTGCGCGGGGACGATCGGATCGACGGATCCGAGCAGCCGCTGCAGTTCCTCGAACACGCGGACATCACATTCGACGGGCATCATCAGCGCGTTGGTGTCGAGGACGACTGTCATTCCCGCAGGGTTCCGATGCCGATCAGCCGCCAGCGAGTGCCGACGCGTCGGTTGATCGCGATCTTGGCGCCCTCGCGAGCACACACCGGGCGCTTGAGCGCGACTTCGGCTTCCTCGTCGCGAGCACTGGTGACCGTGCCGACAGTCGTAGCGGTTCCGACGGTCAACATGAGTGGCTCGTTGGTCGAGATGGGTTCGACCTCGTCGGCCTCGTCGCCGACGATCCGATCGAGCAGCTGAACGTCCATCGTGAACTGCTGGTGGACCGGCGGTAGCGTTCCGGGTGGACCGGCGATCTGTCCGGCGAGTCCGTCGCCCTTCGTCAACGACGGGTCGAGGCCGGTCCCGACACCCAGCAAGCCGCCTGGCGTCGCTTCTTCGACGCTCTGGCCGCCGGCCTGCAACGAACGGATCGTCGCCGTGACCGGTTCCCACTCGCTCTGGCCGCCTTCCTCGACCTCACGGCCGGGCCGGAGTTCGATCTCGTCGCCCGGTTCGAGCCGTCCCTGGGCAAGACTGCCGCCGAGCACGCCGCCAAGAAGCGATTCCCAGGTCGTCCCCGGCCGATTGATGTCGAAACTCCGGGCGACCAGCATCTCGGGATCGGCGTCGGGATCACGTTCCGGCGTCGGGATGTGTTCCTCGACGGTCTCGATCAGCAGGTCGACGTTCGCGCCGGCCTGAGCGCTGATCGGGACGATCGGCGCACCCTCCGCGACCGTGCCCTCGACGAACTCCTGGATCTGTTCGTAGTTCTCGCGGGCACGCTCGGCGTCGACGAGGTCGATCTTGTTCTGGGCGATGACGATGTTCTCGATCCCGATGATGTCGAGCGCCATCAGGTGCTCTTCGGTCTGGGCCTGGGGAACGTCCTCGGTTGCCGAGATGACCAGGACCGCGCCGTCCATGATCGCCGCACCCGACAGCATCGTCGCCATCAGCGTCTCGTGTCCCGGGGCGTCGACAAAGGAGACCGTCCGCAAGTGCTCGGTCTCGACGCCGTGTTCGTCACACTCCTTTTCGACCGTGTATGCCGACTGATCGTCGCACTCGGGGCACTGCCGGAACGTCGCGTCGGCGTAGCCCAGACGGATAGAGATACCGCGTTTCATCTCCTCGGAGTGCTGGTCCGTCCACTCTCCTGAGAGGGCCTCGACCAGGGTCGTCTTCCCGTGGTCGACGTGGCCGACGAGTCCGATGTTCACCTCCGGTTGATTGTTCGATGTCATCTCGAAAGTAATCTTGCTGGAACTTGGCTCCGTGCGCCTGATAAACCTACTGTTCTCGCCGCCAGCAGTCTCACTCCGGCGAGGACTGCCAGGTCCACCGCGACTCGACGTTGCGGTTCGCGAGCACGACCAGTTCGCCGCTGTCCAGTCGGAGCCGACTCTTGCGTAGCCCGATAGATTCGACTGTCCCGGTCACGGATTCAGTCGTAACCGTGTCGCCGGGGTTGAAGTCTGGATCCCGCAGCAGGTACACGCCAGCGACCGTGTCGGCGATCATGTTCGACAGCGCATACGAGACGCCCAGCGCGATGAACCCGGCCGCGGTACCGAGGCTGGCGGCAATCGCGCCAAGCCCGAGGATACTCAAAAACGTCAGTCCGGCCCCGAACCACAGGAACACCACGACGATCAGCACGAACAGATCGGCGATCAGCGCCTGTCCGCCGTAGACCTGGCCGATCACCGACCGCAGGACGGCCGTCGCGATCTTGATACCGAGGTAAGCGATCACGAGAAAGAGCAGTCCCGAAATTACTCGCGGGATCGCGCCAGCCAGGTCGGCTCGAAACGATTCGAGGATCGATTCGACAGTGATAGCCGCGATCGGTACGCCGAACATGCCAGTACATCACCCGCCAGCCGGATATGCGTAGTGCCGGCGCAGAGCAGTCAGTTCCCAAGGCGCGCCTCACGTCTGGATCGACGTCGATCGACCGTGGAGCGCGAACGACAGGCGACAGTATCATTACGCACACGCCCATGGGTTAGCACAATGTCGGCAACGTGGAAACGCGATTTCGCCAGCGGCCTGATCGTCCTCTTTCCGTTGCTGGTGACGATATTCGTACTCACCTGGCTATACAACCGGATCAAGCAGGTCCCGCTCCAGGGGGTGGTCGAGTCGGAACCACTGCAGGTTCTGCTGACGATCGTCGTGTTCATACTGCTGGTGTTCGCGATCGGTTACCTCATGCGGACGGCCGTCGGATCGCTTCTCGAAGCCGGACTGGACGACCTGATGAACCATCTGCCGGGGCTGCGCGTCATCTACAACGCCTCGAAGATGGCCGTCGAAACGGCCGTGGGAGGAACAGACGAATTACAAGCTCCGGTCAAGGTCGAAACCTGGAACGGGATGCGGATGACTGCGTTCAAGACGGGCCAGCTCGCGTCCGACGGGCGCGAGCTTCTCTTTCTGCCGACCGCACCGAACATCACGACCGGATTCGTCATCGAGGTCGAACCCGACGAGTACGAGGAACTCGACGAGAGCGTCGAAGACGCGCTGACGCGGGTTCTCAGTGCCGGGTTCGGCGAGTCCAGCGACAACGAAGTCTCGCTGGACATCCCCGTCGAGAGAGTGAACGACAAGCAATCGGAGTAGGCGGTGAGCAATCCGGCACTCACAGCGTGCCAGCCAGTCAATCAGTCGAGACGAGCGTGTGGCAGTTGATCAGCGATTCGTCAGACGAACGTGAACCAGCCTTCAGGCTGCCCGTCCTCGACGACCTCGAAGAAGCGCGTCTGGATCTCGTCGGTGACCGGGCCTTTCGTCCCGGCACCGATCTCGTTGTCGTCGACCGTCCGGATCGGCGTGATCTCCGCCGCCGTCCCGGAGAAGAACAGTTCGTCGGCGGTGTACAGCTCGCCCCGAGAGATCGTCGCGTCGTCGTGGACGGTATAGCCAAGCTCCTCCGCGAGTTCGATCACGGTCCGGCGAGTGATCCCGTCGAGGATCGACTCGGCGAGACCCGTCGTGTAGATCTCGCCGTCCCGGACCAGAAAGAGGTTCTCGCCGGGGCCCTCGGCGACGTTGCCCTCCTTGTTGAGGACGATCGCCTCCTCGTAACCGTTGCCCTTGGCCTCGAGGCTGGCCAGCACGCTGTTGACGTACGTTCCCGTGGTCTTGGCGTTGGTCGGGATCTGACTCGAGGAGTACTTCCGCCACGAGGAGACCGCCACGTCGACGCCCTCTTCGAGGGCCTCCTCGCCCAGGTACGCGCCCCATGGCCAGACGGCGAGCGCGACCTGCACGGGCGACGCCTGGGGGTTCAGTCCCAGCGGTCCGTACCCGTAGAAGGCGATCGGCCGGATGTAACCCGACTGCAGATCCTCACGGTCGATGAGTTCGCGCGTGGCCTCGTCGAGTTCGGCTTTCGTGTAGGGGATGTCGATGTCGTAGACCTTCGCAGAGTTGTACAGGCGATCGAGGTGTTCCTCCCAGCGGAAGATCGCCGGCCCCTGATCGGTGTCGTAACAGCGGACGCCCTCGAAGACGCCCGTCCCGTAGTGCAGCGCGTGGGTCAGGACGTGGATCTGCGCGTCCTCGAAGTCCACGAACTCGCCGTCGAGCCAGATCTCCTCGACCCCCTCGAACATCTCCGGTCGGTCACTCATCGGTCGACCCTCCATCCGTCGTGCTATCGGCGTGCATACGTCCCCCAAAGAGGGGGACCGTTAAGAACGTTCACGGTCTCCGTCCGAGAGGAACTCTCCGAAGTACATCGGGCGTCACGGCCTACAGGTCGCGCCAGGAGTGGCGGGGCACCCAGTCCAGCAATTCGGCCGCCTTGTCCGTCTCGATCAGCGACTCGTGGCCCGCAAACTCCGCCCGCAGGTCGACATCTGGATAGCGCTCGGCGACGACTTCGGCGGTCGGCGTCTCGCAACTCGTGTCAGGGGCCGACAGGAAGACCGATTCGTGGCCCGTGAAGTCGGCCTCGACGGCCAGCCGGATCGCGCGGACGGCGTCGTCGATGTCGAGATACGAAAAGAGAGTGTTGTGATCGGCGTGCATCCGACCCGCCGCCTCGATCCCCGGCAGGCGACGGTCGGCCTCGAGGAAGGTCTCTCGTTGCGTCTCGCGGTCAGTCACCCACGGGAAGCGCAGCGAGGTGATCGTCCTCGGCGAGCCGTCGCGTCGGCCGAACCCGTCGGCGACCAGTTCCAGGGCCTGCTTGCCCATTCCGTAGGCATTGGACGGTTCGAGCGGGACTGATTCGTCGATCGGCAGATACGGAGGCGAGATCAGGTCGGGTTCGAAGCCCGCGCCCATCGCGCTCAGACTCGACGCCAGCACGACCGTCTCGACGCCCAGTTCCTGGGCCGTATCGAGGACGTGGTAGGTGCTCATCGCGTTGCTCTCGAAGACGGCGTGTCCCGGCTCGTGGTCGGGCGTCGGGATCATCCCGAGGTGAACGACCGCGTCGGGGTCGACCGTCGAAAGCGCCGCCGAGACCGCGTCGAAATCAGTGAGGTTCACCCGTCGGTAGTCGGCCTCGGGGCTGCCCTCGGGCTCCCCGCGGTTGCAGTTGACCGTGTGGTAGCCGTGCTCGTTCAGTGCCGCCAGCGCGGCCCGGCCGATCGTGCCGCTGCCGCCAGTGACGACAATCGTCTCGACGGACATGCCCGACCCACGAGCGCCGGCGGAAAGAGACTGCCGGCCGACTGTTCCCGGAGACTGTTCAGAAAGAACATATTTTACATCATTCCGACCGACGACAAGCGGATCGTCCCATCGGTCTCGACGTCGGTAAGAAGTCGATAACAATACACACGAAGAAACTACTGCGTGGCATGGATAGGACCGGTGACCGCGGGAATAACGACCTCCCGCTCGGAGAGTGTCCGGACTGTCAGGCGACAGTTCCGCGGGAGAACCTGCTGATTCGGTACGTCCCGCGGGAGGGCTGGCCGCGCATTCTCGCCGAGTGTTCGGAGTGTGAGACGGCGGTCTCGCCGGAGTGATACTAGATGGCTTCCGCGCTGTAGCCGCAGTGACGCGGCGTTATCCAAGCCGTTCGATCAGATCACGACCTTCGACGTAGACGAGGTCGTGCCCGGTGGCGTAGGCCCGGGCGTCCGCTGGCGAGAGAGCGCGGCCGGTCTCGTCGTCGAGCATCTCGCAGACGACGACCGCCGGCGGGAGATCGGCGGCCTCGGCGAGTGCGAGTCCGAGTTCGGTGTGGCCCTTGCGGTCATCGAGCAGTTCGGGCGCGGCCCGCAGCAGGTGGACGTGCCCCGGCGATCGGAAGTTCTCGGCGAAGTCGAAGCGTCCGGGGTCGGCGGCGGCCTCGGCCAGTTCGGTGATCGTCAGCGCGCGGTCCTCGTCGGTGATCCCGGTGTAGGTGTCCCGGTGGTTGACCGTCAGCGAGAACGACGACCGCTCGTCGTAGCCCAGCTCGTGATCCGCGGCGGTCGGGTGGTCGATGAGGTCCTGCGAGAACGGCAGGTCGAACGCCTCGGCGACCCCATCCGAGAGGGCGACGCAGATCAGCCCGCCGGCGTCGTTTCGCATCCGAGCGACGGCATCGGAATCAACCGCACCGGCGGGATAGACCATGTCGGTCTCACCTTCCCTGTCGGCAGCGTCGTGGACGAGTACCGGTTCGCCCTCGCGGAACGCTGCGATCGCCTGGTCGATACTGGTCGCTCCGCCGGTGGTATCGTTACTCGTGGACATGGATCGTGAGGTGGTCGCCGTCGTCGGCGTCGAACCGGTCGCGCAGTTTCTCCGGTGCGATCAGTTCGAGCTGGTCGTCGCCGTGATGCGTTCGCTCGGGCGCGATGACGTGGGCACCGTCGTACGTTCCCGCCTCGAACTCGATGGTCGCCGGGTAGCAGTAGGCCGGTCCGTAGGTGCGTTCGTCGTCTTCCCAGCCCTCGATCTCGATCGGATCGAGTGCATCC
The DNA here is from genome assembly GCF_025517535.1 of Halapricum hydrolyticum. Taxonomy (NCBI): domain Archaea; kingdom Methanobacteriati; phylum Methanobacteriota; class Halobacteria; order Halobacteriales; family Haloarculaceae; genus Halapricum; species Halapricum hydrolyticum. Next base: position 13,423 of record NZ_JAOPKC010000018.1, read on the forward strand.
ATCCGCGCCCGTGCGCGAACGCTCTCGACGTCGAGGTCGACGTTCAGTGTCCCCGCGTACGGCTCGTAACCGAGCTTCTGTTCGAACTGGCGCATGTATCCCGGCAGCGTGATGTAGTGGCCGCCCTCGTGCATCCCGCTGGTCAGCCGCCCCGTCAGCGTCACACCGACCTGTGACTCGAAGATCCGCTGGTAGTGAGCGTACTCCCGCTGGAGGAGGGCCTCGCCCTCGCGAGTCACCGACACCCACTGTCCGTCGCTGACGATCTCGCGCTCGAGCATGCCGGCGTCTTCGAGGCTCTGGAGACGTCGTGAAGCCGTCTGATTCGACACGTCGAGCTTGCCGGACAGGCCCGCACAGGAGACTTTCGCCTCGCCGTCGAGTGCGCCGGCCAGAGCCAGCACTTTCAGCGTCCGGAGTTCGTCGTACCCGATCACCCGTCCCGACAGTTCCATACCCGAAACTGGGATATCCTGGCTGATAAGCATACCGACTATTGTACGCGTCCCAAAATTGGAATGGAGAACCGTGAAGATACGCCGGGCGAGCACCGGATCATCGGGTGGACACTGGATCCCCGAGAGGCGAGCGTCACTGTGAGGATTCGGCGAGCGGATCGCCCGCCCAGAAGTCGCTGTCCTTCTGCAGTTTCGGGACCCAGGTGTCCGAGTCGGTCGCGAGCATGGCAACCCGGGAGTCAGGCACGTCCACGAGGTGGTCGTGTTCGGGCAGGAACCCGCGGACCTCGCGTGCGAACGCGACGACATCGTCGTGATCGAGCATCGACGAGCGATCGAGACGACTCCGGGAATGGCCGACGTGCATGTAGGCTTTCAGTTCGAGAAAGTCGGCGTCGGCGCGGTCGACCATCGCGGCGTACCACGCGGGACGGGAGTCGTTCTCGCCGCCCACGAGGGTCGTCCGGATCACCGTCCGGGTGTCGTCTTTCCCGGCGAGCACGTCCAGCGTCTCGATCAGCCGCTCCCAGAGATCGTCCTCGGCGGGCTTGACAGTCTCCTCGAAGGTCTTGCGGTCGGGCGCATCGACAGAGACGTACAGTTGGGTGGGGTCACACCGTTCGAGCATCTCCGGTTTCGTGCCGTTCGAGACCAGGAACGTCGTGATATCCCGGTCGTGAAACTCCTCGATGAGTTCCGGCAGGTGCGGGTAGAGGGTGGGTTCGCCATCGAGCGATATGGCGACGTGACGCGGCTCCATCGCCTGCTCGAAGACTTCCCGCGGGACGTCGTCGTGGCCGCCGTAGCCCGACAGGAGCTTCCGCTGGAGTTCGATCGTGGCGTCGGCGACCGCCGCGGGATCGTCCCACTCGACGTCACCGAGTTCGTATGCGTGGCCGGCGTGATCGCGCCAGCAGAACACGCAGCGCTCGTTGCACTTGACAACCGGCGTCATCTGCATGCAGCGGTGGCTCTCGATGCCGTAAAACGCGTATTTATAGCAACGATCATTCGATACAAGTGCATTATCCGTCCACCCACACGTCTGCACCGCAGTATGGTTGACGCTGTGGTACTCTGGATCGTCAACCTGTTTCGGCCCGTCCGAATCGCTCATAGGCCAGTCAACAACGTGGATACGCAAAAGCAATCTGGTAGGGGAACGGGGGAAAGGATCGGTTCGTGGGGGATAGCCACGCGAGGGTGGCACCGGCAAATGCACAGTCGGGGTGTATAATTCCTTCGAGATTCGTCCGGAGAAAGCAGACTGCCGCGTGGCTATACCTGCAGCGCCTTCAGGAATTGCTCGCGTTCTTCGTCGTCGCTCTCTGCCTTAGCATACAGACCGTGCAGGTCTGCAGGCTTTTCTTCATACCGTGGGATACTCGCGCCGCGTTCTCGAAGGCGCTGCACCGCTTTCCAGTAGTCTTCTCCACTGGGGTAGTCTGACGGACTGGTAATTATCCGCTCTTCAACTGCCACAAGCGCCAGAGCGTCCATGTAGTGCTCGCCGTCCCGATCCATCCAGATTTCATTATCCGGTAGCCACGCTAGTCCGGTCCCTGATTCGCTCTTCCGATACGCCGGATCATAGTCAATAACGCCGCTGTCCCGCTCGCGCGTTTCAGTCGATTTCAGCCTAAGATCCGATTCACCCACACTCTGGATTGCCTTCGAGAGTTCGTCAATATCGTCTGTCGTCTCAACATCGTCAAATTCGCTGTTGTCAATATCCGGCGTCTCTATGGGTGTGTTGTTCGTGGGTGTTGTCGTGGTAAACCGGCGTGAAAGACGGCGAATCCAGTAGTCGCACTCTGTGACTTCCCGATTGCTACGATTCAGCCATGTGCCGGTGACTGCCGTAAATCGCTTGCCGTCGTACACTTCTATCTCGGCGTTCGGGAAGTCTGGATGTGCTGGCAGGTCGTCTTGAATCGTCTTCACGCCGTCCGGCAGTTCCCCAACGCCATAGATGTGGATACCACTACCGGACACAGAGAGATCGGCGTAGCTGTCCATCCGGTCAACCAGCATTAGCGCGAATGGGTGGACTTCACCCGTCTCTGTATCAACCACGTCGTCTAGATCCACCAAGAAAACCGGATCGGCTGGCTCTTGATAGGCGTCACCCTGTCGCTGCACGACAAAGCCAACGCCTTCCAGTTCCGGGTGCATATCTCCCCACTTCTTTGCCGTCTCATAGTCGGTGAAGTTCTCCGGATCGGACCAACTGTACTCATTCTCGGCGTCAGACCACGGGCTGAAGGGTTGCTTCCGTCCATCAATGTACTCCCACGTCACCCACGACTCAAAGCCGGTGAGAACGAACGGATAGGCACCCTCGACTATTTTCAGAGTCATGCTATCACCCGACGTTTGATGTATTCAATCGGTGGGGCAATCGGCCCGTCAAAGAATGTCTCAATGATGTGCAGTTCTTCGCTGGCTCGCGTTGCCCCGACGTAGTAGGTCCGGTGTTCCTCTGCCGCGTGGTCGTCGTTCCGGTGATACCGCTGCACACTTCGCGTGCTCGTACTGGCGAATAGGTAGACTGCCGGTGCCTCAAGCCCTTTCGCCGTGTGGAATGTCCCAACACGGACTTCCTCTGGCGTCAGACTCGCGGGCGCTTCGAGGGCATTCACCAAGGCCGTGAGCTTCCACTGTGGGATATCAAGCCGTTGTGCTGTTTCCAGTGGCGTCAAGTCCTCAAAGGCCGGTCTGACCGCTTCAGCACCGATCAACCCACCCATACCGTTGCCCAACTGTTTCGTTCGTTCCTGGCCGTCCGGTAGGGCCTTGAGCACTTGCCGGACGTTTGACTTCGCAAACTGCTGGCGGTCGTTTCGCCAAGATTCGAGGAAGGCGAGATATTGGCCCATTTCATCGTCCCATAGCCCCTGACGCTTGCCGAGAGTTTCAAACGGTACGCCAGTCCCCTGCAGCACATTCATCACCCGGCGAAGGTGGTAGTTCGTCCGGGTGAGCAACATGACTGAAGGCGTCCGGTCGTACTGGCTTGCTGTCTCTATCACGGCGTCTCGAAGGCCGAACCGATCCCGTACATCCAGCCATTCAACCGTGCCACCGTCGTCTTTGCCACTGAAGCCTCTGCCGTCCGTCTGTGGGTGGCTGTCCAATATCTGCCGGGCTATCTGTGCTACCTCTTCCGGACACCGATAGGACTCTTTCAACGTCTCTGTCTCTGCTACGTCCGTCTCTTCAAAGTACAGCGGTGTCCCGCCACGAAACGAATAGATAGACTGGTTCGGATCACCGCTAATGTAGATTCGCTTCATCTGGCCCGAACCACGCCACTGCTTGAACAGTTTGTACTCAATCGGAGCCAAGTCTTGGAACTCGTCGATCAACAGCACATCCACATTCGGCACTAAGTTCCGCTCTATCGCTTCCTGCAGATAGTCACCGTGCTCGAATAGCCGATCATCGAAGGCGGTTCGCTTGAAACTGTCCCACTCTTCCAGCAGTGTTTCAACACGGTCGCCCGGGATTCGGATATCAACCGGAGCTGTCCGCCACTGTTCTGGCGGCTTGAATGTCTGCCGCAGGTAGTCATTGATAGCGAACAGTTTGTTTCCGGTCTGTTCGGTCTGTTTCTCACCGGAAAGCAACTTTCGAGGATTCGCGGTGTCCGGATCGTACCCCATAGCGTGCCGGTCGCAAAACTCTTGGAACGGATCGGTTTCATCGTCCTTGAACCCACCCTGTTGAATCACCACATCGTCAATATCGCCATCTATCACGTCGTGGCGAAGGCAGAGCGACAACGCCAGTCCGTGCACCGTCTTCGCGCGCTTTTTCACATCGTCGTCTTCCGGAAACACATCAACTAACTCTGGCTTCACGTCCGCTCTGCCGGATGTCGTGAAATTCAGCCACCAGAACCCTGTTGGACCGACACCCTTTCGCTTCTCTTCCCGGAGTTTCCGCTTGAGAGTCGTCGTCTTCCCTGCACCGGGTGAGCCGTCAATCTTCAGCACTTCAGTCATGGTTTCACCTCTGACGTGGCTGCTTCACTTCCAGGGTGGCTATCGTCCGGATCAATCCCCACCGCTGCAGGCTTGAAAGCCCACACGCGAAGGCGTCCGTTGTCTGTCCATGACCGTGGCCGAATCTGACCGTGCAGCACACCCGACGACTTGAGTTTCTTGACCAACTCTGACTTGTCTGCCAGCGTCAGACTCACCGCTTCCATTTGATCGAGGAAGAAATCGTCTGTGACCCACACGACAGGCATACCAGGCTCTATATCCAGGCGGGTGCCGGTTGCCCCTTCGCCGTCGCTGTCAACCCACGCTGTTCGTGGGGAGTTCTCAATGTCGTCTCTGTTCGGCGTTGGCTGGATTGAATCAGCCAAGAAGTCCAAGAACCGCTCGGCAATCACGTCTTGCCCCGACTGTTCGACTTCCGCAGTGACTTCTTTGTGGTCGGCCCAGTAATCGGCTATCGCTTCCCAGTCGTCGCTTGTGACTTCCGCCCGTTCGCCGTAGAAATTGTGGGCAATCTTGTTCATCAACTCGCCAGCGGCGTCATTGACCAACACACCCACGTCAAACTGTAGATCGCCCGTCTGACCACGAAAATCCAGCGTGACGTGCAGCGTTGTGTTTTCGTCCGGTGCCGGGCGGATTTCAACCGGCGTATGCGTCCCCTCGATAATCTCTTTCGCGTCCGGACCGACCAAGTGCACGTCGTCAAGTTGCTTCTTGAGTTCCTGCAGCCAGTCGTGCACATCTTCGCGGATAGCGTCCGGGTTTAGCGTCTCTGCCTCCTTTGACAATTCGTCCCGAATCCAGTTCGCCACAGTCGCCCGCTGTTGGCGTGGATACTGGCCCGAATCAAAGACTCGCTGATAGCGCCGTATGTCAAGATCGGTGCCGTCGTGCCGGACGGTGATATCAAACGTGTTCGTTGCCACCACTTCGAGGCGGATTGTTACGGCACCGCCAGCGAATGACTCTTCATAGCTCGCTTCGGTCATGCCGACCGCCTCCTTTGGTGCACGCACGTAGCCAAGACTGTCAGTCGATTTAGACAGACTGTGTTTTGCCGCAGACCAGTGGTCAGGGTGGTCAGGGTGGTCAGGGGGTTTTCGACCATAGGGGGGGTGGGTAAATTGGGGGTACCCTCCCCCTGTCCTCGCGCGAGCGCGCATTGACAGGCGACCCCCTGACCACCTATGGCAACGTCACTCATGGCGACCACCTTGTGTGACTTCCATGATATGCCGGACTTCTCGCCACCCTGTGGACGGACTCGACTCGCGGCGTAGCTGGCGGTCCCGGATCATTCGCTCACGCCCCCAGTTTCAAGCAGTGTTCGGGCGATTGCCCCGGCGTCGTCGTGTCGGTCAGACAGTCGCTCAAGCGCGTCCGCGTTCTCTCCCACTGCCTCGTGGATTCGTTCGCCACAATTCCGACACTCAAAGATACTCCCACTGTCACGGAACACGTCGCTACTGTTGCACGACGGACAAGAGAAGTCCGCCCGCTCATTCATCATTTTGCCACCCCATAAGCGTCGTCTGTTCGCCCGGCTTGCCCTGCCATTCCTCGAACAGTTCCGGTAGGTCGTCAAGGTCAGGATTAAACCCCTCCTCGCGTTCCCGGCGTTGCCCAATCCAGAGAAGGAACCTAGCGCTGCCGTGAGTGATAGTGTCGTGGTTTGGTGGACTCTGGCCGTCGTTGCCCGGACGAAAACCGTCGTCTGTAAATTGAGAGGCAGCCATCACCGCTCACCCCACACGTCCGCCGGACTGTCGTGCGTATGGTAGGCTTCGATAACCTCCGCGAAACTAGCCTCTGGCGGTGCTCGAAACAGCCAGTGGGCCACGCCACGCTTGGGCCAGTTGCTCGCTTCTTCGGTGTCTTTACTGTCCTCCGCGTTCGTACTCCCGCTAGGCCGGGAGCGGTGTTCGTTCGTCGCCATGATTGGATACCAGGGTGCGAACGTCGCCGCGACCGGCCTACTCTGCTAAACGGCGCATTTATGCCAAAACAGCCCGTTGATCCACGTGTGTAGGACGTGGGCGGGCTGTTTTCCGTCCAACTTTCTACCGTCGAACAGCCACGGCGTCGTTCTATCTCAGACATATTATGGCTAGGGTAAAGTATATAATGGGGCGTTCCTATATTCATAACGCAATGGTTGACGATAGCGAGATCCCCCAAGTGCCGGGCCGGAGCTTCCTCACAAAATCGCAGAGAGAGTACCTATTTGGAAAAGAGTTTGATGACGATAGGGAACGACAGTTGAGGTTTCAAATCAGGAAAAACATCCAAAGCGCGCTGATGGATTTTCAACTCATTTGGAATCTGTCTGAAAAAGACCGCCTACTTGCTACGAAACCGCTCTCATCATACTATCAATTTGAGGGGGTAGCGGACTGGTTGTCTGAGAAAGACCAGGATCTTCTAAAAGACCTATCGGACGTTAATCTCTCCGAAGGCGACGAGCACATTGGTGGATTAATGCACGAAGGCATTGTGGACTTGCTGATTTTGTACGCCACTAGTTACGGGATTGGCACCTTTGAGAATTTGATCCAACGGGCGCTTGATGAAGCAGCTTTCAAAACAGCCCTTGAGATGGATCGGGATATTGGAGCATTCGACGTGCAGATACAACGGACTGAATCAGTGACTGACGCCTTGCCGGAAGAGGACTGACCCTGGCCGTCCTATTATAACTGATTTTAGTCCCTTCTACCAATTGTAATGAGTCAACACCGACCGGAGAAGGGTATTGCCCTATACTCGGATACGGAACGTGACTTGTGGGAACGTGCGGAAGCGAAAGTTAGGCAAGACATGGGGAGAAGCGCCCGCGAAGGAGAAGTGCTCGCTAAAATCTGTGCTGAATATCTCGGGGAAGAGAAACCATTCAGGGAGATCGAAGCATGAGCCAGAGACAACGCACCGGACTGTTGAATGTCCAACTCCGGCGTGAAACCGATCAACAGGTGTGGCAAGAGGCAGAGCAAGCGGTGGCAGAGTCGCTTGGGGTTGATACAGACGACCTATCACGGGCTGACGTAGCGCGGGAACTCGCGGAAGCCTACACCGGCAGAAACCCGCTTGGCGGGTGGCGGGAGGATTGAGACAATGAGTGGAACCCACGGCGGCACCGGGCGCGCGGACCTAGCCCTAGCGTTGCTCACCTTCGGCGGGATCGTTGCCGTCACCGGCTGGATTGCGAACAGTGTGTTGGGGGAGTTATCGGGCATAGACCGGACTGGTACCGTCGAAGGGTGGTATCTGATTTTAGGCGTCCTAATGCCTGTGCTGGCTATTCTCGGCGTTGTGGCGTATTCAATCTGGAGTGGATACCAATGAGTCGAGATCGCACCTTTCGCCCGCGAATCAGTCGTGAAGAGAGAGACAGGGTGTACCAACTGGCCGAACGGTTGAACGGTGCCGAAGTGACCGGCGGGTTCCCAAAGGCGCTACGGCTGCTGCTACGCTGGTTTACGGTGATTCAGGAAAACGTCAAAGAGTGTCCTGAGTGTGGCAACGACGACCTACACGACTGGTTTGAGACAGACAACGGTGATACTGTCGAACTACCAGATGGAAAGTGGTACTGCACCGAATGTGGGGAACCATTCGACGTATGGGACTACGTAGGCGTCGAAAACAGGGAGCAAGCACAGTTCCCAATCTTCCGTGATACCATTCGCTACACCTTCGAGGCAGACGACAAACCGACTGGAAACGTCGCTACCGAAGTGGACGTGTCGGGTACCAATCCGATCAACGACTCTTGGTAGTGTCTGTTTCGGCACTTTTGACTATCACGTATCAGACACCACTCCCCGATGTATGGATAGAGGACATTCTACCAGGACAGGGTAATACGGGCGGCACAGACTTCACAGAACAGAAATTCAGAACGAACCACTACCACAAGCAAGCGGCATACAATGTATCAATATAACGTATAGAGCAGAATGGTACCCAAGTTGTAGTGGGTGCAGGGTGGGACTGGCGGCAGGGTCACATCTACGGCCAGTGAATCGGCTACTGTCCGGCGATTAGGCGGCTGTGAGTGAATCGGATAAGCAACCCTATAACGGACAACACGCGAAAGGCAAGACTGCTCTGGATTCCTAACGCTGTCGCTGATACATACACGGTATCGGGGACTACAGTTAGGGTAAGAACGTGCGAAGCGGTGTCTGTCGTCTGTCGGTGGACGGTCGTACTATGTGGCTCGAAGGGATGGGGACACACACATACACACGGGCCTACCGTCCTATGCGTACTACAGATTTTCCTGTACCAGCGTATCGGCTGGTTTGTCAAACTCGGCGTCGATCCCCAGTTGGTGCAGGAAGTGTCGGGCGTCACCCCGTCCGATTCGAGCCTCTTGGGTAAATTCAAACATCGTGTCGCACTCTCTGGCGAGCTGTTCCATCGTTTCGCGGTCAAGGTGTCGTGGTAGTTCCGTCGTCATGATGTGGTACAAGCCTTGTGCGTTGTGTTTTCCGTACTTTCAGAGTGTCTTTTTCGGATATTCGCTAAGTGGTGGTTCTCCCCGTCTCAAGTGTAGGGGTGAGAGTGTCCGATTCCACTCCCTTACAGCAGATTCCCGAATCCTGGCAGGCTGTCGGTATCACTGTCACCGTTGCCTTGGAGTGGGTCAAGGAACTCGACTTCATAGCCTTCCCCGAACTGCTCAAAGCGCGCCCTGCCGTCGTCGTCACTGTCGCCACCGAGGTCTAGATCCGGCAGTCCCGGCGTTCGCGGGCGTCCAGTCGGTGGATCAAACGGCGGGCGTCCGGTGCCACCGCCACCTGTTGGGTCACCCGGCCCGCCAGTTGTGGGTGTGTCTGTGGTCGTTGTCGGCGTGTCTGTCGTGGTCGTCGTTGTGGTCGTTGGCGTCTCAAAGGTCCGCAACTGCTGGCTAGTGTCGATATCCAGCGTCGGCGTTGTGCCTACGTCTGCACGGATATCTGTCCGCCCGTCAAGCCCCTCGAACACATCCGGCAGTTGGTCGGCCCTGTCACGGAACCCGGCGGCAATATCCAGTGTGGATTCCTGTGCCTGTGCCGTCCGTTCGGTCGTCTCTGTCACCGGATCAAACGGTGTGGTGTCTTCGCGGGTTCCGGGCGGTGTCGTTGCCTCTTCCGTCGCCGCTGGCTGTTGGGCTTGCTCTAGCCGAGTAACTGCACTACCGATTTCAGCACCGAACAGTGGCGAGAGTCCGGGCGTGCTGATATCCGCTGCCGTCGTCTCGAAGTCACCGCTACGGCTTCGCCCGGTTCGGCTGCCTGTCCCGCGTGTGCCTGTGCGTCCGCTTGTAGATCGACCACTGCCACCGCGTCCACTTCGGCCACCGCGTGAGCCAGGACTACCAGTCACGGGATCACGCCGGTCAACGTCCGGGCGCGTCCCGGCGATATCTGGCATATCGTCACCGTCCACATCTGGCGTCTGACTCCGCTGCCGTCCAATCTGTAACTGTCCGCGATTGTCGGTTGTGAACTGCCGGAGTGTGTCACTGCCAGGGATTGGTGTTGATGTGGGATCAACGTCACTGTCACCCTGGCGGAACTGCCGAATGTAGGAGTCACGGGAGAGGTCCGATGTATCGGCTCCTCGAAGTCCACGGCTCTCGGCACGCAAGCGGCGTGCTGTCCGCGTGGGAAGATCAACCCGGCGAAGGAACTCCCCGGCGCGCCCGCTCAAGAGTCCGGCGCGTGTCGCTGCTGCACTCACACCGTATCCAGCGGCAGCCCCGGTCAATAACTCTCCCGTGAATCTGGCCGGGTTCTCTTGGGCATACTCGGCTTGCTGCTGTGCCACTGTCTGCCCAACATCAAGGGCGGCACCCGGCGCGTCTGTCGGATTCTCATAGGTGAACTCGGCGGCGTCTGTCCCGACATTCACGGCTGTCCGTCCGGCGGCTGGCAGGCCAAAGAGTAGCATACTACCGCCACGGCCCAAGCCAGTCGTCAACTCCCCGGCTGTCTCACCTAACTGCCCTTCACCGCTAATGTCGGGATCGTCACCCTGTGCAAGATCAATCGGTGCGCCGAGGATATCCACGCCGATATTGATTCCTTCACCGACAGATTCACCCACATACGGAATCGCCTGATTGACTTGTGCTGTCGTTCTCGCGCTCGCGTCTGCAATCGCGTTCGGCCCGAAGGCACCCACCAAGCCACCGATCCCGGTTGCCCCTCTTTCTGGCGTCTGCACGGTCGATTGGGTAAATCTGGATTGATCCGGGCGGTAGATATCACCCTCGAACACATCCCCCTCTGCCTCTATGTCTGCTGGATCGTCAACACTGCCTTCGGGATCAACACCGATTGCGCCAAGGTCCGGTGCCGGTGGCTGGCCGTCCGTCTGTTCATCAACCGGCTGAGTAGCGTCCCCGTCGCCAACAAGGGCGTCGATGTTACTCCCAATCGTCTCAAGCGCGTCTGCCACCTGTTGACTGCTTGCCTCAGCAAAGCCACCGGCAAGGTCAAGCGCGGCGTCCTGCCGCTGTGCAATCTGGTTCTGCACGTCGTCTGTGAGTCGCGCCTGTCCGTCGTCAAGCGTCACATCATCGGCTCCTACGTCGATCTTCGGTATCTGTGGGTTCAACTCTGTCGCAATCTGCTCACGCCGTGTCTGCTGTAGGTCTGCCTGCGCGCCTTCGGTGAGTCCGTACCCACGGCCACCCTCAGTGAGTCGCACATCACTCGACTGTAGGTCAATCGGCAGTTCCCCGCTCAGTTGGGACGCGATTGCTTGCCGTTGCCCGGATTCTGTTACCTCTGTCTCAAAGCCGCCACGGTAGTCTAGTTGGATATCTTCGGCAGTAAGGTCCGCCCCTGTCTGATCGGCTATCTGTTGGGCTGTCTCTTCTTGAAGGCTCTGTAACCGTTCACTCTGGATTTGCCGCCGGATACCAGGGCGAAGTGTTGGGGTCACTTCGCCGTCGTCACGCTCCAACTGCACCGCCCCCGTACCGATATCCACCGTACTGAACTCTTCATCAAACCGCTCTGCCGCCCCCTGCCGGATCTCTGCAAGTTGCTCTTGGACTTGTTCGGGTTCGTCTTGCCGTCGCCGGGGTGCCCCACGGTTCGCCTGCCGTAACTGCTCTTCTTTGCGTTCACTGTACCCCCTGGCCGTCTCTGCACCAAACGTCTCGTCAAACAAGTCTGGTTTAGCGAGGTCGTCAGCGTTCTCGATTGCCGGGCTAATGCTACGGATTTCACCGCCAGAAAGACCCAAGGCTCGCAACTCAAGCGGGGACCGTTGGGCAAGCCGGGCTTGGGCTTCAACGGACGGGTCAATGGTGGGGTTATTCACGGCGTAGGCAAGCTGCTGTAGGCTTGCCTGTGCGTCAAAGGCTGGATCGGACGGGCGCACCGGTGAGCCAGTCGCACGCCGCTGCTCATCAAGCGGGATGTCCGTGCTCGCACCTTGGTATTGCTGTTTCCCAAAGCCTTCGCCTTCACCGATCAACTCACGCGCCCGCTCTGGCGACAGTTCGTTGAGGTTGACGCCTTGAAGCGCGTCTTCTGGTTGCTGTTGATCAACGGGTTGTGTGGGTTCGCTCGCGGATTCCTCTGGTTGCCCGTCTTGGATTGTCTCACTACCGCTCGGGATTCCTTCGGACGGGTCGCGTGGCGTTCGCCCGCTTGAATCTGACTGTTGTTGATCTCGTTGTTCTTCGGCTAGTTCACGCGCCCGATCAATCCCCTCACCAATCGCATTACGCACTGTATCAAGCGGACTGTCTGTAAGCCGGTCCACAAAGTCGGGCGTCCCTAGCCCGGCAGAGTCCGGGCTTGGATCGGGGCCATTCTCCGGATCTGGCGGCGTTCCCTGTGGGGTTTCAGGGCCGTTGTCTTGGGTGTTTTCCCGTTCGTCTTGCTTCTCAGAGTCGTCTTGCTCTTCTTGCTGGTTCTCGATATACGTTTCAGCACCGCCGAAGGCGTCACTCACCCGCGTTCCGTCAGATAAGACGGTTTGTTCATCAGCCATATGCGTATATTCGTCATTCGCTAGTAAAAACCGACAGGGCCAGGGGCGATTTCAGAAACTCACACCCTCGAAGGCGTCGTTTATCACTTGCTCAGAGGGTGCGTTAAGATACGGTTCAATCGCCTGCCAACTGTCCCACCCACCCACTGCCATGACAACACGCGGGTTCATGCTCTCATCAACCAGCAACCGCTGTGCATACCGCCTGCGTAGGTCGTGGCTTGAGACATACTGGTAATCCTCTTCGCCGGTCGCTTCCGCTGTGCGTTCTGCCACACGTTTCACGACGGCTCTCACGCCACTCTCAGACAGGTCTATGAATGGGTCACTCGGGCGTAGATCATTCGCCTGTCGGTATTGGTGTAGATCCCGTTCGGTTGACTCTAACAAGTAAGCGTCCCGTGGCTTGCCACCGTTGCCTGTCGTATCCTTCCCTTCCGGCACACGGAGGCGGTAGTGTTCGCCGTCGTCTGTCCGCTTGATGTGCTTGGGCTGTATCTGTGGTATCTCGAAGGCCCGGAGTCCGACATAGCCACCCAACTGAATGAGTAGATCGTTCCGTGGGTTGCCAGCGTGTCGCCGGAGCTGTTCTAACTCACTGTCGGTGAGCCACACCTTGTGTTCGGTGCCGTTCGTTGCTTCGATTCGCATAGTAGTTTGTTTAGAGAAGATAGCACTAATACCCGAATGGCCAGGGTGGATATAGGCCAGTATCAGGGTGATGTGGTGGATTCAGTCACGACTTGTGTAATAAGTCGGCAATAGACTAGGTTCCAATAGGTCGAAACACCCGATTCCTCTCAGAGGCGCGCATTTGCCTCAGATTCGATTTCTTGCCCAAGACGATGAATCCCCTTCACCACTGCCGAGAAATAGCCGGGTCTGGCGTGGGTGTAGCCACGACTGGCCTAATCGTCAACCATGCTTTCGAGCACGTCAACCAACTCGGGGTTCTCGCGGATTAGTCGCTCTACTCTGTCCAAGTCCTTGTGCTCCTGCAGACTGTCGGCGTCGTCTTTCGCGTCCTGCACAGAGTCTTCTATCTGTTCTTGTGCCTGTTTCGCGTCCGGTGCGAAGACCGTTCCACACGACGGACAGGCTTTCGCGTTCGGTTTCAACTGTTCCTTACAGGTCGGACAGACTTGTGGCGTCAACGGTGAGGTATCCTCTTCCTCGCGCCTGCCGGTGGCTATCTCTGCCTCTTTGATGTGGTCTTCGTCGCTCAAGTGCTGATAGGTAGTTTCCATCACCTTCGAGCCTGGCCCGTGCCCAATGAGATACTTGATTGTGGATTCGTCCATGTCGTAATCTCGCTTGCACGTCGTGACGAAATAGTGGCGGAAGTTGTGGGGGTTCGGTGGCTTCTCAATGTCCGCCCGATCCGCGAGAATCTTCAATCGGGTTCGGATCGCGTCTTGTGACAGCATTCCGCCGGGCGTGCCACGGTTCGCACTCGGCAAGACGGTAATCAGGTAGTCGTCACGGTCGCCAGTCGGGTGGTTCTGCAGCCAGTCGTACACCGCCCGCTGTGCACCAAGCAACGGACGTTTTCGCCCGGTCTTCTCGGCACCTTTGAGTCCGTTCACGTCCGTATTGAGGTAGTAAATCCCTTCATCCGGCTTGACATCCTTGATTCGGAGTGTCTGAATGGCTCGGATTCGCTGGCCCGTGTTCAACAGCAATTCGAGGATACACCGATCCCGTGCGTTGCTCACCGCGTCACGTAACTGTTCCACTTCCTCGCGGGTGTACATATCCCGGTCGTCAACCGACGTTTTTTCCTGTGCTCTCACAACCACTTCCGCCGGATCAACGCCTAGCTCTGAATGATACTCAAAGAATTTCGTCACGGCAGACTGCCACTGTGAGAGGGTTGATTTCTGGTACCCACTGTCTTTCACATCCGGGTGCTCACCGGACTCTAAGGACTGGAATAGCGTGTTCACGTCCGTTACGTCCATCTCAACTAGTGGTTGCTCTGCGAACTCTCCGAATCGCTTCAATCCCTGGCCGTATGCAGCTACTGTGCCGTGGCTTTTCTGTTCGCGGTCCCCGTTCCCGTTCACGAATACCTCAGTCGGCACGTCCGGATGAATCGCGTCAAGGAACTCGACCATTGGCTCTTTGTCTGCCTCGAAAATGTCCGCTTCGAGGATTCGGTCACGGGCTATCTCTGCACGGTGCTCTGGATCGTCCGTCCCCATACTCCCCTATTCAATCGCGTTTGTTATACCGATTGGGGATAGTTACAACGCGTATTTGTAACACTTGCCCTCACCCTGGAGGGCGTTGTCGGTCCACCCACAGGTCTGGACGGCGGTGTGATTGACGCTGTGGTAGTCGGGATCGCCGACCTGCCGGGGACTACCCTCGTCGCTCATACTGACGGATACCGTCTCTGCGTCCATAACCGACACGGAACCGGATCGTCACGTGTCCCGGTGCCCACGACCGACACGGAACCGGATCGGCACGTTCCGGTCGGAGCCGAATCGTTTCGCTCGTCGGTCGAAACCCACACGAATGCCGGCGACGAACGACAGCACATGCCGACCGCGCATAACGGATCCGTCGCGATCGAGTACGCTGTCCACGGCAACGGACCGACCGTCGTCTGCTGTGGCAGTGCCGGCCTCGGGGCCTGGCAATGGAGCTATCTCGTCACGCCGCTCGCACGCGAGTACGAGGTCGTCGTCTTCGACTACCGCGGGACCGGAGAGTCGGACGCTCCCGACGGCCCCTACACTGTCGCGGACCTCACGGCCGATCTCGACGCCGTCCTGTCCGAGCACGGCGCCCGCTCGGTCCATCTGCTCGGGGCTGGTCTCGGCGGGGTCGTCGCCGTCGAGTACGCCCGCCGGGCCGGTCGGGTCGAGTCGATCGGCTTGGTGGGGACCCCCACGTCTCCGTCGGACGTGGATTTCGACGCGCTCGATCGGCTGCGCGCACCTCGCGACGACCCAGACGCGCTCGAACGGTCGCTTTCGGTCGCGTTCGCGCCCGGCACCGTCGAGTCGCATCCGGACGAGATCAGCCGTATCGTCGAGTGGCGAGGGGCGGACGACGCCGGACCGGCGGGCTGGGACGGACAGCTGGCCGCCATGCGCGAGGCCGACCTGACCGACCTCTACGAGGTGACGACGCCAGCACTCGTTTTCCACGGCGTCGAGGACGCGATCGTCGATCCTGAAGCCGGCCGGCAGCTGGCCGAACAGCTACCGCGGGGAGAGCACCGCGCCGTCGAGAGCGGCCATCTCGTCCACGTCGAACAGCCCCAGGTCGTCGCCGACGAATTGCTCGCGTGGCTGGACGAACAACGGGCGTAATCGCGACACTAAGCACGGCGACGGGCGAACACGACGGAACCAGGATGGGTGAACACGACCCGGAGTCGCGACACAACGCCTATCCCCCGCGCTGCCCTCAGAGTCGTCTATGACCGATTATACCACCGTCTCGATCCCGAAGGACCTGGCTGACCGCGTCGAGGAGACGATCGAGGGAACGAGCTTTTCCAGCACGAGCGATCTCGTCCGATTCCTCCTGCGGAGTATCGTCATCGAACACCAGCGAGAGGGGCAGCTCACGGAAGCGCAGTTCGCCGAGATCGCAGAGCAGCTGCAGGATCTAGGGTATTTAGAGTAGCAGCGACACGAATTTCGGAGACAGTCACAGCACGCCTTCGGGCGGTTCGACCGCGAGCACCTCGACCGGCAGGCGGCGACCGCTGCGGTCGAACGCCGCGAGCGATTCGCGATCCCACGGCGGGACGGCGACGAACACGACCGCGTGGAGGTCGTCGGTCTCGGAGACGCTCAGTTCACCGGTCGGATGCGAGACGAACCGTCCGTCCGTCTGGCCGACCGGCGTTCCCAGATCCATCCCGAAGACGGCGTTGACCGACGAGCCGGCCTGGGGCAGGTAGACGTGGGTGAACACCGGCGTCTCCGGATCGACGTCGTCGACGCCGAGTTCCCCGGCCGGCGTCGAATCGAGCGAGACCGTCACCGACTGCGGATCGCGGTCGCCCGCGTACTCCAGTAGGTATTCGAGTAGCCCCTCAGTGATGTATCGGGTTTCCATCATCCGAAGAGCATCGAGCGAACGGTCTCGGCGTACAGTCGGGGTGCGCGCCGACGAGCGCCCCTGAGCGCGTCCGCGATCGCTCCTGCTGCGTCCCCGAGGACGCCCTCACCGTGACCGACGAGCACGCGCTCGGGAGCGAACCGTCGGAGCGACCGGGGCGGCTTCAGGCGCAGCGCGGGATGGACGCCCAGCGTTTCCTCGCCCGTCAGGAAGTACTCGGCCGTCCCGAGCGCCTCGGGGACGACCAGCGTCTCGTCGTGTTCGCCGTAGAGGACCGCCTCCTGCCAGAGCGGCGTGTCGATGAGTTCGTGGACGCCGAACCCGGAGTCGCCGAGGTCGACGTGGACGCGCTCGACCAGTGCGTCGAGTTCCGACGCGACGCCGCTCATCCACTCGGGGACGTACACCGGCACGTCGTGCCGGCGCGCGACCGTGGCCGCGTCGCGCTTGTGCCGATCCAGCAGGACGGCGACGCCTTCGACCTCACCGTACTCCGCCAGGAGGTCGTCCACGCCGTCAGTGTCAACCGGATCGAGAACCCAGACGCCACCGTTTTCGCCGACGACAGCGTGGCTGGCGCGTTGCATCTGCTCGTCCGGGTGGGCGATCCAGCCGACGCCACCGTCGTAGCGATCGATCTCGCGCATCCGAGCCGGTCCCGACCCTTTCAGAGGCATAAACGAGCCAACGGCTCCCACGGGTATATACTGTCGGCTGTCGGAGTCGTTTGCGGCCCCCTCTCCTCGCGGTTCCCGGATCGATCCACACGGCCGACGACGAAAGATCCCCACCCGTTAAGTCCGGGCGCTACGACGCCGCCGCTAATGGACGTCATCGAGACAGTCGTCGTCGCGTTCTGGGCGATGTTGCCCGCCTACGTGCCGAACAACGCGGCCGTCCTGTTCGGCGGCGGTCGACCGATCGACGGCGGACGGACCTGGGGAGACCGACGCCTGCTCGGCGACGGCAAGACCTGGCGCGGGACTGTCGGCGGAACCGCAACCGGACTCGCGCTGGCGCTCGCGTTGAACGCCGTCCAGCCGGCAGCAACGGACGTGCTCGCCGTTCCCGTCCCCGAGTTCCCGATCGTCGCCGCCGTCACGCTCGCGGCCGGGGCGATGGCGGGAGATATCACTGCCTCGTTTATCAAACGCCGAAGCGGACGCGATCGCGGCGCGGCGTTCCCGGGCCTCGACCAGCTAGATTTCGTCGTCGGCGCGCTCGTCCCGACCGCGATCCTCGCGCCGGGCTGGTTCGGGGAGACGTTCACTGCCCCGGTGCTCGCGGTCGTCCTCGTTCTCACGCCGCTGTTGCACGTCGGGACGAACGTCGTCGCGTACTATCTCGGGCTGAAAGACGAGCCCTGGTAGCGCGCCCGTCGAGCGCACCGCCGATCCGTCCGCTGTGCGAACGTGGACATGGACGAGCGCCATCGACCCGAACTGGTGGGCTTTTCACTCCCGGCCGCCGAGATACGAACAATGAGCTCTCGCGACAGCACGCTCCGGCTCGCGACACGTGGCTCCGATCTCGCGCTTCGACAGGCGGCCACGGTCAAGGAGGCGCTCGAAGGTCGGCGACGGTCGGTCGAGTTGATCGAAGTCGAAACGACCGGCGACCAGATCCGCGACGAACTGATCCACCGACTGGGCAAGACCGGCGCGTTCGTCCGCGCACTCGACGAACGGGTACTCGACGGCGACGCCGACGCTGCCGTCCACTCGCTGAAAGACGTGCCGACCGAGGGCGGCGACAGCATGGTCGTCGCGGGCGTCCCCGGTCGAGGCCCCGCAAGCGACGTGCTGGTAACACCCGACGGAAAGACACTCGAGGAACTCCCGGAAGGCGCAACTATCGGCACGTCCAGTCTCCGACGCGAGGCCCAGTTGCGGGCCGAGAGTCCAGATCTGAACGTCGAACCGCTCCGCGGGAACGTCGACACCCGGATCGAGAAGCTGCTGGCCCCGACACTCCAGCGTGAGCACGCTGACCGCAGCGACGCCGAAAGCGAGCGCAAAGAGCACGCCGACGACGAAGACTACGAACACCCCTACGACCGGACGGTCGAGGAGTGGTTCAACGGCCTCGCCGAGGTCGAACGTCGCGCACTCGAACGTGACGCCGAAATCGAATACGACGCGATCGTGCTGGCGGCCGCGGGCCTGAAGCGACTCGGTCTGGATCATCACGTCTCGACCGTCGAACTGGACCCCGACCGGTTCGTTCCTGCCCCCGGACAGGGAGCTATCGCTGTCACCGCGCCCGACGGCGAGATTGCCGAGACGATCAACGACGCGATCGACCAGCCGCCGACGCGCGTCGCGACGACAGTCGAACGCACCGTCCTGGCGACGCTGGGTGGCGGCTGTATCGCGCCGATCGGCGTCCACGCGACGGTCCAGGGCAGCACGGTCCGGACCACGGCCCGCGTCTCGAGCCGCGATGGAAGTGACGAGGTCACGGCCACGCGAGATCTGCCTATCCACCGCCATCCGGACGCTGCGCGCGAGTTCGCCGAGGAACTCCGCGAACAGGGCGCGGCCGAACTGATCGAACAGGCCGTCGCGGAGGCAGAAGACGAATGACGACGGTGCCTCGCGTGGCGGTCTTCCGGCCCGACGACGATCGACTCGCGAGGGCCGTCGAACTGCTCGAATCGCTGGACATGGAAGCGATCGCCGACCCGATGCTCGCGGTCGAACCCGCCGGATCGACGCCGCGCTCGGACGCCGATGTCGTCGTCTTCACGAGCACGACCGGCGTCGATCTCGTCGCGAACACCGAGTGGACGCCGGACGACGCGACGATATGTGCGATCGGCGAGACGACCGCCCAGGCCCTCCGAGACACGGGATTCGAGGTCGATGTGGTCCCCGAGACCTACACGTCCGGGGGGCTGGTCGAGGCACTCGAAAGCGAGGTCGAGAGCGCGCGCGTCGAACTCGCTCGCAGCGACCACGGGAGCCCGGTACTCGTCGACGGACTGTTCGAGGCCGGCGGGTACGTCCACGAGACCGTGCTCTACCGGCTGGTCCGTCCCGACGGTGCCGGCGAGTCGGCCGAGATGGCGGCCGCAGGCGAGCTCGACGCCGCGCTGTTCACCTCGTCGCTGACCGTCGAGCACTTCCTGGAAGCGGCAACTGAGCGCGGCGTCCGCGAGGCGGCGATCGACGGGCTGAACGAGGCGGTCGTCGGTACGATCGGTCCACCGACCAAGGAGACGGCCGAATCGAACGGGATCGACGTCGACGTCGTCCCCGAGACGGCCGACTTCGAGCGGCTGGCCCGTGCGGTCGTCGAGCAACTGCAGTCGAACTAGATGGGTGGTGTGTTTTTGCCTGGAGCGGTCCCAGATCGGGTATGGAACGCGCGAAAGCGATACGCGATCGACTCGCCGACTCGCCGGTTGCACTGGGAGTCGCGGGGGTCGTCCTGCTGGGAGCGCTGGCAGCCGTCCTGGTCAGTCAGATCGGCTTCCCCCCGCGCGAGGCACTTTTCACCACCGGAATCGCCGTGTTCGTCCTCCTGATGGTCGCATACGACTGGTATGCGCGACAGTAGGATCTCGACACACCGATATACGTCGGTCCCGCAGTACCAGCACGAACACCGCGACCGACCACGGTCGCAGCTAACTATGCATGTCGGTGTAATCGGCGCAGGGATCTCCGGACTGGCAACGACACACGAACTCCGCGAGCGCGGCGCGACCGTCGACACCTTCGAGGCGAGCGACGAACCGGGCGGGATCGTCCGGTCGCGTCGGGTCGACGGGCACGTCCTCGATCTCGGCCCGCAGCGGCTGCGCGGCTCGAAGCTGATCGAAGACTGGATTGACGAGTTCGACCTCCGCGAGCAGCGCTTCGAGGGCCACGACGATCAACCGCTGTTCGTCCTTCGCGACGGTCGGCTGCGGGTCGCACCGCTCTCTATCCGCGAGTCGATCACGACCGATCTCATCTCCTGGCGGGGGAAAGCCCGGATTCTGGCCGAGCCGCTGACCGGTCCGCCACAGCCGGACGAGACCGTCGCGGCGTTCTTCGCACGGAAGTTCGGCAGAGAGGCCGAACGGACGCTGTTCTCGCCGCTGTACACGGGGCTGTACGGCGCGCACGCCGACGAGATGCTCGTCCGTCACTCGGTCGGCAAGGCCCTCGAAAAGCGCGGGATCGACCGCTCGATCCTGCTGGCGGTCGCCCGGAAGCTACTCGAAGGTGTCGACATCCCGCCCATCGTCTCGCTGGAGGAAGGGTTACAGGCGCTCCCGAAGGCGATCGCCGACCGCTACGCCGATTCGATCCACTTCGAGACGGCCGTCGAAGCTGTCCGCGAAGACGGCGATGGCTTCGAGATCGTGACCGCCGACGGGACGACGGCCGTCGACCAGATTGTCGTGACGACGCCGGCACCGATCACGGCCGACCTGCTCGAACCGCTCGACGAGGAGCTTACGGACGTCCTCGGCGGGTTGACGTACAATCCACTCGCAGTCGTCCACCTGGAATCCAACTACGGCCGGGTGGGACACGGCTGTCAGATCCTCGATAGTGAAGGGTACGAGACGCTGGGGCTGACCTGGAACGCGAGCATGCTCGACCGCGAGGGCGTATTTACGTCCTATCTCGGCGGATCGCGCTCGCCCGAACTGGTCGAAGAGAGCGACGACCGGCTCGGCGAGCTGGCAGCCGAGGAGTTCGAGTCGATCACTGGCTTCTCGGCACGACCGTTGCACGTCACCCGCTGGCGGCCGGGGATGCCCGCCTATGACGCGAGCTGGAACGCGCTCGATACCGTCTCGTTCCCCGATGGGATTCACGTCTGTGCGACCTACACCGAGCGAGCCGGTATCCCCGGACGGCTTCGGGACGCGAAACGGACGGCAGAAGCTGTCCTCGACAGTTAACAGCGTGGCTTTCTGGGGCGAAAAAGACAGCGTGGCGATCAGGCGTCCGGACCGGACCACTCCGCCAGCGTCGTGGTCTTGGTCGAGCCCGGTGCCTCCCAGACGAGGGTGATCGTCGCCCCGCTGAGATCGACGTTCGAGCCGGGCGCCAGCGAACTATTCGACACCTTGATCGAACTGCCGGCACTCAGCTCTGGCTGTGTCACGATGGGTTGTACGTCGTGTCGTCCGTTGGCTGCCGATACGTTCGCGTCCTCGATGACGAGCGTTAGCTCGGACGCTTCGAGGTTATCACCCGACTGGTGGGAAAACGTGACCACGTCGGAAGGCCCCGAGGAGTAGTCCGTCTCGAAGGCAGCAGTCGGCGGTGTCGTCGGACCCGATTCGTTCCCGAATTCGAGGAAGAACACGGCTGCTGTCGACGCGAGCAACACCGTGATTGCGACCATCAGAACGACACCAACGACTTCCGATACCGCCGTGTCGTCTGTCCGCAGTGCGTGCATTGTTGATCCCCCTGTGAGGTTGCACGAACCTGGTGTCGCACGATCGCGACGGGGTCGCCCCACCGATCCCGTCGCCGTGCGAACCCCACCTGGCGCGTGCCTACAAGAAAGTTCCCGATAGCGATACTTAAATCTAGCTGAATATTGGTGGGTCGCGTTAAGTTAGAGGATGAGGCGTTCGTTCTCTGAGTGTCCATGCCCGAGATCGAACGCCTCAGCGAGAGTATCACGTGGATAGATTTGTCGTTTGTGGAGCGTCGGCGGACTCCCGAGTGGGCGATTCAAGTGGGCATCCGATGTCACTTGGCGGGTATGTCATTACGGGATGCCAGTCAGTTTCTCGATGAGTTGGGAGTCCAACGGAGTCACGTGGCGATCCACAAATGGGTTCACAAGGCAGAGTTACAGCCGATCTCGACGGTTACTGCGGATCAGCTTGCGGTTGACGAGAAAATGATCCGCCTGCACGGCCAGGAGTTCTGGCTGTACGGTGCTGTCGATCCGCAAACAAACGAAATCCTCCACGTCAGTCTGTTTCCAACGGCGACGAAACAGACAACGCGATGGTTTCTGGACGAGCTCCATCGACGCTATCAGCTCAACGACGTGCTGTTTCTCGTTGATGACGCCGATTACTTGAGTCCAGTCTTGGCCGAAGATGGCTACCGATTTCAGATACTCGCGCACGGAAATCGGAATGCCATCGAACGTGTCTTTCGTGAGGTAGAACGACGAACATCATCGTTTTCAAATAGTTTCAGCCATGTCGAGCTAGAGACTGCTCAAAACTGGCTCGAAGCCTTCGCCGTCTACCACAACTCACGCCAAAGTTAACGCGACCTATTGGTGTCCGGCTTAATATTTCGGCTCGGCACCCGTCGTCTCGTAGACGCGATCGAGAAGCGTATCGCGCTCGCGCTGCCAGGCTTCGAACCCGTCCGGACTCGAAGGATAGGACTCGTAATGGTCGAGCACGTCGTCGGCGAGCCGTTTCGTCCGATAGAGATCGAGTATCGTGCCCCAGTGGCCGGCACTCTTCAGCAGGGTCTTGATCTTCAGCCAGAGGCCGACATCGGTCGAGCCGGAGTACAGCGCCTCCGAGAGTTTCTCCATGGGAACGGACGCGAGCAGGGCCGTGAGGTCGTCGACGTCGTAGGCCGTCGTGAAGATGTTGTAGACGTCGAGCGCGGCGTACCGGGCGCCGAAATGGTCCATCACGCGTTCGTTGTACTCCCAGAGTTCCGATTCGGAAACGTCGCCGGCACTGATCGCTTCGATAGCCTGGTCGGCGGCGTACTTGCCGGCGTAGGCTGCTCCAGCGATGCCGCCGCCGGTCGTCGGGTTGACGTGCCCTGCCGCGTCGCCGACAGCGACGTATCCAGGTGCCACGGCCGAGTCGTAGGGTCGCCGGGTCGGCAGTGCCGCGCCGAGTTTGTCCTCGACGGTCGCGTTCTCGAACTCCGGTCGGTTGTGGATGTCGTTGCGGAGTGACTCGACCAGCTTCATCGGCTCTTCGTTCATCTGAAAGCCCAGGCCGACGTTGATCTCCGTCGGCGTCCGCGGGAAATACCACAGGTAGCCAGCGGCCCGCTCGGTCGGCTTGAACACCAGCGCGTCGTCGTACTCGACGGGTTCGTCTACGTGGATGATCTCTCGATACGCCGAACAGAACTGCGAGTACCGGACGTTCGTATCGAAAGTCGCGTCCGAGAAGTCGGCCTTGTCTTGCAGCAGCGAGAGCGCGCCCGCGGCGTCGACAACGACCTCGCTCTCGTAGGTCACCTGGCTGCCGTTGCGTTTCGCCTCCAGACCGCTCACTCGACCCGCCTCGTCCTGGCGAACGTCGTTGATAACCGTCTCGTAGTGGAAGTCCGCTCCGGCGCGTTTGGCCCCGTCGATGATCCGGCGACCGTACTCCCAGCGGTCGATGACGGCCAGTTCCCCCGGTACGGGAATGTCGACCGCCGTGTTCTGGCTCGGTAACTCGAAGCGACCGTGGTCGACGTCCGTGTTCGTGAACGCGGGTTCGATCTGGGACTTCGGGATCGACTTCGGGAACGCGCTGGCCCCTTTCAGCGCGTCGCCGCAGGCGATGTGACCCGCTTCTTCCTCGTCCTTTCGCTCGACGACGACGACGTCGAGCCCCTCGTTGGCCACCGTGGCAGCCGCATAGCAGCCGGCTGTCCCGGCACCCGCAACGACGACATCGTACTCGTGAGTGGGCATAGATGTCCTGAACACCCGACGAACAAAACGCTTTACCTACCGGTGCGACTGCGCCACCGGTCCCGAGTCGCGGTGGAGTAGCCGGTGGCCCACCGGACGTAAAGCGTTTTGTAGGGCTTGGGCCAACGTACGCCTATGAGCGAACACACCGTGGAGTTCGTGGGCACCGACGAGACGGTCACCGTCTCCGAGAAGGAGACGATCCTCGATCGGTGTATCGAGGAGGGAATCGCCCAGGAGTACTCCTGTCGCGTCGGCATGTGTCTGGCCTGTTCGGCGAAGATCATCGAGGGCGAGGTGACCCAGCCCGCCGCGCGCGGGCTCACCGAACAAGAACGCGAGGAGTACGCCCTGACCTGCATGGCACGCCCCCAGTCGGATCTGAAGCTTCGTCGCGGGGAGTACCCGCCGAGCATCGAAGCTGAAGAAACCGAGAGAACAGCGGACGAAACCGCGGCCGCGGACGACTGATTACGAACACTCGATCTCGTCAGGATTGACGCTTCCGCTTGCCGTCGCAGGTCCGTCCCCGTTATCGCACTTTTTATATGTCGTATTAGTCGAGTCGACGTACACGGCGGTAATCGGTCCATCCGAGTCTTTGAGCTGGTTGCCGTTCACAGAGTCAGCCGTGAAGTCCTGCTGACCGCCTGGCGTCCAGTAGGTCCCGCTTGCATCTGCAACGTCGACTAGTGCCCCGCCACTGTCACCTGGGAACGTGACGACCCTATCATTCGGCATCGTACACTCTGTCGGCACAGATCGATCGAGTTCGGCGGAGACCCCGTCTCCTTCGGCAGTAACCGTGACCGGATCTTCGGACTCGACGTTGATGAATTCGGTCGTCACGGCTTCCCCGGATGCGAGGGTGTCGAACTCTGCCCCGGTATCGCCGACGGTCACCGTCCCCGTGATGTCGCTATCGAACTGATTCGTGATCGTTATTTCGAGTGTCTGGCCGTGACACGTGGCATTGTAGCCGACGTACGCCTCGTCGTCGCCGGCCACGGTGACGGAGACGCCGCGGTCGGCCGAGATCGCACTGAACCCGCCCGTCCCGAGTAGCAACAGGACGGCGAGTGCGAGCAGCGCGCCGTACGCCCAGCGGCGGTTCATACTATCCCCTCACTTCGGGAGGAGTCTCGGAATCGCCGAGTCGCATCTCGGTGCGGCTGTAGTACGTGTGGACGAGCGCGGAAACGAGAAAGGTAGTCACGACGAACAGTCCCCAGCCGGCGTCCGGAACCAGTCGGAGCGGATAGGTCCCGGCCAGGGCTGCGACGAACAGCCCGAGGTTCACCGCCGCGAGCGCGAGGTAATACTGGCTCCAGGGGACGTCGTTGCCCTCGACGACTTCGAGGTAGACGTCCATCTGCTCGGCAGCGGGGGTGAGCTCGACGACGCCCTCGCGGTCGTCGAACTCGACGACCCCCTTGTCGTCCATCTTCGGCAGGTGGAACTGCTGGAGCGAGGTGTAGACGCGCTTGCGCTCAGTCGCGGAGATCTCCTGGACCCCGGTGTCGTTCTCCCAGGCGGCGACGTGCTCGGAGAGTTCGCCCAGCTCCGCGCGCTCGCCGTTGTGCTGGAGGTGGTGCAACGCGAATCGACGCCGACGGTTGCTGAGTATCTCGAACGCGTCGTCCCGGGAGAGCGCCGGCGCGTCCGGTCCCGCCGGCGCGCCACGTTCGTCCTTTCCCTGTGTCCCGCCGTCCGGCCCCGTGCCGGCGGCTGACTGCTCCATTGAGGCCGTAACTGCCCCTGTTTTGCTTCCCATTAGGACCCACCTAAGCGTCAGACACATCTACCTAATCCAACAAAAAGGTGTTGGCCAATACAAAACTCTCAGTCGTTGAACGGTCGCAAATAGCTGCTTGCGGTTATTTTTCCGATGTATTTGTTGATGTTTACCCCCTGGGCTCGAAATGATCCAAGACTGATTGATTTACCGGTGAGAGAAGGTGATTTCAGGTGCTGTTTGAGCGGCGTGTCAGCGTTTCAAAGAGAGTAATCCGAGGTTTCAGACGGTGATAGCGGATCGGTCAAGCGGGTCAATACAAGGTGGGAAGGGCCACACGTAACAGGCAAGCGCGTCCCGGAACCGGATCGGTCGGTGACGCCGAACGCGGTGTCGGTGTCGAAGTAGGTGGGGTTCGGGGGCGTGCGGACAAGAGGTAGACCAACTATGACAAAACGACGCAAGTTCCTGCTCGGAATGGGATCGCTCGCTGCCGGTGGGGCAGCTGCAATTGGTAGTGGCGCATTCAGTAGTGTGAGGGCAGAGCGGTCAGTATCGGTCAGTACCGCTACTGATGCTGACGCTATGTTAGCATTCGATACTGCTGACGCCGAAAATGCAGACTACGTTCAAATTGATGATGGCGTCGTCAATATCGCTCTCACAGATAGTAATGGCTACGAGGAAGATGCTACTGGCGTTAACCCGGACGCGATCACCCGAATTTTCGATCTGTTCGAGATTAGGAACCAGGGGACTCAGGCTGTAAAGGTGTACGTTGAACCATCAAGTGTGCCCGAAGAGTACCAGACCTTCGGTGGGTCTGGCCTCACACTTGATCCACAAGCGTCTGACCGTCCGAACGGGACTGATAATGACCCGACCGGTTCGGACACTCCGTACAACAACCCGTCCCAGATTCGAGACGAGATCAGTATGACTGGTCTCTACGCGGAATATAACGACTTCCCCGAAGAGAACCAGTACAGTAAGGGGAGTCTGGTTCTGGAACCCGGAGAATCGTTCAACTTCGGACTTTATATCAATGGTGGAGATGTAAAGGACTCTCTTGATATCAATATGACAATCAACGCGGTTGCCGACCTTGTGCCGGATGAATACCCCGGGCAAGGAGAGTAAAGAAGCGGATAGCCCACCCTCTCAACTATGAACCGACGCACCCTCCTTGCCAGTCTTGGTGGTCTCACAGTCGGTAGTATCTTTGCCGCCGGATCGGGTGCGTTCACGAGTGTCAGAGCTGACCGTGGTGTCGCAGTCCGAACAGCCGATGACAATGACTCACTCCTGAAGCTAGACGCAAACGGGGTTGCCGAACGGAGTCGGGATGCAGATATGATTGAGTTCGAGTTTCCAAGTCTCGCAGAAAGAGAACTTGATGATCCAAATCCACAGAAGCCGCAGGGACTCGGAACCGACTCAGTCTACCGGTTCTCAAGTGACGTTAACGGGAGTGAGGGACTATTCATCATTCAAAATCAAGGGACACAGCCAGTTGATGTCTACAGTACTCAGGAAAACACGAATAATCTTCCAGATGTTGATATATTCGACATCGAAACTGGCGATATCCTTACCGAAAGTGACCCATACAGGTCACTTGATGTCGGCAAAGCAATTGCACTCGGAATCCAGGTCGACACGTATGGAGTCGATGTGAAAGATGACGCTTACCAGGTCGCTCTGATAATCAACGCTGTCGCATCAGACCAATAACCCACTCACTGGTGTTCACGGCGGTTCGATTCCGCTGGTGGGTTTCCCCGTAGGTGGGGTAACGTATGAAACGACGCAACGTACTGGCCACACTCGGGACGCTCAGTGCTGGTGGGGCCTTCACAGTGGGATCGGGTGCGTTCACCAGCGTCAGTGCAGACCGGTCGGTGACTGTTGCTGTCGCTGGCGACGCTGATGCCTTCCTTCGAATCGCTCCCTGTGATGGATCTCCGAACGGCAAATACGTCGCGAACGCCGCAAACGGTGCGATGGCAATCGATCTCGCGGATGGTGACAGTGGCGTTGCCGGCAGCGGGGTCAACCCCGAAGCACGTTCGGTGTTCCACAACGTCTTCGAGATCTGCAATCAAGGAACGCAACCCGTCTGTGCGGATTTCGCGGTCGACGTTCCAGACATTCCTTCAGAGGCGGAGGTACCTACCCAATACGACTTCGGTGCGGGCGACCCGGCAATCGTCTTCTACCGCGGCGGCGACAGAAACACTCCGGTCACCGTCGACCAGCTCGACACCGGCCGACCTGGCGCGGTCGCGCTCGATGTAGGCGAGTGTCAGTGCTTCGGCCTTGAGGTCCGAGCCTTCGGGTTCAGTTCCGGCAGAGACCTCTTCGAGAACGCAAACTTGACCATCCATGCCGATGCCGGCGGTGGCTGTGTATCCAGCGTCTCCGACCCGGTGCCGCAGATTCTCGGACCGACTGACGGCCTGATCGATTATTGGCCTCTGGACAGCATTGAAGACGGAACGGCCGAGGACATTGTCGGGGGGAACGACGGGACGCCACAAGATGTCGGGAGCAGTATATCGACCGCCGACGGCCAAGTTGGGAATGCTGCGCTGTTCGACACCAGTGACAAGTACATTCCGGTAGGTCAGAACCAGCTCGTCTCCACCTCGTTCACCGTGGCCACGTGGGTGAACGGCTACGGATTCGATCACACTGATTATCCCCTCGCAGTTTCGGAATGGCAGAAGGCGCAGAATCGTGATTATCTCATTGGGGCCCACCAGAACGGACAATTGTACGCTCAATTCAACCGGGAACCCGACGGGAACAAGGACACGCTGTTTGGCCCGCAGCCATCAACAAATACGTGGTATCACTGCGTGCTCACGTATGATGGGACAACCGGGAAGTTCTACGTGGACAATTCGGAGGTTGATTCGACGACAGGACCGTTCAACAGCACTTCCTCAGACTTTGTTATTGGGTCGAAAGATGGTGGCGGAAATTCATGGCATGGTCTCGTTGACGATGTCCGGGTCTACGACCGCGCGCTCTCGGCTTCGGAAGTGAGCGACCTCTATAATGCCACGAACTGATACTGCCGTCCCAGTGGTAGACAGACGCGAGTCAGGCGACTAACGAGACCTGCAGTGCCCTACTCTATTGTGCAAGGGCTGCTCGATACCGCTGACGAGTCATCCCTTGAAGAAGCAGAACTCACTAGCGCCGGCCTCACTCATCGATCTCCATGAACACGACCTTCTGATACGCCTCCCGGAGATGATACTTCGTGGTCTCGCTCTCTGCGTTCTCCAGCGCCTCGGACAGATGGCGCTGGAGCGAAGAGAGGTCTGCACTGTCGGTCCGTTTTTCGATGGGCATCCCAGTAAGAGCTTAGACCTCTATCCCTTTTGTAATGTCGTGTGTGTGCGTCCTCAGGCAGTCTCTACTCACAGTACCGGGCATGATAACAGGAAACACGAAAATGGCGTCGCCGATCCGTAGCCAGCAGCCGAACGACCTTCTTCAGACGATGCTTGAACCCCTTCTCGCGGATCAATACAAGGGACGTTCGACCGGTAAGTCACTCGCACCGACAGCACCGTCGGCAGTCTATCCGTGACCCGAACGTCGCTCCTCGTCGCCGTGCTCGTCGCCTCGACAGCCCTGCTCGTCTCGACCGGGGCAGTCCCGTTCTCGGACGGCACCGACAGTATCGACGACGTCGACATCGAAATGTCGCCGGCCGACGGCCCGAACGGAAAGTATGCCGTCATTAACCAGAACGGGGAGATCGAACTCCTCCTGAGCGATGACAACCCCGACCTCGACGGCAACGGGATCCCCGGGGACAGCCGCACGCCGATCCATCGCGTCTTCACGATCACGAACAACGGTACCGAAACCGCACGCGTCTGGATCGAAGACGACGCCGATGACGTCCGCTTCTACCGAGACGACGATCCCGAAAACGGCCTCGAAGGCCCCGACAATGAACTCGAACTCGGGCCGGGCGAGACGATACACATCGGCTTACTCGTCGACACCCGCGGCG
The DNA here is from genome assembly GCF_025517535.1 of Halapricum hydrolyticum. NCBI lineage: Archaea > Methanobacteriati > Methanobacteriota > Halobacteria > Halobacteriales > Haloarculaceae > Halapricum > Halapricum hydrolyticum. The sequence continues at coordinate 43,381 of NZ_JAOPKC010000018.1, forward strand.
ACCACGACGTTGAGGACGTCTCGCAGTTCACCGTCCACGCCGAACAGGGCACGCCGACTTCCACCCCAACGCCAACAGACGGTGACGGCACTGACGGGGAAGGAGACGGCAGTGACGGGACTCATGGAGTCGGTGAGAATGACGGCACTGACGGGGAGAGCGGAGACAATGGAACTGCCGGGGAAAGCGACGGTAATGACGGGACCGGCGGCGATACGATCCCGCCGTCCGTCTCTGCTTTCGACGCAGCGAACCCGGAGGGCCAGAACGTCTCGGTTAGCTTCGACAGCGATGAGGAACTGTCGAGCATCAACGTCACGCTTCGCGGCCCGGAGAATGCCACGCTCACCGAAGGCGACTTCACGTACGACTCGGCGAACGACACCTATGCCGCCACGTACGACAGCAGCAGCGACGGGATCTATACCGCGACGTTGCACGTGGCTGCGGACGCCGCCGGTAACGACGGTGCAACCGGACAGTCCGACCAGGTGACTGTCGATACGGCCGGGCCGACGGTGACAATTTCCGAGCCGACTGCCGGGGAAGACTACAACAATAGCGACGTGTCGCTCGCCGTCAGCGCCGACGAGCCGATCAGTAACTGGAGTTACAGCGTTGACGGCGCCGCCAGTCAGTCGTTCAGTCCGAACACGACGCTGACTGATCTCTCAGAGGGCCGGCACAGCGTGACCGCCTACGCCGAAGACAACGCGGGCAACGTCGGGTCGGAAACGGTGGCGTTCACTGTCGACACGACTGCACCGACGATTCCGGACGACTCGTTCACCGCGACGAACCCGGAGGGCCAGAACGTCTCGGTGAGCTTCGACAGCGACGAGGAACTGTCGAGCATCACTGTCACGCTTCGCGGTCCGGAGAACGCCACGCTCACCGAAGACGACTTCGTGTACGACCCGGCGAACGGCACCTACGCTACGGCGTACGTCGGGAGCCGCGACGGCACGTACAGCGCAACCCTGACGAGCGCGAAAGACGGGGCCGGCAACGACGGGGCAACTGGTCAGCTGGACACAGTCACTGTCGACACGACCGCGCCGACGATCGATTCGTTTGCCGCGACGAATCCGGAGGGACAGGACGTCTCAGTTAGCTTCAACAGCACCGAGCCGCTGGCGGTCGTCAACGTCACGCTCCGCGGCCCGGAGAACGACACGCTCACCGAAGACGACTTCGTGTACGACCCTGCCAACGGCACCTACGCCGCCACGTACGACGGCAGCAGCGACGGCACCTATACGGCGACGCTACACGCGGCCACAGATGCCGCCGGTAACGACGGTGCCCTCGATCAGAACGACACCGTCGAGGTCGACACAGCGGATGCCGGCGACGGTGATGGCGGCGGAAACGTGGCGGAGATCGGTGGTTTCGAAGTGACGACGCTGCTCGGGGGACTGTTGCCCCTGGCGCTGTTGCTGTTTTTCATTGCCGTATACCGGCGACGTCGTGGCGAGGAGGAGTGATCGGACCCAGCCGAACGCCGACGAGACCGCGGGTTCGGTGGCCGATCGAGAGACCGCCAGTGATACGGGAGTGGGAGGCGACCGTGCAAACGAGACCGGATGAACTCGTCCGTGCCGTCTCCACGGCGATGGATCCGAAAGGGACCGAGCATCGCTGATGTCCTGTTGCTGGCGGTCGTCCCTGTCGTCCTGGTCAGCGTGTACACCTTGCCGGCTGGCACGCGAGAGGCGCTGGTGTTCAGATATGCGGATCCGGCTCTCCCGACCGCGTTCGCTGCCCCGTTCGTCCACCTCGACGCGTCACATCTGCTGTTCAATCTCACAGCGTACGGGCTGATCGTCGGGGCGATCTACGTTCTGAGCAGAGTTAGCGGCCGCCGCGGCGAGTTTCGGGTCGTGTTTGTGTCGCTGCTCCTCGCTGGTCCTCCCGTGCTGTCATATCTGAACCTGACAATCGTCCGCCTGGGCGTCACGTACGGGTTCTCGGGCGTTCTGATGGCTTTCTACGGGTATCTGCCGCTGTCGATCGCGGAGTACCTTGACTCGCGGCTGCGGATCGGCCAGTTCAGAACCCTCGCCCCCCTGCTTTTCTTCGTCGGGCTGTTGCTCGTGACGATCCAGACGCTTCGGGCAGTCCTGGATCACCCTGTGACAGTCGCTGTCGACGGCTCCCCCGCCTCTGTCACGTGGGTACTCGTGGCGACGCTCGCGGAGTTGCTGGTGGTGCTATCGCTGGTGGTGGCGCTGTACGCACTTTCGATCACTGACGGTGAACCGATCGGACAACAACTCCGCCACGCTGTCGGACAGAGCGGCGCGTTCGAGTTCGCGATCGGGACGTTGATCCTGTTTCTCACAGTTCCGTTCGCGACGTTTCCGGCCGACCCGGTCTCTGGAACCCGCGTGGTCAACCTCTACGTCCACGCGGTCGGGTACGGACTGGGGTTCATCTCGTCGTATCTCTATTACGTGCTCGGTCGCACGGAAAGCTGATCGGTCTCTTGCGTCCCATTCCTCTCTGGCCCAGCAGCGTTTCCACCGAGTCACTATGACCCCACCCATCAGACATTTATCACGACCGGCGTAAAGGAATAGTAATGAACTGGCGGGGGACGGCTACGAAGGCCATCGGAGCGGTGATGGCCCTCGCGCTCGTCGCGCTTGTCGTCGGGCAGTTGCTCGGCCAGCCAGTCCTGTTGAGTTACGTCACGACCGGGAGCATGGAGCCGACGATCGACGCTGGCGACGGCTTCGTCGCAGTTCCGACGGCGGTCGCAGGGCCGATCGAGGAGGGAGACGTCGTCGTCTTCGAAGCCGAGGAGATACAGGGGGGCGGACTCACGACACACCGCGTTGTCGAGGAGACAGATCGTGGATTCGTCACGCGGGGGGACGCCAACCCCTTTACCGATCAGGACAGTGGCGAGCCACCGGTCAGACGCGAGCAGATCGTCGCCGTGGCCTGGCAGGTCGGAGGTGAGCCGGTCGTGATTCCACACCTGGGCACGGTCGCCGAGAGCGTCCAGGGGTTCGTCGAAGCACTTCAGTTCCGTCTCGCCGGCCTGCTGGGGACGCGCTCGTTGCTGGGCACGCAGGGACTCGCGTATCTCATCTTCGGACTGACGGTCGTCCTGTACGCGGTTGACGTCTGGCTCAGTGACGATCGCCGTCGTGACCGAAGCAGGCAGCGGGACAGCGGCCTCAGCGCTCATCTGCTCATCGGGGTGATGGCAGCGTCGCTGGTGTTGGCCGCGACAGCGGCGATGGTCGGGCCCGCAGGACCCCAGTCGTTCGAAATCGTGAGCTCCGAGTTCGAATCCGAGCGCTCGGACGTGATCCAGCAGGGGACGAACCAGACTCTCCAGTACACCGTCGGCAATGGAGGCCAGGTACCCGTATACGTCTTCTTCCAGGAAGGAAGCCAGAACGTCGACATACAACCGGAATCGTTCCGACTGGGGGGAAACGACGTCCAGAACGGAACGCTAACGCTCACGGCCCCGCCCGAGACTGGTGCCTATCGACTGTTCCTCACCGAGCACCGATATCTCGCCTTGCTCCCGGAATCGCACGTCCGATCGCTCTACGAGGTACATCCCTGGCTGCCGATCGTCGTCATCGACGCCCTCATCGGCGTCCCCTTCTACGTGGTCGGGATCGTACTCGTCGGCACAGGACGGGTCCGACGGCGAGACAGAAAGGGGTCGTCGACGATCGATCGCGTGCTCGCCAGGTTGCGGTAGCGACGTCAGCGGGCCGACTGCGAGGTCGACCGGCGACAGTATTATTATCCGACCGTTGAATGCCCAAGGTGATGGGACCACGGGGACTCCGCGTCCGAGCCGTCATCGAACGGTACTTCGGCGTCGTCGCGCTGGTGCTCGCGTTGCTGGTCGTCGTCGGTGGGGGAGTCGCGTACGGCGCACACGCCGGACCGGACGAGCGAGCCGAGACGACGACCGAGAGGGTAACGACCTGGAACTCGACCGGACAGTTCAGCCACGAGGCGACGGTCGTCGAGGACACCAGGGTCTTCGACGCGGGTGAGACGCTCGCGAACCGCACCCAGTACTTCCAGCGGATCGCTCCGACGCTCGAAGGGGCGTTCGTCTACGACTACGCGGCCTCGAACGGATCGATCACGGCGAACGCGTCGATGACACTGGTCATGCGCTCGGTCACCGAGGACGGAACCGAACAGTGGCGGGTCTCGGAGACGCTCGACCGGACGAACCGGACGCTCGCGCCCGGCGATCCGCTCCGGCTGTCGTTCGAGCAGAACGTCACCGCGGTCGAAACCGAGCTCCAGGAGATCCGGTCGGAGCTCGGCACGACCGCCGGCACCGCGGAGACGGTCTTCGAGGCGCGGTTGCGGCTCGACGGGACCCGGAACGGCGAACCCGTCGAGACGACTCGCTCCTATCGGCTCCCGTTTACTATCGAGGACGGTCTCTACCGCGTCAACGACACCGGCCCCGTCGTGAACGAGGGCGAGCGGACGATCCGCGAGGAACGGACGGTGCCGATAACAGTCGGCCCGGTCCGTTCGTACGGGGGCCCACTGGTGGCCGTTCTCGGTCTCGGTGGCCTGGTCGGGCTCGCAGTCGGTCGCCGACAGGACTGGTTCGACGTCGGCGAGCGGGAACGGGAGTACCTCGCCTACCGTTCGGACCGCCGCGAGTTCGACGAGTGGATCACGGAAGTCAAACGACCGGCTGACCGACTCGCCGACGCCGACGCCCGGATCGAAACGGCGTCGCTGGCCGGACTCGTCGACCTGGCCATCGACACCGACCGGCGGGTGCTCGAAACGCCCGACGAGCGGTACCTGGTCTTCGAGAACGATGTCGTCTACAGGTACGAACCACCACAGCTACCGCGGGACGGTGGCGACCCCCTCGAGGAAACAGATGGCCCTATCGGGGACGGGCATGTCGATCAGTCGGGCTTGCTCGGGCGACTCGGCGATAGTGCCGACGACGAACATGACAGCTCGGATGTGGGTCCCGGAGCGTCGGAGACGAACGGGCAGGGGATGGAGTCAGACGCCGATGACGGAACGCAAGAGACCGACGATGACGGAACACAGGATACCAAGAAGTGAAAGCAGCCGCTCGCGAGTTTGCTCGCGGTAAAAGTGCGGACCGGGCGCGATTTGAACCACGTCCAGACGTGCTCGCTTCGCTGCGCGCGACTTCTCTCATTCAAATCGCTTCGGCAACGTACAGCAACCGCTCGCGAGTTTGCTCGCGGTAAAAGTACGGGCCGGGCGCGATTTGAACACGCGACCGTCTGATTAAGAGTCAGACGCTCTGCCGGACTGAGCTACCGGCCCTTGCACTGCAGGGTAACGGCAGGGCAGTAAAATAGGTTTCCTTTCGCGACTGTACGAGGGACGGCGACGCGATCCGAGAGATCGACAGCTCCGTGGTTCGACGGGCTCCGCGATCCGATCACTCCTCGGGAGAGACCCGCGAGAGTCGCATGGCGTTGCCGGTGACGGCGGTCGTCATGCCGGCGTCGCCGGCCAGGACAGCCAACCAGATCGGGACGTACCCGAACGGGACCGCAAGCGCGAGACCGGCCTTGACCGCCAGACTCGACCAGATGTTCTGCCTGATGACGCCGTTGGCGTCGTTCGCGAGGTCGTACAGGTACGGCAGTTTCGAGAGGTCGTCGCTCAACAGCGCGATATCCGCCGTCTCCAGGGCCGTGTCCGTGCCGGCAGCACCCATCGCGACGCCGACTGTCGCGGTCGCCAGCGCCGGGGCGTCGTTGATGCCGTCGCCGACCATCGCGACGCCGCTGTCGAACTCCGCGACGAGATCTTCGATCGCCTCGACCTTCTGCTCGGGCAGTAGCTCGGCCTCGAAGTCGTCGACGCCGACCTCCCGTGCGATCGCCCGGGCGGTGCGCTCGTTGTCGCCTGTCAACATGACCGTCCGCTCGACGCCCAGTTCCCGCAGGCGCTCGACGGTCCGGGCGGCGTCGGGCCGGATCTCGTCGGCGACCGCGACCACGCCCTCGATCTCGTCCGTGGTGCCGACCAGCACGACCGTCTTGCCCTCCGACTGCAGGGCCGGAACGGTCTCCTCGAGCAGATCCAGACAGTTGTGCCGATCGCAGAGCTGCTGGGCCGTGCGCGTGACCACCCCGCCATCGGTCGTCGCGTGGACGTGCGACAGGTCGAAGCCGAGGTCCTCGAACAGGCCGGGCTTGCCCGCGTAGTGTGGCGTCCCGTCGAGTTCTGCACGCACGCCCCTACCGGTCAACGTCTCGAAATCCTCGACGGTGCGGCCCTCGATGCCGGCACCGCTGGCCTCCTCGACGATCGCCTCGCCGATCGGATGTTCGCTTCGAGATTCGAGCCCGCGAGCGCACCGCAGGACGTCTTCCTCGGTGTTACCGTTGAGCGGGATGACGTCGGTGACAGTGAGTTCGCCCTTCGTGAGCGTGCCGGTCTTGTCGAACGCGACTGCCTCGACCGCGCCCATCGCCTCGAGGTGGTTCCCGCCCTTGATCAGGACGCCGTTCTTCGCGGCACTGGTGATCCCCGAGACGACAGAGACCGGCGTCGAGATGACGAACGCACACGGACAGGCCAGCACGAGCAGCGTGAGTCCGTAGACGACCGCCGTCGACCAGCTCCGGCCGAGCACGAACGGGCTCGCGAGCGTGACCGTGATCGCGAACGCGACGACGACGGGCGTGTAGTACGACGCGAACCGCTCGACGAACTGCTCGCGTTCGGTCTTGTTCGACTGTGCGTCCTCGACGAGTTCGATGATTCGCGAGAGAGTGTCGTCGCCGGCGGCCGCTGTCGCCCGGATCTCCAGATATCCCTCTTCGTTGATCGTACCGGCGAACACCCCCTCGCCGACGGTCTTGTCGACGGGGACGCTCTCGCCGGTGATCGGCGCCTGATTGACCGCGCTGGTGCCCTCGATCACCTCGCCGTCGACCGGGATCTTCTCACCCGGCTTGACGATTACGACGTCCCCTGGTTCGACCGCCTCGACGGGCACGGTCCGGGTCTCGCCGTCCCGACGGACGATCGCCTCCGTCGGCGAGAGGTCCATCAGTTCGCGCAGCGAATCGCGGGCCCGGTCCATCGAGTAGCGTTCGAGGAGTTCGGCGACGCTGAACAGGAACGCCAGCGTCGCGGCCTCCAGATACAGCGGCTCGCCGAACCCGAGACTCGCCAGCAGCGCGCCGAGGATGGCGATGGACATCAGGAAGTCGATATCGAGGTTCCGGTTGCGAGCCGAGTAGTAACCGTTCCGGAGGATCGCCTGTCCGCCGACCGCGACCGCGAGCAGGAAAGCGACGTCTGCGAGGGAAAACGCGTTGTCGAGGACCGTCCCGACAGTAGCGTTCTGGCCAGCGAGCGGGAACTCGAGAGCCAACCCGAGTGCGACGAAGACGCCGCTGATCCAGGTTTTGACGGCCCGTGAGCTGGTCCAGATGCTCTCCCGATCGGATTCGGCCTCGTCGGACGCGTGGCCGACGACCTCGTATCCGGCAGCCTCGATAGCGTCGGCGATCGTCGCCGGATCGGCCGCGCCCGGGTCGTACGTGACGACGACCGTGCCGGCAGTCGGACGCGTCTCGCAGTCAGTGACGCCGTCGACGCCCTCGAGTGCACTCCCGACCTTGCCAGCACACGAGGGACAGTCCATCTCCGGCACGTCGAAGGTCGTCGTCTCGTCGCTGTTTTCGACGGTGTAACCGGCGGTCTCGACCTGCCGGGCGATCTCTTCGGGCGTCGTGACGTCCCCCTCGAACGTGACCGTGACCCGACCGCTCGCTACCTGGGGATCGACGGCGTCGATCCCATCGAGCTGCTCGACGCTGGTCTCGATCTTGCCAGCACACGAGGGACAGTCCATCTCCGGGACCTCGAACGACGTGGCGTCCCGCCCTCCATGCTCTCGATCGGTCATCGCCTCGAACTAGCCCACGTCATTATATTAACCTGGCTGTTGCTTATCCGGTCATTTATGGCCATCATTAACAATATTTCGGCATTATTCTAGTAACTCGTGCGACGAACAGCCACCGATCACTCGGACGGTTCGTCGGTGTCTGTCTCGTGGCTCCCGGTGTCTTCGTCGGAGTTCGTTTCGTGGCCCTCGGTGTCCGTCTCGTCGCGAGTCAGTCGGACCGATTCGATTCGCGGCCCGTCGATGGCCGTCACCTCGACGGTGAACGCACCGATCTCGACGCTGTCGCCGACCTCGGGAGCGCGTCCGAGTTCGTCCAGCACGAGTCCGGCGATCGTTTCGTAGCCTGCGGCCTCGAAGTCGGTGCCGAGTGCGTCGTTGACGGTCGAGATCGGGACGGCACCGTCGGCGTCGTAGGCGTTCCGTCCGTCCTGACGGATCGCGGGATCGCGGCTCTCGGCGTCGAACTCGTCGCGGAGGTCGCCGACGACGGCCTCGACGGCGTCTTCGATCGTTGCGATCCCCTCGAGTGCGCCCCACTCATCGACGACGACAGCCATCTGCCGTTGCTCGTCGCGGAACTGCAACAGCAACTCCCGTAGCGTGGTCGTTTCCGGGACGACGACGATCTCGCGGGCAAGCTCCGCCGCAGTCGCATCTTCGTCACCGGCGTGGGCAGCACCGAGCACGTCTTTCACGTCGAGATAACCGATCACCTGATCCGGTTCGTCGGCCGCGACGACGGGATACCGGGTGTGTCCGACCTCGAGGACGATTTCTCGGATGTCGGAGAGCCGCTGGTCGGCAGCGACGCTCACTACGTCCGGACGCGGGACCATCACTTCTCTGACGATGGTATCGTCCAGATCGAAGACGCTCTCGATCATCTCGACCTCGGCCTGTTCGACGTGGCCGGCTTCGCCGGAGCGGGCCAAAACGCGGCGGATCTCACGTTCTTCGAGCGTCTCGTCGCTTTCGGAGGCCGGCGGAACACCGAGCAGCGTCGTGAACGCGTTCGCAGTGCCGTTGAACACGACAATTCCGGGAGAAAACAGGTAGTAGGCGATCTTCATCGGGGGTGCAAGAAAGAGCGCGAGGCGCTCGGCCTGCGAGATGGCGATCGTCTTCGGCGCGAGCTCCCCGAAGACGACGTGCAGGAACGTGATAATGCTGAACCCGATCGCGAACGCGACGAGATGGACGAGCCCGGACGGGAGGAACTCGCCGATGAGCGGTTCGACGAGTGCTGCGACCGCCGGTTCGCCGACCCACCCCAGACCGAGTGAGGCGATCGTGATGCCGAGCTGTGTCGCTGCCAGATAGTCGTCGAGGTTCGCCATCACGTCCTGCAGCGTCGCCGAGCCGGTCCGTCCTTCCGCGGCGAGTTGCTCGACCGACGTCGCGCGCACCCTGACGAAGGCGAACTCCGAGGCGACGAAGAAGCCGTTCAACACCACCAGCACGAGCGCGAGCACCAGCTGTAGCGACGACACAATGATGTCTACCATCGACGCTCACCGGGCCAGCGCCCGCAGGGCTCGTATGTGTCCATACTGGCGTCTCTCAGCGAGCCCACAAAAAGATCGTTCGGTCTGGCACCAGGGTGGTGCTTCGGTACCGGCCGTACGCGTCTCAAAAGTTTTTTCAGTTTCGAGTTAATATGTTCATCTGCATGGGACGAGAGGCATATCGACTGACCGAATCAGTAGCGGGTTTCCCGGAGGGAGAGGTACTGGACGTGACTGCGCGGTTCGGCGACTGGCACATCTACGATCTGGAGCTGGAGCCGCGCCGCGAGACGGCGACGTCGCCGAGCAAGCTGGTCGTCTCCGAGGCGGACGCGGGCTTCAGCGAGGAAGAGATCCTCGACGGGACGGCGCGGATCGGCGACTGGCACGAGTACGAACTGGCGTTCGAGCCGGGCGCGTCCGAAAGCGACGAGCCGACGGCGCTCACGATGGACGATCTGGTAACCGTCGCCGAGCGCGTCGAAGCGTCCGGCTAGGGTCTTCGCGCCCCGATCGCACCGACAGCGCTGCCCCCTGCTTTTCGCCGAGCGAGCGTACAATTGTCGTCCTGTTACTGGGGACTGCCGCTACGGATCGCCTGTTCTGCCGCCTGTAGCGCCGCATCGGGGTCGAACCCGTCGACGATCGCTTCGAGCGTCGCGTCCGACTCGTCGGCCAGTTCGCGGGCGTGAACAGTGATGTTCGGGACGGCACGCAGGACGTTGTCGACGATCGGCACGGCCGCGACCTGCGCGGATCGCGACAGCGGGTTCAGGTCGATCACGATCTCGGTCTTGCCCATCTCGCCGAGCGCCTCGGCCCGGTCGCCGTCTTCGAGCGGGACGAGTACGACGTCGGCACTCCCGATTCCGTCGGCGTCGACTTTCGCGCGTTCGTGGTCCAGTCCGGGGATTCGCCCGTCGCCAGCCAGCCCTTTGACGTTCCGTGCGCCGTGCTCGCGAAGGTGGTCGTCGATCGCTTCCATCCGCTCGTCTGTCCGGTTGAAGAGGTTCACCTCGATGTCGGCACCGGTCGCGGCAGCGAGTTCGACGATCTCCCCGGGGACGAGTGCGGCGACGTTGCCGTTGACCGAGAGCACGGGATTGTCGGCCAACAGCAGGTGTGCGGCGGCGACGCGTTCGGCCTCGTCGGCGCTCTCGATGGTCCGCTCGCCCAGCAGGTAGTCGAAGGCCTCGCCGCGTCCTTCGGCGATCAGTCCCTGTTTGCTCGTGATTCCCTTCTCGACCCCCTCCTCAATCCGGTGGCGCGTGAAAAGCGACTCGTAGCGGGGGTGGCTCTCGGGGACGTCGAGTTCCTCGGCCATACGCGTACTCGGAGGAGCATCGAAAAACCGCTTTCGTTACCGCTCGTATTCCGCAACACCGAGTGCCGACTGGACGTCCGCTTTCCGGACGTGTTTCTCCGCAGTTGCAAACGTCCCGCCGTGTTCTCGTGCCGCAGCAACAGCAGCAGTGACCGGGAACGGAGAGACTCTGACCCTCAGACAGTTGGGAATCGCCCGACTGCGGCGACAGGGATCGAACCGGCAGTGCCGGACCTACTAAGTGACAACGGTGCGAACGATCTAGCATATGAAAACCACCGCGGAACTCGGGGAGTACATCCAGGTACAGGGGGAGCTCTTCGAGGCGGTGCAGTTGAACCGGGTGTTTGCTGATTCGAAGACGTTCGTGGATTGCATCCCACGAGCCGATCCGGAGACGATTCTGGACCGGTTTCGGAATGTCCGGGACGAGCCGGATTTCGATCATCGGGAGTTCGTCACGGAGCACTTCGAGTTGCCCGACGAACCTGGATCGGACGTCGATCTCCCGGCGGATCGAACCATGGCCGAGCACCTCCAGGCGCTGTGGGATCACCTGACGATCGACCCGAGCGATTCGATCCATCCGCGGTCGACGCTGCTCTCGCTCCCCTATCCGTACGTACAACCGGGCGGACGGTTCCGGGAGATCTACTACTGGGATACCTATTTCACCTCCATCGGACTCGCCAGGACCGGTCGGTTCGACACCGTCGTGAATATGGCGAACAACTTCACCGAACTGGTCGATCGATACGGATACGTTCCCAACGGAAACCGTCTCTACTTCCTGGGCCGGTCGCAGCCACCGGTCTTCTCTCTGCTCGTTCAACTCATCGCGCGCGAATCGGGCATCGAATCGGTACTCGCGTACATTCCCGCTCTCGATACCGAGCACGATTTCTGGATGCGCGGCGAGGACGACCTCTCGTCGGACACTCCGTCGTCCCGACGCGTCGTGCAGGTCGGTGACGGGCAGGTACTCAACCGGTACTGGGACGAGCATGCGATCCCTCGGCCGGAAGCGTATCACGAAGACGTAACCCTCGCCGAGAAGGCACCGACGGACGACGAGAACGCGGTCTATCGAAACCTCCGTGCGGCCTGTGAGTCAGGGTGGGACTTCAGCAGTCGGTGGTTGCGCGATCCGGACCGGCTGGAGACGGTTCGGACGACCGAGCTCCTGCCCGTCGATCTCAACGCGTTTCTCTACGGGCTGGAGTCGCTGCTGTCCGAGTGGTTCGACTACGCCGGCAACGCGGAGAAATCGAGCGAGTACGGGACGCGATCGGCGGCCAGACGCGCGGCCATCGTCGAGTATTGCTGGGACCCACAGCGGGAGTATTTCTTCGATTATTCCTGGACCGATAGGGAACGGACGGACGTCTGGTCGCTAGCTGGCGTGGTACCGGTGTACGCCGGACTCGCCACCGAAGCCCAGGCGACTGGCGTCGCCGAGACGATCCGGGAACGGTTCCTCTGTGACGGCGGCTTGCCCGCGACGCTGACCGTCTCGGGGCAACAGTGGGACAAACCCCTGGGCTGGGCACCGCTACACTGGATGGCTGTCCGCGGTCTCGAACGGTACGGATACCGTGACCTGGCGCGCACGATCGCCACACGGTGGCTCTCGCTCAACCGAACGGTGTTCGAAGACACCGGGGTGATGATCGAGAAGTACGACGTCGTGAATACGACGCAGGCAGCGGACGTCGGCGAATATCCGCTCCAGGACGGGTTCGGGTGGACGAACGGCGTCGCTGCCGGCCTCCTGGACGAATACGGCGAGTATCTGGAGTGGGCGCCGGAGTAGTAGTTGCCGTCCGCCCCTTCTGGATCAGGCGGGGGAGTGCGGTCACATCGGTAGATCGCGACACTCTCAGATGAGCCGCGCGCCGGCAGCGTCGACCCGGCAGGCGTCGGGGTCGTATCCGGCGTCGGAGAGTCCAGACCCGAGCGCGAAGACCGTCTCGCCGAGCATCGCCATCGAGGCCTCGCCGCCGGCCTCGCTCACGTCCTGGATGACCTCCCGGAGGCGGTCAGTCAGCAAGCCCGACTCGCGGGCGAACCGCCGGGAGGCGTAGGCGAACTGGCTGGGTGTCGGTTCGGAGACGAGCCGCGAGAGCGCCTCTTTGCCGGCCTTGCTGAGCAGTTCGGTGTCGCCGCCGATCACGTCGCCGGTGTCGAGTTCGCCGAACGTGACGTACTCGACGCGGGGGCGATAGGGAACGGCGTCGATCTCGTTGTGGTGTGGCCCGCCCGGTTCGAGCCGGATCGGCATGCCGCCGGCCGCCTGCGCGACGACGTCGCCAAGTCCGGTCCCGGCCTGAACGTCCGCACCGTGGGCGATCGTGACGAGTTCGTTTCTGGAGAGTGCGCGCTCGTAAACGCAGTTGGTCGCCAGTGCCGTGCCCAGAGCCATCGCCCCGGAAATCCCGAACCCCGATCCGATCGGGAGGTCCGTTTCGGCGACGACGGCCGCCTCGACGTCCAGCGTATCGAGGACGGTTTCGACGGCGTCGACGCTCGCCGGCTGGCCGTTCAGTTCGACGCGCCGGTCGTCCGCTCGCTCGACGGTCACGCTGACGCCGTCGGCAAGCGTCACCCCTGCCCCCTGTGAACCGCTCGCCGTCGGGTCGTCGTCTCGATGGACCGTGAAAAAGCCGGTCACGTGCCCCGGGACGAACACTGTCGCCTCGTCGGTCATCGTTCGAACGTCCGCACGGACGGACAAAAGCGGGGCGGTTGCGAGACGGCCGCTCGATCGAGTGGTCGGGCAGCCCCTACCTTCAAGACGGTTTCAGCTATACAGGCGTGTATATGCCGACACTCAGTGCCGAGGTGGCCGATGAGACCGCCGCCGATCTCGAGGCTGTCGCCGACCTGCTCGGGGACGACGAAGAGACGACGATCGAGAAAGCCCTGCAGGAGGGGCTGGAAACGCTCCGGATCCGAGTCGCCGTCGAGCGCTACCAGACCGGCGATGTCTCGATCGGCGAGGCCGCCGACATCGCCGACTGTACCGTCGCCGACTGGCTGGAGATCGCCCACGAGAAGAATCTCACCGCCCAGTACACGCCCGAACAGCTGACAGAGGACGCCGCGACTGCGATCGATCTATGACGTTCGTCCACGTCGGGCCGACGGTGCTGTACGACCTCGGCCAGATCGGCGAGCTCGACCTGCTGACGTACTTCGACGGCGCGATCGTCGTGCCGGCTGCGGTCCGCGCGCAGATCACGACCGAGCCCGCCGCGACCAACCTCGCACAGTTCCTCGAGGAATCGACGGTTATCACCTCCGTTCGACCCGAGGTCCGCGAGCAGGCCGCCAGCGCCCTGGGGCTCGATCCCGACGGGTACGAGGCTGCGCTGCTCGGCGGGTTGTTCGACGAGTCGATCGACGAGGACCGGACCGTGCTGGTGCTCTCGGACGATCGACGCTTGCGGGCGCTGGCCGAGGGGCTCGGCGCGTCCGTCACGGGCACGTTCGGCGTCGTCGTTCGCGCCGCCGTCGAGGACAAGTATCTCTCTGCCGGACAAGCAAAGCGGATCGTCTCCCGACTCGACCACCACGGCGTCCAGCTGACGGGGCAGCTGAAGTCCGCCGCGATCGGCGAACTCTAACGCCACTTTTTACTTCGTCGGGTTTCCTCGCTCGCTCCGCTCGCTGCGGGAACCACTCCTCGCAAAAACGTGGGGAAAAACAACCCGGACGCGAGGCGGAGCCGAGCGTCCGGTGAACCGCGCTCGCGATGCTCGCACGGATGCTAGTCTCCCACCGCCCCTTCACTGACATCCTCCCCGCCCCTGACAGTAGTTGCCGATTCAAATTGCAGGATGTTCGCTGAGGTACGACGCGATCGTCGAAATCCGACTTGAGCCGGTTGTTCAAGCAGTGATTCGAGTAGG
>NZ_JAOPKC010000019.1:0-57974 GCF_025517535.1 Halapricum hydrolyticum
ACAGTGCAGCGACACAACAGCGTAGTCGGCGAAGCCGCCTCCTCCTTCGGGGGCGGCGACTTCGCCTCGGCCACCGACAGCATTTTTAGCTAACTGAACGACTTTGCTCGTGAAGCGGGAAATTTTCGACATGGACATCGGAGGTTTCCCACTTCATTCCACTAGTTCTGACGGTCGAAGCCGACGCCATCTAGTGATTCACCAGAGCCCAAAAAATGTATTCTAGGACACAATTAAGGCCATGCACGTTGTACCATTAGCGCATGGAAATGACAGACGACACAGTCAGTGGCGAACGAGGCAGTGCAACCAGTGATGAACGAGACGACCTCGTGTTTGCTCGACCGGTGCCCGAGTACGTCGACTGGCTCGTCGGCGTGATTATCGCGCTCGGCGGGATGGCGCTGTTCGTCGGGGGTACCGTGGTGACCTTCGTGGTCGACCGGGAGTTGCTTGCGGAAGATATCGAGAGTGGACAGATCACGGTCGTCGTCCTGGAGCGGGACCTCACAGAGGCGGAGATGCTCGAGTTCTCGCTGGAGGTCGTGAACTGGACGGGGATCGGCCTCCTCGTGACGGGTATCGGACTCGTCCTGTTCGCGATTGGCTACGTCGCGTTCCGACACCGAGCTCACCAAAGCGCCGGGGATGAGACGCCCGTCGGCACGTATCGGTCGTCGGCGGTTCTCGGTGCAGTCGCGACGGCAGTACTCTCGTTCGTCCCTTTCTCGCCGATCCTCGGCGGTGGCCTGGCGGGCTACCTCGAACAGCCAGCGTCGGGACGGTCGGTGAGCGTCGGGGCACTCTCCGGGTTCCTGTCGATGGTTCCGGCGCTGGTCCTGCTCGGATTCGTCACTGTCGGCCTGTATGCGGGGTTCGCTGCGATACAGGAGGCCGGACTCGGCTTCGTCGTCGTCGCGGGGATGTTCTTCGGGTTGCTGGCGATCGGTGCCTACGGTGCCGGACTCGGTGCGCTGGGCGGCTTCGCGGGGGGTCGCCTGGCCGAAAACGGGTGAGTGCGACCGACCCGCCCGACCGAACTGACATGACATTGGGGGAGAGACAGACACGAAACGGGAACAACCCGTATTCCTCTCCGGCCGGGCCAGCCATGGGGATTCTCGTAGCCGGTCGGAGAAATAGCTGCCTCCGATCGGGCGGCGGAACTCGATTTCATCGACGAAATCGATGGATTTCTACGGCAATCCCATCAGACTCGCCTGGTCAGGGCGCTCAGAGCAGACCGTCCATGCTTTCTCCCGCCCCCGGTCGTCGCCGGCGTCATCCCCTGCGATGGGCTGTTGCGAACGCTCACCGGCGATATTTTGGGCCGTGGCGTCGAATACTCGGTATGAGCCCGTTCCCGCGTTCTCGGTCGTCGTTGCTCGGAGTCGTGGCCGGCGTCGGCGCGATCGGTGCCGCTACCCTCGCGGTCCGGCGTCGTCGAGTGTCAGAGCGTATTCGAGACTACACGACGAACGTCCAGAGAAACGCTGTGCCGGTCGATGCCGACCTCTACGAGCGGAGCGACGTCGAGGATCTGCCGGCCCCGGTTCGTCGATACTTCGAGACTGTCCTCCGGGATGGGCAACCGCACGTCACGCAGGTACGGCTGACACAGACGGGGCAGTTCCGGCTGGGTGGCGCCGACGCGGCCTGGCACCCGCTCACTGCGAGCCAGATCTACAGCGTCTCGCCGCCCGGGTACGTCTGGGACGCCGATATCGAACTCTCCCCGCTGGTCTCTGCCCGCGTTCTCGATGCCTACGTCGACGGCGAGGGACTGCTCCGGGCCAACCTTCTCGGGGCGATCCCGGTTGCGAGTGCAGGGCCAAATCGGCAGATGAGCGAGGCAGAACTCCAGCGATATCTCTCGGAGACGCCGTGGTTCCCGACGGCTCTGTTGCCGGCGGCCGGCGTCTCCTGGGAGGGGATCGACGACCGGACCGCCAGAGCGAGCATCGCCGACGGAGACGTGACTGCGACGGGAGTGTTCCACTTCGACGAGGCGGGATACCTCAGGCGACTCACCGCCGACCGATACCGGCAGGACGTCGACGCGGTCGCCCCGTGGGTTGGCCAGTACATGGGCTACGAAGGCCGCGACGGGATGGAAATTCCGACAGCGGCCGAGGTGGGATGGGAACGGGCCGACGGCACGGTGCCGTACTGGCGAGGACAGATAACCGAAATCGAATATCGGACCGGGTGACTGAACCTGTGGTTGGAGAGGTTGTTCTCCTGCCGTCGTATGGCAGAAGATATGTACATACCCAAAAATATCGAACTTTCGATTTATTCGTCGTCTTCTTCCGCTCCGAGAACCCGGGAGAGAACGACCCAGAGGCCGACGAACAACAGGACGAACACAATCGTGCCCTGGAGGAGCTTCGTGAATCGGGACTTCGATCCGCCCTCCTCGGCCGATTCGGGTTCGCCGTGCGATTCGTGGTCAATCGAATCGTCGTCGTGGTCTGTGGGCGTCTCGATCGAGGCGGGGCCGAACTGTGCGCCGTCGAAGTGTGGTTCGAAGATGGTGATCTTGGAGACCATGCATTGAATGACGACTCGAATACATATATGGGTGTCTTGTTCGCTACTCTGGTCGCACAATTCGGTCGACAACGATCGCTTGGCTGCTTGTCGAACGGCGAAAAGGTCTTATCCTCGTCGAGTCACACCTCAGAAAACAGGACGGGACATTGTGTTTGACCTCCTCACTCTCATTGCTCTCTCGCTCCAGGGAGCGATCCTCGGACTCCTCGCCGTTGCGATCAGTCGTCGGAACGTTGCGGCTGCCGTCAACGCGCTGGCAGCGCTCGCGCTTGCGTTGCTGCCAGCCATCCTCGAGATCAGTTTTCGGTTGGTACGAGCGGAACAACTTGGCCTCGACCCGTGGCTCGCCCTTTGGCTCGGTGTCGCCGGGTTCCTCCACTCGCTCGGCATGCTCGGACCGTACGACTCAATATGGTGGTGGGACCACCTCACTCACACCGTCTCGGCGGTACTCGTCGCAGCACTGCTCTATGCCGCGCTCATTGTCGCACCTTTCCTCGAAACCACCCAGTGGCCCGGGACTGTCGCCGGATTGACGGTCGCGTTCACGCTCGCGGTCGGCGTCTTCTGGGAGTTGATCGAGCTCGTCGCCCGCGACGTGGCCGACCGGCTCGACATCGAACCGGTACTTGTCCACTACGGCTGGCGTGATACGGCTCTAGACATCGTCTTCGACGTAGTGGGCGCGCTCGTCGTCGTCGTCTTCGACGTGCGGATCTTCGTTTCGATCGTCGAGCGGTTCCCGGCCACCACTGAGACGCTGCTCGTCGCGAGCGGGTGGACCGTTGTCCTCGGGTCTATCGCGATGGTACTGTTCGTTGGGATCAGCAGTTCGATACAGTCCTGAGCGAGCGGCCACGGAGACCGTCGACGAAACGAGGCCGGAGCTACGCGATCGTGTACCGGTCGAATCGATGGATCGCATGCCGGTAGGACGCTACCGTCAGCACCACGGCCGTCACGAGCAGCGCGGCCGAGAGAAGATACAGTGTATCGGCGGCGATGTCGATGCCGAACGGCAACGCCCAGGAGACGAATGCTGCAGCCAGTTCGCGGAATCCCGATTCGTAGACGACCCCGGCAGCACTCGCCGTGACGAAGAGGTACGCACTGAACAGCACGAACGCCCACCGGCTCGGCAGGACGGTCTTCATCGACCGCGTGACGTTGATCGCCTCGAAGCGCGGGAACGCCATCCCGACTCCGATCGAGAACGCGGCCGAGAGCACCATGACCACCGGCGTCGCGATCACGAGTGCGAGTACCGTATCGGTCTCGATCGGACTCAGCACGGCGATAACAGCCGTGAGAACGGTTCCGGCCGGAATCGCGACGGCCAGGCCGGCGAGTAGGTGCGCACGAACGAACGTCCGGCCGTCCACGCGGCTCAACAGCGTCGAGGACAGGGCCGCGCCCTGATCGCCCAGTGGATTCAGAGTGAAGATGACGCCGGCCGCCCAGGCGGCAAAGAGCAACGTCACGAACGGGAGATACGCCGGGACCTCCCCGCTCTGGACAACGTCTCCCAGAAGGCCAGCCATCGCGAACACCGGGAAGAAGGCATACAGCAATTTCAGCGGCGCCCGGACGGCGCGCCGCCAGGACAGTATCACCAGGGCAGCCATCTGCGGTCCGAGAATCCCTTCGACTCGTCGCTCGATTCCGGGGCTGGCGACTCCGTTCACGACTGACGCGGGTTTTTCGCCCGCGAGCGCTGGATCGGAGAACCAGTGGATCTCGGCTATGCGCGTCCCTGCGACCGTCCCGATCACTGTCAGGACGAGCGTGAGCGTCACGGCACCGCCGGCTCTCGCTGCGGACACGTCGACACCGGGCGTCCCGAGAAACAGCAGATCGGCGTACCAGGCCGTCGGCGAGGCCTGCATCGGCTCGAACAGCGCGACCACGAGTCGATCGATGGTGCCCGCCAGGAGTGCTGCGAAGTACACCAGGAACACTACGGCGATGATCACGCCCTTGTTTCGAGCGACGAAGGGGTACCGAGAGGCGACGTGGCGGATCGACAGGCCGATCGGATAGCCGACGGTCACGGCGGTGAGACCGGCTGCCAGGACCGCGACGGGGACGGCAATCAGGGCAGGAACGGTGCCCGTTCCGACGGCCAGTCCAGCACCGAGTCCAACCGCCGGTCCGAACACCCACAGGACGACGTACGTGAACTCGGCGAGGTAGACGCCAGCGAGAGCGACCCGTGTCGGGACGACCGTCAGGACACCTTCCGGCTGGGCGAGCGTTCCCCGCTGACCGACGGCCCGGACGGCAAAGATTAGCATGAAGATCAACCAGAACAGCGCGAGGATCCCGCCGACGATCGACGCCGAGAACGGACCGATCCCGAACAGCGGCTCGTCCGCTGCGAGTGATCGACCCATTCGATACCCGAGATAGCCGCCGCCGAGCGTTCCGGCGATGACCAGCAGGCCGTACATGACCAGGCCCAGGATCGACGACGACCCACTCCGCCAGTCCGTGTGGTTCCGGAGCATGCGGATCACGTCGATGCGGGCCAGCCGAACGCTGTGACCGAACGCGCTCATCGTCACGCACCGTCGGCCGCTGCTCCGCGTTCGGTGGTCGCATATTCCTCGGCGTGATCGGCCGTCACCGCGAGGAAGACGTCCTCGAGCGTCTCGCCGGCCCCCGCTTCGGCGCGCCGCTTGAGGTCCGACGGCGAACCCTCGGCGACGAGCCGGCCGTCGTGGAGGACACCGACCTCGTCGGCGAGTTCGTCAACGACTGAGAGGATGTGCGTCGACAGGAAGATCGTCGTTTCACCTTCGGAGAACTCGGCGATCAGGTCTTTGACCGTTCTGGCAGCACGCGGATCGAGCCCGCTGGTCGGCTCGTCGAGGAAGATCACCGTCGGCTCGTGGAGGATAGCTCCGACGAGTCCAGTCTTTTTGCGCATTCCGGTCGAGAAGCCATCGATCCGACGGTCGGCTGCGTCGTCGAGGTCGAACCGGTCGAGATACCCCTCGATGCGTTCGTCGGCCGCGGATCCCGGGATGTCGTGCAATGCGGCCACGTGACGGAGGTACTCACGGGCGGTCAACTCGTCGAACAGCGGCGGTTCCTCGGGAAGATAGCCGACGTGCTCGATGACGCCTGCGCGGTCCGTGACCGGGACGCCAGCGATCCACGCTTCGCCCGCTGTCGGCCGCGTCAGTGTCGTCAGCATGCGCATCGTCGTGGTCTTCCCTGAGCCGTTCGGTCCCAGGAAGCCGTAGACCGTGCCGGCTTCGATCGTCAGGTCGAGGCTCTCGACAGCGACGACGTCCCCGAAGTGCTTTCTCAGGCCGACGGCCTCGATCGCAAACGATCCGTCCCCCATGCCATCTCGAGTCATGAATGATTATTCGATCAGGCACCGTATAGTACTGGTTGTCGTTCTCCACCCGGAGCTAGCCACAGTCGAAAGATGCACGCAATTCGCCACGGGTCACACTGCCGGAAAACCCTAGATGAACCGGAACGTTTCGAGATTTTTCGGTGCGAACGTCCGCATGTTGTATTCGTGATACAGCGCCGAAGACAGGTCCTGGACTGACGATTCGTCCCCGTGGACACAGAGGACCTTCTCCGGGCGGGGGTTCATCGTCTTCACGAAGTTCTCCAGTCCCTGCCGGTCGGCGTGACCGGAGAAGCCGTCGACGGTTTCGACGTCCATCCGCATCTTCATTGTGTTGGACCGTCCGGTGCCGTTGCCGACGGGGATCTCGTCCCAGCCGTTCTGAATCCGCCGGCCCAGGGTCCCCTGTGCCTGGTAGCCGACGAACACGAGTTTCGAATCCGGATCCCCGCCGAGGTGTTCGAGCCAGGACATGATCGGGCCGCCGGTGACCATCCCCGACGTCGAGAGGATGATCGCCGGATCGTCGTCGGCGACCTCCTGGCGTTCCTCCTCGCCGCCGTCGATGTGATTAAACTGCTCGGCCAGGAAGGGGTTCTCGTCCTCGTGGAAGATCCGATCCCGGAGGTCGTCGCGCAGATACTCCGGATAGGTCGTGTGGATGGCCGTCGCCTCCCAGATCATCCCGTCGAGGTGGACTGGCATCTCGGGGATGTCACCCTTTCGCATCGCCTCTTCGAGGACGAGCATGATCTCCTGGGAGCGGCCGACCGCGAATGCGGGGATCAGTATCTTCCCGCCCTTCTCGTAGGTGTCGTTGATGACCTCCTTGAGTTTCTCCTCGGAGTCTTCCTGGTCGGTCTGGTAGTCGTTGCGACCACCGTAGGTCGACTCGAGGACGAGCGTCTCGACGCGCGGGAATTCGTTGACCGCGCCGTTGAACAGGCGGGTGTCCTCGTAGTGAATGTCCCCGGAGAACGCGACGTTGTACAGTCCGTCACCGATGTGGAAGTGTGCGATCGAAGAGCCGAGAATGTGCCCGGCGTTGTGCAGCGTGAGCTTGATGTCCGGGGAGATGTCGGTCACGTCGCCGTATTCGATCGGGATGGTGTGCTTGATCGCCTCGCGCACCATCTCCGAATCGTACGGCGGCGTGCGCCCCTCCTTGGCAGCGACGTCGAGATAGTCCAGCGTGAGCAGTCCCATCAGATCGCGGGTCGGCTCGGTCGTGTAGATCGGGCCGTCGTAGCCGTACTTGAACAGCAGCGGAATGAGCGCCGAGTGATCCAGGTGGGCGTGGGTCAGCACGACGGCGTCCAGCGAACTCGCGCCGGCACCGAGCGCTTCCGGCACCTGGAGATACGGCACTTCCCCTTCGGCCCCCGGCTTGTCGCCACAGTCGACGAGCACCCGCGTCTCGGGCGTCGAGACGATAAACGCAGCCCGGCCGACTTCCCGACAGCACCCCAGCGTCGTGATCCGGACCCACTGGTCGTCGGACATCTCCTCGCGGTGGATCTGTCGGCCGATCCGCTCGAGGATGTCGCGGCGCTCCTCGCGCTCCTGCTTGAGGAAGTTCCGGACGTTCTGCACCGTCGAGGACTCGATCGGCGGCGTTCGAACGACCTCGGGCGTCCAGCCGACCTCCTGTGTAATCTCGCGCATCGTCGCGCCGTGGCGACCGATGACGAGCCCCGGCTTCTCCGCCTCGATGACGACTTCACCGGTGTCGGCATGGAAATCGAGATCGGTGACGCCGGCCTCTTCGGGGATGACTGACTGGATCTGCTCGCGAGCGTCGTCCGGCCGCATGAGAACGTCCGGGTCCGGACGCACCGTAATTCGCTTTCGCAGTTTCGAGGCGAGACGCCGGACCAGGTCGCCGTCCTGGGCGAACTGCTTGGGATCGCGCGTGTAGATCACCAGTTCCGGTCCCTCGAACGTGACGTCCGAAATCGAGATCCCGGCCGGTACCTCGTTGCGAATCGTTTCCTCTATCTCCTCGAGCTTCTTGTCTACCCTGCTCATGGCTGGATAAAACGACGTGACACGCACGCACTGCGGCTGGCCGCCGCAGTACTCGTGTCGTGATCACTGGTGGTACTGTCGACTGTCCCATTTCTGAAGGATTTCGGCACCCGAAGTGCCGACAATCTCCACGAACGTACAGCCGACAGTATGAATAAGACTGTCATATCTGACGATTTGACTGCATGTCGGTGTACCACTCCGGACGACTCTCGCTGTGAGTGTCCGGAAAACCGATCTATACGTGTTCGTATTCCCCTCCGATTATAAAAGCCTTCGCAAAGAACTCCTGACAGATGAAACTAACCAGCGACACGA
Organism: Halapricum hydrolyticum; assembly: GCF_025517535.1. Taxonomy (NCBI): domain Archaea; kingdom Methanobacteriati; phylum Methanobacteriota; class Halobacteria; order Halobacteriales; family Haloarculaceae; genus Halapricum; species Halapricum hydrolyticum. The sequence goes on from NZ_JAOPKC010000019.1 coordinate 8,273, forward strand.
TCCGCGCCGAATACGACTGGGTCCACGAACGAGGGCCGACAGTCGTGCCGATCGTCAATACGGTGCGTGCCGATCTCGGCGACGCGTTCGAGACGACGGTCGATCCGATCGATGTCGGGCAGTATCACGACGCCGTCGACGCGGTTTTCTCTGATGGCGACCGGGCGGTGAACGTTGCCGCACTCGTGGGCCTGCTTCGCGACCTCGACGTTCCGGGGGACTACCCGGGGTTCGTCGTCGACGAACTGCTCGCGCGCGAGCTGGCGGCGATGATCGCCGGCGAGCAACCGTTGCGCTTGCTCGCAGAGGCGACGTTCCACTATGCGGACGTCTACATCCATGGCGATCCTGACGATCCTGCGGGGCTCGACGATCTCGACGCCGCCCTGGCTGCGGGGGTCCAGACGCGCCTCCCCGGATGGGACTGGCAAGCCGGCGACAGCCCGTTCGGTGTCGACCCCTGACACCGGCGGCTGCCCGTTCCACTGCTTGTGGCTGTCGAATCCCCGAAAGGTGTCTGACTGAGAGTTATGGGCAGGGAGAACCGTCATACGACCACTATGAGCGACGAGCGGACGATCACGGTCGCGGAGGTGAGCGACGGTCCGGGCGGAACCGGCGATCACGGTGCCGACGTCTCGCTACCAGTGGTCGAGTTGCTGACTGGTCGAGGGTTCGTTACTGGGAAATCAGGCTCCGGGAAGAGCAACACGGCGTCGGTCATCGCCGAGAACCTGCTGGACGCGGGTTTCGGCCTGCTGATCGTCGACATCGACGGTGAATACTACGGTCTGAAAGAGGAGTACGAGATCCTTCACGTCGGGGCCGACGAGGAGTGTGACATCCAGGTCACGACCGAACACGCCGAGAAAATCGCGGGGCTGGCCCTCGAGCAGAACGTGCCGATCATTCTGGACATCTCCTCGTTTCTGGACGACGAGGAGGCCGAAACGCTGCTCACGGACGTTTCGAAACACCTCTTCGCGAAGGCCAAGAAGCTCAAGCAGCCGTTCCTGCTGTTAGTCGAGGAGGTCCACGAGTGGATCCCCGAGAACGGCTCCGTCGGCGAGGTCGGGAAGATGCTGATCAAGATCGGCAAGCGCGGGCGCAAACACGGCCTCGGGATGGTCGGGATCAGCCAGCGACCCGCGGACGTCAAGAAAGACTACATCACCCAGTGTGACTGGCTCGTCTGGCATCGCCTGACCTGGAACAACGATACGAAAGTCGTCCGGCGCGTGCTCGACGGCGAATACGCCGACGCGGTCGAAGATCTCGATGACGGCGAAGCCTTCCTGATGACCGACTGGTCCGAATCGATCCGGCGGGTGCAGTTCCACCGCAAGCAGACGTTCGACGCCGGGGCGACGCCCGGACTGGACGACTTCGAGCGGCCCGAACTGAAGTCCGTCAGCGAGGATCTGGTGTCGGAACTCCAGGAGATCAGCGAACAGAAACAGCAGCGCGACGATACTATCGAAGAACTCCGAGAGGAACTCGACAAGAAGAACTCCCGGATCGCCGAACTCGAGAAGGAGCTACAGGACGCTCGCGACCTGAGCCGGATGGCAGATCAGTTCGTCGACGCAATGCTCGACCAGGTCGAGGGAGCCAGCCCCGGCCGAACCGAGACCGAGCGGATGCGCGCTCGCCGACAGCGACTCGAGAGACAATCTCCATCCGCTCAGGCCGAGCACGCGACAGTGCCCGAGGCGAACGAACGAGCGGAATCGGACGACGACAAGCCGTCATCACAGAACGAGGAGTCCGAGACGGAGGGGGTCGAAGCGAACCTCCCGAACGAAATCGCAGACGCCGCGGAGGCGTTCGCGGCCGCGATGGACGACGAGAGTGGCGACTCCTCGAAGAGCGACCGGACGAGCGGCAACCCCGAAGGGAACAGCCGGACGAACGGTACGTCATCGCAGGACGACCGGACGAACGGAGACTCTTCCGGGACCGAGACGTTCGGATTCGAGTCGTTCGAGGCGCCGCCGGATCGTGTCGACGGGGAGACCGACACGTTCGATTTCTCGGACGCCGACATGCCGGCGTTTGGGTTCGAAACCCCTGACAGCAAGGCGAACGGAGCCAGCGACGGTGACGCAGACTCGTCGACGACAGCGACTACCGCGGCGACGAGCCAGGACAGCCCCGACGCCGGCTCAGCCGATCAGGCCCAGGGGAGCGACGACGACGCGATCGCCGAGGCAGTCGGGGCCGTCGACGAGCCGGACGACTCGTCGATCGACCGCCCGATGCCGGCTGCGATTTCGTCGCTCCGCACGGAGATCCGGGACCTCGACGAGAAGGCCCGGCGGATGCTGGCGTACTACGACGAGCAGGGGCCTGCGACGCCGCTCGACGCACACTTCGTCGCTGGCGGCACCGGTGACCGGACCGACGCCTACGCGCACAACCGAACGCTCCGGACCGCAGGACTGATCGAACACGTCGGCCGCGGGAACTACGATATCTGCCTCCGGAAGCGCCTCGACGAGGCGACGAACGGCCGGCTCGAAGACGACGAACTCGACGCCTTCCGGGAGCGACTGACGTCTGCGTTCGGCCGAACCGGGTGAGCGGACACTCCCCCTCAGCTTCCCGGAAGGATGTCGCCCAGGGCCCCACCGATCGACATGGGCAGGAACGCGACGACGACGTTCGCGAGCGCGACGGCCGGCCGGGTCCAGTCGACGCGTCCCCACGCCGTCAGCATCACCACCGCTAGCAGGAACGAGATCGTGAGGACGCCAGCGAGCCGGAACGGCACAATTCCGAGCAGGCGGTACCTGACACGAACGTCCTGAATCTCGGCGACGTACAGCACGCCAGTAGTGATCGACAGGGTGAACAGGACGGTCCCCGCGAGAAGTAACGGACGTGTCGCGAGGAACGAGCCGATCTCCTGTGTCCCACCCTCGACCGCCATCGGGATCCCGAACAGGAGCGCGCCGAGCAGCGCCTCTGTCGCGTCTGCGCGATCAAACCCCCAGATAATGCGCCCGAAAACGGCCTCGGACCGGGAGGCTTCCGAGGCGAGTTCCATCGCTTCTTCGACCCGATTGCGCTCCTCCTCGGAATCGACTGTCTCGGCCAGTTCCTCGAGCTGGTCGAAGATATCCCCGATGTCGGGGCTGTCGGTATCGTCAGTACTCATACCTATCGACCCGCCGTCGGTCCGGTCGGGGAGTCACCACTGTCATACGGCGTGCCGACGGCGTGTGGCCAGTTAATATTTGGCGATCATCGTGGCCGGCGAGAGCTGTCTGCCATGCCGTGCACCGCTCAGTCTTTGTGCCCGACGACGATCGCCAGCTGCTAGTGTCCGCCGTGGCGAGAACCCAGCGTTCGCGCGCCCGACGAGCCCGACGAGAGAATTTTCAGCGATCGGCGCGAGGCAAACTTTATCACTGCTGTACATCTCTAGTTGAAGACATGGAACGTTCCAGTCGGCAGCGAGAGCGAGTGGCCACCGACGAGGACACGACGGAACAGGAAGACGAGCGCGAGCAGTGTCCGGAGTGTGATTCGACGTCGCTGATCGCGAGCGCGGACGGGGGCGAGCTGGTGTGTGACGACTGTGGGCTGGTCGTCGAGGAGGGAGCGATCGACCGGGGTCCCGAGTGGCGGGCGTTCGATCACGGCGAGCGCCAGAAGAAGTCTCGTGTGGGTGCGCCGACGACCCAGACGATGCACGACAAGGGGCTGACGACGACGATCGACTGGAAGGACAAGGACGCCTACGGCCGCTCGATCTCTTCGAAGAAGCGCAGCCAGATGCACCGCTTGCGACGCTGGCAGGAACGGATCCGGACGAAAGACGCCGGCGAGCGCAACCTCCAGTTCGCGCTCTCTGAGATCGATCGCATGGCCTCGGCACTGGGCGTCCCGCGTTCGGTGCGGGAGGTCGCCTCGGTGATCTACCGGCGCGCGCTCGACGACGATCTGATCCGGGGACGCTCGATCGAGGGCGTCGCCACCGCCGCGCTCTACGCCGCCTGCCGACAGGAAGACATCCCACGCAGTCTCGAAGAGGTCTCGGACGTCTCGCGGGTCGAACAGAAGGAGATCGGCCGGACCTATCGCTACATCTCTCAGGAACTCGGACTGAAGATGGAACCTGTCGATCCAAAGAAGTACGTCCCCCGGTTCTGCTCGTCGCTGGAACTGTCCGAGGAGGTCCAGTCCAAGGCCAACGAGATCATCGACGTGACCTCAGAGAAGGGCCTGCTCTCGGGCAAATCGCCGACCGGCTACGCTGCCGCCGCGATCTACGCCGCCTCCCTGCTCTGCAACGAGAAGAAGACCCAGCGCGAGGTCGCCGATGTCGCGCAGGTCACCGAAGTCACCATCCGCAACCGCTACCAGGAACAGATCGAGGCGATGGGTCTGTGATCGACACGCCGCGAAGTCGTTCCTGATGACTTCGATCCCCCTGGACTATTCCTCGATGACTTCGAGCCCGCGGTTGTTCACGGCGGCGGGGTTGAGGCCGACCTCTTCGAGGAACTGTTTGTACTCGCGTTCGCACTTCTCGGCTTTCTGCTGGCGCTCGGAGGCGCGATCGCACAGCGCGACCAGGTCCTCGGGCACGTCGTTGGTGTAGACGATCCAGTGGTTGATGAGGTCCGAGAGGCGGCGGATCGGCGAGGTGAAGTGGCCGTAGATTTCGAAGTTCAGCGCGTGGTGGCCGCCGAAGGGGTCGTTCATGTACTTGGCGCGGGGCATCACCTTCATGACGGCCCACTGGATCTTGTCCAGCTGGCGCGGCGGTGCCTGTTCCAGCGTGGCGTTGACGGCCTTCCGGGGGTCGTCCCACGCACTGCCGGGGATCGAGACGCCGTCGAGTTCCTGGATCTCCTGGAGCGCCTCGTCCCACTCTTCGGGAGCCGGCTGGGGGTGGACCCGGTACATCGCCTCCACGCCGCGGTCCCACATGAGTTCGTGCGTGACGGCCTTGTTGGCCTTGAGCATGCACTCCTCGATGATCGTGTGGGCGCGGTCGCGCTTCGGATTCAACACGAGCGAGCCGTCTTCCTTGCGCTGTTCGTGCATGCTGTCGGCCAGTTCCCACACCGCCGAGAGTTCGTCGTGGAGCGGTGCGTCGGGGTCGTCCAGACGGTTCTCGGCCTGGGTGTAGGTCAGTCGCTCGTCGCTCCGGATAACCGACTTGTAGATCTCTATGTTCTCGTACCCGAGGTTCTCGGGATCGAGGTGCATCTCGACGGTGTGGGCCAGCCGGTCCTCCTCGGGCACCAGCGAGCAGACGGTCTCGGCGAGGATCGGCGGCAGCATGTGGATCGTGTAGGCGGGGAGATAGACCGTGTTCCCGCGCTCGACGGCCTCGCTCCACATCGCCGTCTCGGGATTGACGTAGTGGGTTACGTCGGCGATGTGCACCCACAGAACGATCTCGTCGTCGCGCACGTCGATCGAGATGGCGTCGTCGAAGTCCTGTGCGTCGATCGGGTCGACAGTGAAGGCGATCTTCTCGCGCAGATCGCGGCGCTCGTCGACTTCGCTCTGGATCTCTTCCTGGACGTCGGTCGTTCGTTGTTCGGCCTCTTCGAGGACCTCGGGCGGGAACGCGTCGCGGATGTCGAACTTCTCGAACAGCTCCTCGCGCTTGTTCTCCAGATGGCGGGCGAGTTCCTCGTCGATCTCCACGGGGCCCTGACCCTCCGCGGTTCCGGCTTCGGCCTGGGCGGACTCGTCGGTCATGCCTTTCGATAGGCCCACCCCGTAGGTAGGCGTTTCGACAGGCTGGCCCGTTCGCGTGGCCGTCGAACGGAACGGCGGTCAGTCACACGCGGACAAACGGGCGATTTATCCTCGTCGGCGGCAACCGCCACGTATGAACGTCAAGTCCCGACATCACCTCCGGGCGGACGCTATCGACGAGATCGTCGAGGCCGTCTCGCAGACGCTGGGCGTCGCGATCGACGCGGACACCTTCGAGAAGGTCGAGTTCGAGGACAGCGACTGGGAGGTCGTCCTCGTAGACGGGGAACCGGCCGTCCTGTATCTGGACGGCGAGGCGCAGAGCGATTCAGAGCGAAGCGGCGAAGGCGCAGAGCCGGAACCGTTCCTCACCGTCAAGGGAGCCAACGAGTACCCGCCGGAGACGAACGTCGTCACCGTCGACGCCGGTGCGATCTCGTTCGTCTCCGACGGCGCCGACGTGATGCGCCCCGGGATCGTCGAGGCCGACGACTCCATCGAGGCGGGTGATCTGGTCGCGATCGCCGAGGAGACGCACGGAAAAGTGCTGGCGATCGGCCGCGCCCGGGTCGACGGCGACGAGATGCTCGGCGACGAGGGCAAAGTCGTCGACTCGCTTCATCACGTGGGCGACGAGCTGTACGAGTTTTCGGTGTGAGGACCGGTCAACCACAGTGAGGGCGGCTTTTTCGTCCGGCCTTTTCGGGGAGTGGTGGCGAGCGGAGCGAGCGACCCGACGGTGAAAAGATTGCCAGTAGTGTGAGAGCACACTACGTTTTTAGGCGATGACCTCTTGGTTTCGTATATGAGCAGTGAGGGCGTCGATTCAGAGAGCAAGGTCTCGGGGAATCAGGCGAACATTCCTGCCCGTATCCGCCGAGAGTTAAATATCGACGATGGGGACAAACTCCGCTGGCGCGTTGAGGAAGACAGGACGCTTCGCGTTGAGGTCGTCCAGCAACGTACTGGAACGTTCAGCGACTTCGACGGCTACGATGGCGATCAGGAAACGGACGTCACTGCAGAACACGACAACTGGGGAGTCGAATAGGTGCCACGCGCACTCCTCGATACGTCGGTTCTCTTCGCGGCCGGCTATCGCCGCGACGGAGCACATGACGACGCCCTCCCGATTCTCACGGGGGTCGACACGGCGCATCTTCCTGAAGCGGTAATTCTCGACTACGTACTTGCGGAGACGTTGAACGGCCTGGCGACGCACGCTGGCCACTCCGCTGCCGTCGATTTCCTCGGCCGACTCGAAGAGAACGCGCGCTTCCATATTGACTCGATCACTACAGACGAATTCGCCGCGGCAAAAGGGCTCTTCAGACAGTACGAGCAGTTCTCGTTTGTCGATTCGGCGATCGTCGCGTATATGCAAGCAGAAGGGCTCGGGTATCTCTACGCGTTCGACGACGACTTCGATGTCGCCGAGGACGTCTACCGCCTTGAAACCGCAACTGATCCGTATCGACCGGATTGATAACGGCCACAGCCGACCGGCAGTGATAGGGATTAGCGTAGAAATCCATAGATTTCGCCCGGGAACGATGATCCGGTCACCCGATCGGAGTGAGAGTTTCTCCGATCGGCTACGCTAATCCCTATGAGTACTCGCACGGGCCGAAGGCAGTCGGTTCGAGTACTCCGTCGACGGTGGACGTCGCACTAGTCCTCGTCTTCGTCGAGCGCCTGCCAGGTGAGCCGCGTCGACCGCGCGGCCTCGACCTGGTCGATCCGGCGGGCGGTCGTCCGACGCGGAGCCGATTCGAGTGCGTCCGCGTCAGCCTCGCCCGCGGCGTCGAACGCGGCCGCCAGCAGGTCGAGCGTCTCCTTCGATTCGGCCTCGGTCGGCTCGACCATCAGCGCCTCCTCGACGAGTTCCGGCCACTTCGTCGTCGGCGGATGCACGCCGTGGTCGAGCATGTGCTTGGCGACGTTGGCGGCGTCCCGGTCGCCCGCACTGGCGACGAACTCGTGGTGGAACGGGCCGTACGGCACCTCGAAGTCGATCCGCTCGGCCAGGTAGTTGGCGTTGAGGACTGCTTTCGCGCTGGTATCCGCTAGGCCCTCGTCGCCGAGTCGCCGGACGTACGCGTAGGCTTTCAGCAGGACGAGCCAGTTCCCCTCGAACCCGTGGACCTTTCCGATCGAGTGTTCGGGTTCGTAGCGCTCGTAGGCCCCGTCCTCGGTCTCGCGGACGTGCGGCGCGGGCAGGTACGGCGCGAGTTCCTCGCGCACGCCGACCGGCCCGGCACCGGGGCCGCCACCGCCGTGTGGCGTCGCGAAGGTCTTGTGCACGTTGTAGTGCATCACGTCGAATCCCATGTCGCCCGGCCGGGCCTGCCCGAGCAGGGCGTTGAGGTTCGCCCCGTCGTAGTAGACCAGTCCGCCGGCATCGTGGACGACCTCGGCGATGGTCTCGATGTCGCGCTCGAACAGTCCCAGCGTGTTCGGGTTCGTCAGCATGAGTGCTGCGGTTTCTTCGCTCACTGCGGCTTCGAGCGCCTCAAGGTTTACCCGCCCGTCGTCGCCGCTGGGCAACTCGACGACGTCGAATCCTGCCATCGCCGCGCTGGCGAAGTTCGTCCCGTGTGCGCTGTCGGGGATCACGACCTCCGTCCGATCCTCTCCCTGTCGTTCGTGATAGGCCTTCGCGATCAGCAGGCCGGTGTACTCGCCGGCCGCGCCGGCCGGGGGCTGGAGCGTCACAGCGTCCATCCCACCGATCCGGCCGAGCCACTCCTGTAGCGTCGCCATCACCGCGAGCGTCCCCTGGACGCTCTCGTCCGGTCGATCCGGGTGCACGGCCGCGTTCTCGTCGGTTGCGACGCGTTCGAGCAGCGCCGGATTGTGCTTCATCGTGCAGCTTCCAAGCGGGAACGGACCGCTATCGACCCCGTAGGTCTCCTGAGAGAGACGCGTGTAGTGGCGCGCCAGCTCCGGTTCCGCGGGGGCCGCCATCGTGATTTCGTCCCGAGTAAGCTCCGCAGGTAGCGGCGCGTCGTCGATCTCGACCGTCTCGGATCGCTTCTCGATCAACAGCGGCTCGTACCGATCCTCGTCGGCCCAGCGTGCCTGATCGTAGTGCATTTCAGGCCACCTCCGAGAGCGCCGCGACGAGGCCGTCTGTCGCGTGCGCGTTCGCGTCGGTCACACAGAGTTGCAGGCGGTGCTCGTCTACCGCGTGCACGGCGTATCCACGGTCGAGCAAGCCGTCCCGGATCGCCGGGGCGGGCCGGTCAGTGTGGACGAGAAACTCCCTGAAGTGGTGGCGGTCGTGGACCGGCGCGCGAACGCCGTCGATGTCGTCGACTCGCTCCGCGAGGGTCCGTGCGTCACGGACTGCCGTCTCGGCCAGTTCGAGCAACCCGTCGGGCCCGAGCCAGGCGACGTGGATGGCCGTCCGCAGCGCGACCCACGCCTGGTTGGTGCAGATGTTCGAGGTCGCCCGCTCGCGGCGGATGTGCTGTTCCCGGGTCTGCAGCGTCAGCGTGTACGCTCGTCGTCCACTCTTGTCGCGCCCGGCACCGACCAGTCGTCCGGGCACCTGCCGGAGGAACTCTTCGCGGGTGACGAACAGGCCGTGCCCCATCCCGTAGGCGTGGCCGAGTCCGAGCGCCCCGGCGTCACCGACGACGACGTCCGCGCCGACGCTCGCCGGTGTCTCCAGCAACGACAGCGCCACCGGATCGGTCCCGAGACAGAACAGCGCCTCGCTGTCCTCGGCGAGGTCGCCGATGGCCGAGAGCCCTTCTTCGATCGTCCCCCGCACGGTGGGGTTCTCCGCGTAGATCAGGAGCACGTCCGAATCGACGATCGAGGCGAGCCCGTCCAGGTCCGCGTTTCCGTCGTCGCTCGGATACGACTCGACGGTGAGACCGGCTCCGCTGGCGTAGTTTTCGAGCACGGATCGCCGCTCCGACGGGAGCAGTTCGGGGACGAGCACGCGCGAGCCGCTGGCTCCCCGCACGCGGGCAGCCAGAGTCGCGGCCTCACCCAGTGCAGTCGCGTGGTCGTACATCGAGGCGTTCGCGATCGGCAGGCCGGTCAACTCGACCAGCATCGACTGGTACTCGAACAGCGCCTGCAGGAATCCCTGGGCGATCTCGGGCTGGTACTGCGTGTAAGAGGTCAGAAACTCCGAGCGCGAGGACAGCCGATCGACCACGGCCGGGACGTGATGGGCGTAGTGGCCGCGGCCCAGAAACGAGATCACGTCGTCGTTGTCCGAAAGCGTGTCTGCGAGTTCCCGGGTCGTCTCTCGTTCGCTCCGTGCGTCGATCCCGAAGGCGCCATCGAAACGAACCGCTGCTGGCACGTCGAACAGTGCGTCCACGTCGTCGACGCCGATCGCGTCGAGCATCGCCTGGGTTTCGGTGTCCGTGTGGGGTGCGTACGGACTCCCGTCGCGTACGCCCCTCATCGTGTTGCCACCACCTGAACAGTCATGTCACGGCCGGGCGTACCGACCGGGGGAATAAGTGTCTGCCGGGACCGGCCCTGTCGATACGTCCCTCAGCGTGCCGCGTCGACGACCACCTCGTCGTCGACGACGAGATTATACGCCTCTTCGTCGTCGTTCCACAGCACCAGCACGTTCTCGAAGTCCAGTAACGCCCCATAGGGGGCCTCCGCGAGCGGCCGCGTCAGCGACGAATCGTCGATCAATACGGCGAAGACGTCTTCGTTCTCGCTGCCGTCGCCGATCAGAAAGAGCGGATTGCCGCCCTCCGAGAGGTCGTGGCTGAGCTTGATCGCGACCAGGTCGATCCGGTCGGTCACCAGCGACTCGGCTTCCGCGAGCGGCGCGACTCGCGAGCGGTCGGGCGTGTACTCGATCCGTTTCGCCCCGTCGGTTCGCAGGATCGAGAAGGCGTACTGCACGTCGACGTTTTCGAACGCCCCGGCGTCGAACCGGTCGCCGGCAGCCGACTCCAGGCGTCGCTGGAACGGCGGCACCGCGAGATCCGGCTTGCGATCGAACGACCAGCAGTCGCTGTCGGGGGTCATCCCGGGCCAGAGGCGACAGGTCGGCGCGTAGATCGTGTACTCGTCCTCGACGGCCCGTTCGATCCGGCGCAGCCCCGTGGCCGTGTTCCTGTCTGCGGGTTCGATCGCGACGAGCGATCCGTCCGAGGCCAGCGCGGACCGGTATCGACGGAGCACCGACGCCGGATCGTCGAGTTCGTTCAGGACGTTCGCGAACACCAGTAGATCGAACTCCCCGTCGGGATCGAACGTTTCGGCACGCTCGCGGTGGACGGTCGCGTGGACGTTCCGGCCGGTCTCTTCCAGCATGCGTTCGAGCACGTCGGCGTTGTCGCTCGGTTCGACCGCGTGATAGTCGAGGAGGGCGTCCTCCGGGAGCAGATCGGCGAGTCCGAGCGCCGGTCCGCCGGTCCCGGCGCCGATCTCGAGCACCCGGAGCCGCGAGGGGAGTCGTCCCTCGCGAGCCAGATCCGCCAGCACGTACTGTGTGGCAGCGTAGGTGTCGGGAAGGTGGTAAATCGCGTACGCGAGCGCGGTCAGCTCGTCGTACGCCACCTCACGCTGGCCGAAGTAGGCGTCTTTCAGCGAGACCAGCCGCTCGCGGAGTCGGTCGCCGCTGGTGGCCTCCGGCCAGCCGGGACCGAACGTCTCGACGAGCAGGTCCTCCAGAGCCCGCGCGTATCGCTCGGGAAACGCCTCGACACCGTCGAAATCCACGGAGACGGGTCCCTCAGGCGCGGGGACGAACGTGCCGTCTTCCCGCTCGATCAGGTCGAGTTCGGGGGCCAGTTCCCGCAGCGTCGTCCGGACGACGCCGGGATGGGGCTGTCCCTCGACGTACTCGTAGATCTCTTCGGGGTCGATCGGACGGACGTTTCGCAAGTACTGGGCGTTCTCGCGGATCGCCTGTCTCTGATCGCTCATCGGTCGCTCGCCTCCCTGTAGAGGTCCTCGAAGGCGTCCCTGTCCGCGTCGGCGATATCCCTGGCGGCGTCTGCGACCGCTTCGGCCCCCTCGAAGGTCTTCTGGATGTCGGCGTAGACCCGCGGATCGTTGCCGGTCACCTGCTCGACGAGATCGAACAGGCCGGCCGAGATCGGCGTGTGGAACGCGTCGGGCACCTCCCGGGCGGCCAGCGCGAACGCGAGAACGGCCGTGTGCGCGCCCGCCTGAACCGTTTCCATCGCCTCGTCGTGGGTCGCGGCGTCCGTCTCGACCCACTGGTTGCCCTGCGCGGTGAGGGCGTCGCGCACCGCGGCAGCGATCTCACTGCCGTCTTCGACGACCGCCGCGACGTTCCCCGGTGCGTTATCGGCAGCGAAAAGCGGGTGGAGGCTGATCCGCTCGCGCCCGGACGCGTGCTCGTTCATCGCCGCGAGTGGGCCAGCCATGTGTCCAGCCAGATCCGCGACGGCCGCCGTCGCGTTGTCGGCGAACTGGGCGATCACGTCAGGCGTGGCCGGAATGGGGACGGCGACGCAGACGAGGTCGAACTGCTCGTCGGTGTCAAGCGAGACGGTGCGGGCCTCGAGCGCGTCGGCGGCCGCCTCGGCGACGGTCGGATCCGCGTCGGCGACGGCGAGGTCGACGGGTTCCTCGAGGCCGTCTCTCACGGCCGTCGCGAACCATCGTCCCATCTCACCGGCACCGACGACGAGGACGTTCATCGCAGGAGGATTTCCGTTCGGCAGTCAAAAGCAGTTCGGTCGTCGGACACGACGATCACTGTGTTTTATGCCTGTTCAGCGTCGATCCGAACGTACGTCGGGGATTCCGGCGGTGGACACAGTGAGTTCGAAACTAGGATACGTGGAGATCGCGCTCGGAACCGCGATCACGTTCGGGGGAACGGTACAGATCTTGATCTCGATGGAGGAGACGACGCAGGTGCTTCTGTGGGGCGCTGCCGTACTGATCGGATTGTTCGTCCTCGCGTACGGGGTCGTCTCAGTGATGAATGCCGGCGGCTCGGAGGAGGCGGCCGACCCGAACAAGGCCATCAGCAAGACGGATTCGCGATTCGGTCGCGGCTAGCGCTCACGGTTCGGGAATGGCTAGCCGCCCAGCGAGCCGAGCAGCGGAATCTCGGCGTCGGCGGCGCGGTAGGCGAACCAGGCGGCCCCGAGCAGGGCGACGAACACCAGGCCGGCGACGCCGTCGGCGACGAGCAGGCCCTGGGGATCGAGTCCGTGACGGCCGAGCAGCATCTGGATCGCAAGCAGGACGGCGGCCAGGAGACTCAACGATCCCTGCCGGACCGCGTCTCGATCGCCAGTTGCCCGCGTCCAGGTCCCGACCGCGATCAACAGGGCGAACAGCACCAGCGCGAGCCCGTAGTAGACGATCTGGACTTCGGGCGTGTAGGGGAAGACCGTCCCGAAACTGAACAGATGGCCCAGCGGGACCAGCGCGAGCGCCAGAAGTGCGGCGTCTCGAAGCCGCGATCGCTCGACGGGTCCGTAACTGAGCGCCGTCGCGTAGACGACGAGCGTGAAGATCGACAGCGCGGCAAGGTAGTGTGCCGCCTGGACGGGCGGGGAGTACCCCCAGGGAAAGAGCCCGCCAACGGTGACCGTGAGCGCGCCCAGTCCGATCTGGACCGGGAGCAGCGCGACGGCGGCGACGAGGCTGTAGCGGACGCGCCGGCTCGCGCCGCGCACCCAGGCCAGCCCGGCGATCCCGAGCAGGGCGAACCCGGTCACCATCGCGACGAGGCGGTGGAACCACTCGACGAAGCTCATCCAGTTCGCGGGGAACAGTCCGAAGACGGCGCCGTCACAGAACGGCCACCGGGCACCACATGTGAGGCCGGCACCGGCCCCGGCCGTGTACACGCCCAGCAACATGAGGACGAACGTCAGCCCACTCGCGCCCGCGAGCAGTCGCCGGAGTTGCATAGACGACCGTCAGTGCCGCGAGTACTTATGAGCACTTGTACCGTCAATCGGACCGAGACAGAGCTCCGTGCCTCACTGATTCGCAGGCAGGACGTCCGAGTGGCTCGACGACGCCCCGATACGACGAAAAAGCCGCTGCCAGCGGACCGGTACCCTAGAGCGTGCCCTTCGTGCTCGCGACGTCGGCTCGCCGGTCGTCGATCCGCGTGGCGTCGTCGAGCGCGCGAGCGAGACACTTGAACAGCGCCTCGATCTCGTGGTGGGCGTTCTCGCCGGTGACCTCGGCGTGCAGTGTCAGGCCGGCGTTCATCGCAAGCGAGCGCAGGAAGTGCCGGGCCATGTGGCTGGTCAGCTCGCCGACCGACGCCTGGGAAAACTCGCCGTCGAACTCGAAGTAGGGGCGCCCGGAGATGTCGAGGACGACCCCCGCGATGGCCTCGTCGAGGGGAACTCGTCGGTCGGCGAACCGCTCGATTCCGCGCTTGTCGCCCAGCGCCTGCTCGAGTGCCTCGCCGATCGTGATCGCGACGTCCTCGACGGTGTGGTGGTCGTCGATCTCCAGATCGCCGTCACAGGAGACGGTCAGGTCGAACAGTCCGTGGGTCGCGAACGATTCGAGCATGTGATCGAAAAACCCGATCCCGGTGTCGATCGTCGCGTCGCCGTCGCCGTCGACATCGAGCGTCACTTCGATCTCGGTCTCGGCCGTCTCGCGCGTGACGGCTGCAGTCCGGTCGGTCATATGACCGCCCACGTGGGCCGGCCTCAAGAGTGTATCTGGTCGCCGTCAGATGTTCGGGTCGATCCGCCTGGCGACGAGGACGGTCGGCGCGACGAGAACGGTCAGCGCGAGCGGGATCCACATCGCCGTTCGGATGCTGGTGACGTCCGCCAGCGCGCCCATCGCGACCGGGACCAGCGCGATGCTGATTGACGCTGTCGAAGTTGAGATCGCGTTGATCGGCGCGCTGTACTCCGGCGCGGCCTGCGTCCCGAACGCCAGCAGCGTCGGGAAGATCCCCGAGACCAGTACGCCGAGAACCGCGACACCTGCGAAGACGATCGTGCCCTCCGCGACGAAGAACGTCCAGAGGAACACGGGGACGATCAGGATTTCGAGCGCGACGACCAGCGGACCGTAGGGAACGCGTTCGGCAATCAGCGTGTAGACGAATCGCCCGGGGATATATGAGACGATGAACGCGCTCAACAGGAGACTCGCCCGCGTCGAACTGAGCCCGGCGATCTCCTCGCCGAAGGTCGGCAACCAGAGAAACATCGCCCCTTCGAGACCGGTGTGAAAGACGAGCGCGATCACCGTCGCCGCGATAGCCGGCGTCCGAAGCAGCCCGACCGCAGCGCCGACGTCGAGCTCCGCTTCCGCGTCGTTGACGGGCGTTTCGAGCCGCCAGACGAGCCCTGCGACGAGGCCGAACGCGACGGCTAACGCCCCGTACGCGTACCGCCAGTCACCGGCACCGACCGCGAGACTCAACACTGCCGGTCCCGCCGCCGCGCCGATCGCCCACGCCATGTCGTAGAGATTGAACACCCGGCCGCGGGCGTTCGGGTAGAGGTGTCCCAGTAGTGGACGATCCAGTCCGCGTGAGACGCCGGTCCCGAGCCCGCGAAGCAACAGGAAGCCGAGATACGCGACGAAAAATGGAGCCAGCCCCATACCGATAATACCGACTGTCGTCACCAGGATCCCTCCCAGGAAGTACCGCCGGGTGTTGATCCGACCGGCGATCGCCCCGGCGATCAGGATCGTCACCGCGAATCCGAGCGTCCCCGCCGGACCGACCAGCCCCTGCATCCCCTTGCTGATTCCCCACTGGTCTCCGAGGATCGGCAACAGCGGGCCACGCATCTGCATTCCGAGCCCCTCGAGGGCCACGAACAGCACGATAGCGACCGTCCACAGCCGCCGGGACGTGATCGCACTCCGGGCGTCCGCCTCGCTCGCCTGTGCCATACCTCAACCTCCCAGCGAAAGTGAGAAAAGTATTTTGGAATAGTCGATGAATATGTTTTCAATGAGTGGGGATCCACTCCGGGAGCACCTGATGACATTCGGACTATCATCGACCGAGATCGACGTGTATCGGGCGATCCTCCGGGCGGGAGCGGCGACGACGGGTGAACTGGCGGAAGCCGCGGGCGTCTCGCAGGGGTACGTCTACGAGGTCGTGGAGACGCTCGCCGAGCGGGACTTCGTGGCGATCGACGAGAGCAGTTCGCCGACGACGATCCGGGCTCGCGAACCAGAGGCGGCGATCGAGGGATTGACCAGCCGGATCGACGAGCTGGAGTCCGCGATCGAATCCGAGTACGCTGGCGGCGCAGGGCAGGCAGAGTTCGAGATCGTCCACTCGCGGGCGACGGTCCGCCGGCGCGCTCGCAGCGCCATCGAAGCGGCAGCCCGCGAAGCGTTCGTCGTTGTCCCCGCGTCGGAGTTCGAGCACCTCGCGGGCGTGCTGGCCAGCGCGGTCGATCGAGGGGTGTTCGTCTACTGTCTGTTGCTCGGACCCGACGCCGTCGACGTCGCCGACGAACTCGAAGAACCGGGCAGGTACGCGCACGTCCTCCGCGTCTGGGCGGCGACCCCGCCGGTGTTCGTTCTCGTGGACGAGCAGACGGGCGTGATGGGTAGCTACGAGGTGCTCAGCGGCCGCCACGGGGCAGAATACGCGCTCGCGTTCTCCCAGCCCGAGGTCGCCAGCGGCTTCTACGGCAACCTGATCAGCAACGTCTGGCCGATGGGCGAGACAGTCTTCCGTTCGGAGCCGGACCCGCTACCAGCGAGGTACGACCACCTCCGAACGGCCGTGACGAACGCCGTCTTCCACCGCGAGGCCGGCCGCGATCTGGCGGCCGATCTGGTCGTCGAACGGACCGATTCCGGCGATCGAGAGACCTTCGAGGCTGTCCCGATCGTCGACATCCGGCAGAGTCTCGTCGGCGAATCGACCGCGGAGTTCCCCATGGAGAACAGTCTCGTCTTCGAGGTGGATGGAACGCGCTATTCTGTCGGCAACGGTGGCGGCGGGATCGATCCGTTCCTGGAACCGTACGCTGCCCGCGAGGTCTGGCTGCGAGAACGGTGATCGACGACCACTGCGACTGCCCGAGGCGAGTCGAGAACTCCCCTAGACCACAACAGCCAGCAGCGCCACGCCGCTCACGGCGACGATCCCCAGCACGATCGCGACGAGTTGCCCCAGCTTTCGCGTCCCGAGCGCCCACGCCAGCGCGGCCTTGACGAACGTGTTGGCGATGGCCGCGA
Organism: Halapricum hydrolyticum; assembly: GCF_025517535.1. NCBI lineage: Archaea > Methanobacteriati > Methanobacteriota > Halobacteria > Halobacteriales > Haloarculaceae > Halapricum > Halapricum hydrolyticum. Next base: position 25,175 of record NZ_JAOPKC010000019.1, read on the forward strand.
TGACGATCCCCGTCGTCGCGACCTCCGCGGAGACGGTTCCGTTCGCGGCGAGTCGACTCAACGTGAGCGTCATGGCGTCGACGTCGGCCAGCCCCGAGAAGAAGGCCGTCGCGTAGATCCCGGACGCGCCGAGCAACTCGTTGGCGTACTCGGAGACGAGCAGGACGACAGCGAAGATCACGCCGAACAGTAGTGCCGGCCGAAGCCGAAACGGATTCTCTAGCTCTTCTGCCTCGACTGTCTCCCCGGCGGTCGTCCGCCAGTACAGCGCGACGGCGGCGACCGTCCCCACGAGCGTCATCGCTCCCAGCGGCACAGCCACGCTCGACAGCAACGCGGGGTTGACGACCGCGACCTCGATCAGCGCTCGCGGGAACATGACGATCGAAGCGGTCACGACCGCGAAGGCACAGACGTGATACAGCGCCGCGTTCTGGACGGTCTTTTCCGCCATCGAGACCGTCGTCGCCGTCGAGGAGACGAACCCGCCGACGACGCCCGTAATCGCGATCCCGCGTTCCGTTCCCAGCACCCGCCCGAGCACGTACGCGACGAATCCGAGCCCGGTGACGAACACGACCATCAGCCAGACGAACCGCGGATTGAGGCCGTACAGCGCCTCGACCTCGCGGTCGGGAAGCGCGGGCAGGACGACGAGCACCACGAGCACGAACTTCGCCGAGGCGCGCCGTTCACTTCGCTCGATCCGATCGGCGAACTCGTGGATCGGGTCCTTGATCGTAAGCAACACGGTGACGGCCCCGCCGACGACGACCGCGAGCGTGGCCCCCTGCTGGGAGTGCATCGTCATCGCGCCGAGCAGCACCGTCAGCAGCGCGGCCGCGACCGTCGTGAGTCCGATGTCCCCCTCGTAGATGACCCGGGCGACGTACGCGACCGTCAGCGGGACCGCGAGCACGGCGAGTGCGATCGGTAGCGCGTCCGGAAAGAACCCCCAGACGAGCGCGCCGTACAGCGCAAAGAGCGGAAAGGTCCGACTGCCGGCGATCGCACCCGCGGACTCGCTCTGCTCGCGCTCGATCCCGATGAGCGCCCCGAGCCCGAACGCGACCAGCAGGTGGAGGACGACTTCCGCCAGCGGGTCCGCGACTGGATCGACCATCGTCTAGACGTTTCGGCTCGGGTATTGTCAAACGACCGGCCGGCTTCGTGCGGATCTCAGGAATCGCGTACCTGCTCGACGGCGTCCATCGCCGCTTCGAGCGTGAACGCTCCCTCGTAGAGCGCGCTGCCGACGACGACCGCGGCCGCGCCCGCCTCTTGCAACGCCTGCACGTCCTCGATTGTCGCGACACCGCCGCTCGCGATCACCGGGATCTCGACGGCCTCGACGACCCGACGGACTGGCTCCGTCCGGACGCCTTCGAGCTGTCCCTCCACGTCGACGTCAGTGAAGAGGATCCCGCCGGCCCCGAGGTCCTCGTATCGCCCGGCAGCCTCGGCCGGGTCCAGACCGGTCCCTTCGGTCCAGCCCGAGACGACGACCTCGCCGTCCTTGGCGTCGAGACTCACGAGCACGCTTTCGGGGTGTTCGTCGCTGATCTCGGCGACGATCTCGGGGTTCTCGACCGCCGCCGTACCGAGGATGACCCGATCGACGCCCGCCGCGAGGAGCCCGGCCGCGTCCTCGACGGTCCGGATCCCGCCGCCGAGCTGAATGTCGACGTCGACGGCCTCGCGGATCGCCTCGATCGCGGCGGCGTTCTCGCGCTCGCCCTCGAACGCGCCGTCGAGATCGACGAGGTGCAGCGTCCGTGCGCCCGCATCGACCCACCGCCGGGCGGCCTCGACCGGATCGCCGTATGTCTTTCCGGTCCTGCGTTCCCCGCCGACCAGCTGGACGACCTGGCCGTCCTGCATGTCGACGGCAGGGACGACTTCGAACTGTTCGAACATGTCTCTCTCTGGGAGCAGCCGGGGCAAAACGAGTTCGGTTCTGTCTGCCAGCGCCGATCCGGACGCCCGGCCCGTCGCTATCTCCGTTGGAAGTATCGCGCGGCGATCAACGGAGCGACGAGCAGCGTCACCGGTACGAGCACCCAGATCCGGCCGGCCAGCACGTTGTAGTCGGCCAGCAGGACGCTCCAGGATTTCCCCATGACGTAATGGCCGAACCCGAACTCGAACCCGAGCGTCAGAACCATCCAGAGGCCGCCGACGGCGAGCAGCGTCCGCCGATCGGCGTCGCGGGCGAATCGGCTGACGTACAGCGCTGCGATGACCGCGACTGCGGCCGTGAGCAGGAGCGTGCTGAGAACGTGTGCCCCCGAGTCACCGAGTGACGGGACCAGCACCCCCTCGCGGAAAGCCCCGTTGAGCACCGCGACGACGGCCAACCCGGCCCAGACGGCCAGTGCCGGTCCGAGAAGTCCACGCCACGAGGGGCGGATCTGTGAGTGCGGTGGTGACGTAGTCGTTTCCATGCGGTGACAGACGCGGCCGGTCGATATGAACTCGTATTGACCCGTGTCAGCAGGCATCTCCCGGTACCGGGACGTGTCCGGGGCCGGCTGGGACCGAACGTGTCTTTTCGATCCCCGGTGAACAGTCGGTATGCGCGCGTTTCGGATCGCCTACGACGGCAGCCCCTTCCACGGGTTCCAGCGCCAGCCCGACGTGTCGACAGTGGCCGACGCGCTGCTTTCCGCCCTTCGCGAACTGGACGTACCGTTCGAAGGCGACACACCGCCGGGATACGCCGCTGCGGGCCGAACTGACGCCGGCGTCTCGGCGCTCGCCCAGACGGTCGCGTTCGAGGCCCCCGAATGGCTCTCGCCGGCGGCGTTCAACAGCGCACTTCCAGCGGACATCCGCGCGTGGGCACATGCCGACACCCCGAACGACTTTCACGCCACCCACGACGCCGTCGAGCGGGGCTACACGTACTCCCTCTATGCCCCGGCTGTCGACCGAGCGCGAGCCGAAGAGGGTGCTGACCTGCTCGCCGGTAAACACGACTTCCACAACCTCACGCCCGACGAGACCGGAACTGTTCGGGATCTCTCGATTACCGTCGACCGCGACGGGCCGTTCCTGGAACTCACGTTCCGGGCCGGCGGATTCGCCCGCCAGCTCGTCAGGCGGCTGGTGACGCTACTCGCGTCGTTCGCTCGCGGGAACAGCGACCGCGACCGGATCGAACGCGTGCTCGGTCCCGGGTCGCTTCCGGGCCCCGAGGGCGTCGCCCCGGCACCGCCGGAGCCGCTCGTGCTGACCGACGTCGTCTATCCCGACCTGTCGTTCCGAATCGACGGAGACGCGATCGAAAGCGCGCGAGACGTGTTCGGACAGCGCCACGAGCAGCTGCGCTCGCGGGCACGGGTTGCCCGTTCGATCCGGGACGGAATAGCAGAGACAGAATACCGTCCCGATCAGTAGAACTCCCGGACGAGATCGGTCGCGCCGTCGGGCGCACCGTCCGGAATGTCGGCCATGCTTCCCTCGATTCCCTCGCGCTCGCTGTAGGGGACGCTGTCGTCGTCCTGGTAGAGGACGCCGATGTACTCCTTGTCGCTGTCGAGGATCCGATCTTTCGCCTGATCGAAGCTACCCGAGTCGTGGTCGGTGTCTTCCAGATCGACGATCGAACCACGGAAGTAGTCGTAGGTGTCGACGTCGTTGAACGTCACACAGGGGCTGTAGACGTTGACGAACCCGAACCCGTCGTGTTCGATGGCCTGCCTGACGAGTTCGGTGTGTCGCTGTGAGTCCGAGGAAAAGGACTGGGCGATGAACGTCGCACCCGCTGACAGCGCCAGCGCTTTGGGATTGACTGGCGGAACGTTCGTCCCCTCGGGCGAGGTCGAGGTCTCGAAGTCCTCCCGAGAGGTGGGCGAGGCCTGGCCCTTCGTCAGTCCGTAGATGCGGTTGTCCATGACGACGTAGGTCATGTCGACGTTCCGGCGGACGGCGTGGATGAAATGCCCAACGCCGATCGAGTAGCCGTCGCCGTCGCCACCGGCGACCATCACTTCGAGGTCGGGATTGGCGATCTTGACCCCTGTACCGACCGGTAACGCACGACCGTGGACGCCGTGCAGCGCGTAGCTGTGCATGTAGGTCCCGATCTTGCCCGAGCAGCCGATCCCCGCGACGAGGAACGTCTCGTCGGGGTGGTTGCCGGTTTCGGAGAGGGCTTTCATCATGCCGTTCATCGTCCCGAAATCGCCACAGCCGGGACACCAGGTCGGTTGCTTGTCGGATTTGAAGTCTGTGAAGTGAACGTCGGAACTCATTGTGTCACCTCCGTCTTCGCGACAGCGTCACGGATCTCCGCAGCCAGTTCGTCGGCCTTGAAGCGGACGCCGGTGTACTTGTTGATGCGCTGAACGCGTTCCAGCGTGTCCTGTTCGATCAGGTCCGCGAACTGCCCGGTCGCGTTCGCCTCGACGACGAGCACGTCCTCGGCGGCCTCGACTGCTTCCGTGAGGTCCGGCCGCGGGTGGATGTACGGTACCGAGAGCAGCCGGACCGACACCTCATCGAGCTGTGCCATCGCCTCGCGGATCGCCCCCTCGTTGGAGCCCCACGTGAGCACGAGCGTGTCGGCGTTCGGATCGCCGAACTCCCTGGGCTCGAAGTCCTCTCGTTCGCGCGCTGTCTCGACTTTTCGCTGGCGCTTCTGGACCTGCTCGACGCGCACGTCCTCGTCTTCAGTCCGGCGGCCGAGTTCGTCGTGTTCGAGCCCGGTCGTCATGTGCGCGCCGTCAGTCGTCCCCGGGAACGCACGCGGGCTGACCCCGTCCTCGGTCGCCGCGTGGGCACGGAACCGGCCCTGGTCGTCGAGCCACTCCTCGACGTCTCCCCCGTCGACGACCTTCCCGCGCTCGATCTCGACGGCGTCCATGTCGAACTCCTCGGGTTCGTACGTCCGTTCTGTCACGGCCATCGAGAGGTCCGCCGTGAGATAGACCGGTACCTGGTACTTCTCGGCGAGGTTGAACGCCTCGATCGTCTTGTGGAAACACTCCGCGATCGTCGTCGGCGCGAGGACGAACCGCGGGATCTCGCCGTGCCCGCCGTAGAGCATCATGTTCAGGTCCTCCTGGCCCTGTTTGGTCGGCATCCCCGTCGAGGGGCCCGAGCGCATCACGTTCGCGATCACCAGCGGCGTCTCCGTCGTTGCCACGAGTCCGAACGTCTCGCTCATCAGGTCGATCCCCGGACCCGACGTGCCCGTCATCGACCGCGCGCCGGCCCGGGCAGCCCCCAGCGCCAGGTTGATCGCCGCGAGTTCGTCCTCGGCCTGGACGACCGCACCGCCGAACTGTTCGATCCGGCCCGTGAGATATTCCATGATGTCCGTCGCCGGCGTGATCGGATAGCCGGCGTAGAACCGACAGCCGGCGGCGATCGCGCCCATGCCGATCGCCTCGTCGCCGTTCAGCAGGACGTAGTCGTTGTCGGTCGTCTCCAGGCCGTACCCGAAGTCGTGGTCGTAGTTCTCGCGGACGTACTCCTGGCCGAGTCGAGCCGCTTCTCTGTTGTTCTCGACGATCGCCCTGCCCTTGTCGCCGAAGCGTTTCTCCAGCGCCTCGTCGAGGTTCTCGATCGGGAACGCCGCCACTTCGCAGGCCGCCCCGAGCGCGACGACGTTTCGCATGATCGCCCCGCCAGCGTCCTCGGCGAGACGCTGCAGCGGGACGTCGAGTCCGATCATCTCCTCGGGGACGTCGACGCCTTGCATCGTCGCCTGCTCGCCGTCGTAGATGATGACACTCCCCTCGTGGAGTTCCGCGAGGTTCTCGTCGATCGTCCGCTCGGTCAGCGCGATCAACACGTCCAGCCGATCGACGACGCTCTCGACCGGCTCGACTGCCGTGCGGATCTTGTAGGCCGTATAGCCGCCCCGGATGCGCGAGGCGAAGTCCTTGGAAGTGTAGACGTGGCGTCCGGCGCGAGACAGCGCACGAGCGAAGATTTTGCCCGTCGAGTCGATCCCGTCGCCGGCTTCGCCACCGATGGCCCAGTTGAGATCCTCATGCATGATGGGGAAGATTTCAAACCGGCCGGCGAAAAGCCTTCTGGAACCCCGAACCGTTACCGCCGGGCTGACGTTTTCATGTTCCGGAATCGTCCCTTCCGAAAGGACCATTCGGCGGCCGTCCGAAGGAGACGGCATGGATCGAACGTCACTCACTGTCGCGTCGGTCGAGTCCGTCGGCCCGGACTCGATCGCGGTCGCCTTCGAGACGCCACCCGCCTTTTCCGCTCGCCCCGGACAGTTCGTCAAGCTCACCCTCGACACTGATGACGGCGAACAGTCGCGCTTCTACACGATCTCTTCGCCCGACGTCGAGGAAACGTTTGAGATCACGGTCGGCATCGACCCCGACGGTGCAGTCGCGCCGCTGCTCGCCGAGCTGGTGCCCGGAGACGCGGTGCCCGTCGCCGGCCCGTTCGGCGACGCCTACTACGAGGGCGAGACGGCCGCCCTCGTGCTGGCCGGCGGCCCCGGCGTCGGTCCCGCGGTCGGCATCGGCGAACGCGCCGTAGCCAGCGGCCACGGGGCGGCGATCGTCTATCGGGACGACGCCCCGATCCACCGCGCTCGGCTGGACGAGTTGTCCGAGGCGGGTGCCTTCGTCCGGATCGTCGAGGACGACGCCGACCTGACCGAGTACGTCGCGGCCGCGCTCGATGCCGTCGACGGGGACGTACAGGTGTTCGTCTACGGGTTCGCTGACTTCCTGGACGTCGCGATGGATGCGCTCGAAGCGGCCGGTGGCGACACGGACGACGCAAAGATCGAAAACTTCGGCTGAAAGCCCTCGCGGCGGTCTGGCGACCGCTGCTCGCCCTTTTCATGTCCACCAGGCCCGCCTTGCGGTGCCGCGCCGATCGGCGCGGCATCCGCCCGGGTTACGCCGACGCTTTTCGCAGTCGCGGCCGCCGTGGCCGCGACGAACCGCACCGCTAACCGCGGCCGCACCGCCCTGCAACACTACGCTACCGCGCCCCGTTCCTCCCCGGACGCGCGGACGAGACCGCGCGTCGGCATCCTGACCGCTCTGCACTACTGCTCGGCTGACAGCCTCTTTGGCACATACTGATCGTCCACATTCGTTCCCAGACGGTGGCATAGAACCATCTGCACGATGTACATTCTCCGTCGACACAGGACAGTCAGTGGGCTCTTGCAGTGACAGTCCGTATGAGCTGTATGAGCAGTCTACTAATAGTGATAGCCGGAGGGATGGCAATCGTTCTACTTCTGTCGATGAGCGCGTTCTTTTCGAGTTCGGAGACGGCGGTTTTCTCGTTACCTCGGGAGTGGATCGAACAGCAGGCGACAACGGACGATCGACGGGCGCACGTTTTAAAAGACCTGCACGACAATCCACATCGTCTTCTCGTGACGCTGCTGGTCGGAAATAATATCGTGAATATTGCGATTTCAAGCATCACGACCGTTCTCGTAGCTAGCTATCTCTCACCTGGCCCGGCAATCATCGTTGCGACAGTGCTCACCAGTTTTCTCATCCTGGTATTCGGCGAAATCGTTCCGAAAGCGTTCGGACTCGGGAACGCTAAACACTGGGCATTGACCATTGCGTCACCCATTCGACTCGTCGAGCGTGTGCTCTCTCCGCTCATCACGCTGTTCGACGGGATCACTCGCCGTATGAGCGCCCTCATTACTGTCGAGGAGCACATCGAAAAGCCGTACACGGATCGATCGAGCCGCAGATAGTTCGCTTCGTTCTGTCGGTTCGAAACGCTTAGCCGTTCCCGCGCCGGATCGACTGGTATGGTACACAGCGACTGGGGAGACTGGCTCCCACGCGCAATCGAGGATGCCGACCCAGACGGTGTCGCGATCTGGTATCTCGGCTGCAACGGGTTCGTCCTCAAGGCCGACGACGGGACGACGGTGTTCGTCGATCCATACGTCGGCACCGGCGACCCACCTCGCACTGTCCGGATGATCCCGGTGCCGTTCGACCCCGAGGACGTCGGCTCTGCCGACGCAGTGCTGGCGACACACGAGCACACCGATCACGTCCACGGCGAGTCGGCCGGACCGATCCTGTCTGACTCGGACGCCCCGTTCTACGCCCCCGACGACAGTCTCGCGGCCGCACGCGAGGCCGACTGGGGCGAACGGTGGGACCTCGACGACGACCAGTTCGTCGAGGTGAGCGAGGGTGACACCTTCGAACTCGGGTCGCTGACGATCAGCGTCGAACCCGCGAACGACCCCGACGCGACCCACCCCGTCGCGTACGTCTTCGAGCACGACGCCGGGACCTTCGTTCACGGCGGCGACGCCAGACCCGGCGCGTTCGAACCCGTCGGCGAGCAATACGACGTCGACGTGGCCGCGCTGGCGTTCGGGAGTGCGGGTATGATCCGCGACAAACAGACCCGTGAGCCGAAGTACACGAAGTGGTACAGCGACGAAAACGAGATCATCGAAGCTGCCAACGAACTCCAGCTCGAGACGCTCGTGCCGACACACTGGGACATGTGGAAGGGACTGAACGCTGATCCCGCCGTGCTGCACCACCACGCCCGGAGCTTCGGGTATCCCAGGCAAGTCAAGGTCGTCGAGATCGGCGACCGGATCGATCTGTGAATTGAGGCAGTCTTCTCCCGCGAACGACCGGCGGGAACAGAAAATGTGGTCCTAGGCGTCTAGCCCGAGGTCTTCAGCGCGATTGTCGATCCATTCCTGCAGTTCTTCGATCCCGACCTCGCCTTGCTCTTCGTCCTTGAAGAGGTGCTTGAACCGGCCCTGGTGTTCGAGCCACTCCTCGATCGGCTCGCGGTCGCGGATCTTGTTGACGCTCGTGATCTCGCCGTCTTCCATCTCGAAGACGGGGAACAGACCGGTTTTGACGGCCTTTTCGGCGAGGTCGATGGTCTTCGCGGAGTCGAAGCCCCAGCCGACCGGACAGGGCGCGTAGACGTGGATGAACTTCGGCCCGTCGATCTCCAGGGCCTTCTCGACTTTCTGCTTGAAGTCGTGGGGGCTGGAGATCGACGCCGTCGCGACGTACGGGGCACCGTGGTCGGCGACGATCGAGGCCATGTCTTTCTTGTTCGTGTCGTTCCCGATGCTCTCTTTGCCCGCGGGCGAGGTGGTCGTCGACGCGCCGAAGGGCGTCTGACTGGAGCGCTGGACGCCAGTGTTCATGTACGCCTCATTGTCGTACATGATGTAGAGGACGTCGTGGCCACGCTCCAGCATCCCGGACAGGGCGCGGAAGCCGATGTCGGCGGTCGCACCGTCGCCACCGATGGCGATGATGTTGAGGTCGTCGCTGTCCTGAACGTCCAGGTGCTCGGGATCGCGGCGGTCGAAGGATTTATACGCGGCTTCGACCCCCGCCGCGACGCTCGCGGCGTTCTCGAAGATGTTGTGGATGTAGCTGGTCCCCCAGGAGCTCTCGGGGTACGGCGTGGAGACGACCTCCATGCAGCCGGTGGCGTTCGTGACGATCGTGTTCTCGCCCGCTGCTTCGGTGATGTATTTCATCGCCAGCGCGGGGCCACAGCCGGCACACGCGCGGTGGCCGGCGTTCCACAGTTCCTCGCCGTGTTCGAGTTCGTCGGTGTAGTCCTGGTCTTGCAGATCGGAGCTCATTATGCATCCCCTCCCTTGAGGAGTTCCGGGCGCAGTTGCGGCCACGATTCGCTCTCGTCGAAGTCCATCTTCGGGGTCGCCGTCTTGACGTCCTCGATGATGTCGGCGATGTCCTCGGGCTTGACGTCGCGGCCGGCCATGCCCAGGACGTAGCTCTTGACCGGGGGCTGGCTCTCGGCGTGATAGAGCGCACCCTTGATCTCGCCGGCGAAGGCACTCTCGTAGCCGGGCGACATCTCCTTGGTCAGGACGGCGACGCTCTCGGCGTCAGCCAGTGCGTCTCGCAGTTCCGGAGCCGGGAACGGACGGAACACGCGGGGCCGGACCATACCGACCTTCTCGCCGTCCTCGCGGTAGGCGTCGACGACGTTGCGGATGGTCCCGGCGATCGAACCCATCGCGACGATGATGTGATCGGCGTCGTCGGCGTAGTAGGTGTCGAGCATGCCGCCGTACTCGGTGTAATCCCGGCCGAAGACGTCCTTGAACTCCTCGACGGCGTCGGCCCAGACTTCCCGGGATTCCATCATCGCCCGCTGGATCTCGTAGCGGCTCTCCGTCCAGTGCTCGGGGCGAGCGTAGGCCCCCATCGTCTTCGGGTCGGACGGGTCGAGCGTGTATTCGGGTTCGCGGGGCGGGAGGAACTCGCTGACTTCCTCCTCGGTCGGAATGTTCGCGGGTTCCTGAACGTGCGTCAGAATGAACCCGTCGAAGTTCGACAGCGCCGGCAGATTGACCTGCTCGGCGACGCGGAAGCCCAGCAGGACGTGGTCGATGGCTTCCTGGACGTCCTCGGCGTGGAACTGCAACATCCCGCCGTCGCGCTCGGCGAAGGCGTCGGTGTGGTCGGCCCAGATCGACAGCGGAGCCGACAGCGACCGGTTGGCGACCGCCATCACGATGGGCAGGCGCATGCCGGCCGCAGTGAACAGCGGCTCGCTCATCAGTTTCAGGCCCTGGCTCGACGTGGCCGAGAACGCACGGGCACCCGCTGCCGACGCGCCGATACACGTCGACGCGGCGTTGAACTCGCTGTCGACCTTGATGAACTCGCTGTCGAGCTTGCCGTCGGCGACCAGCTCGGAGAGTTTCTCGACGACGCCGGTCTGGGGCGTGATCGGGTAGGCCGACACCACGTCGGGGTTGGCGGCCATGACGCCTTTCGCGACCGCCGACGTCCCTTTCATCACTTCCTGTTCGTCCGAAGGGTTCTGCTGATCTGCTTGCGCCATATTATTTCACCTCACGTACCATTTCGATGGCGTCGGTCGGACAGACCTCCGCACAGATGCCACAGCCCTTGCAGTAATCCAGGTCGAAGCCGTAGAAGTCCTCGCCTTCGACAGGCTTGGCGGCCTGATCGGGACAGTACGTGTCACACTGTCCGCAGCCGATACAGGCGTCCGTGTCGATGACCGGCTTGAACTCCCGCCAGGAGCCGGTCTTGTTCGCACGGGACGTGTTCGGTTCCGCGACGACGCCTGTCGTGATCTTCAGATTCTCGTATGGGTCTTGCGTGTCGCTCATGCGTGTACCTCCGTGTACGCGTCAGTCGTGGCTGCGACGTTCTTCTGTCCGATTTCACCCTCGAACTTGCGGGTAATGACGGCCTCGAGACTCTCCGTGCTCAACTTGTCCGTCGCACCCGCGAAGGCACCCAACAGGGCCGTGTTCATGATCGGTCGCCCGAGGTTCTCCAGCGCGATCTCCGTCGCGTCGACGGTGACGATCTCCGCGTCGGTGTCGATGTCGACGTCTTCGGGATCGGCGTCGGTGTTGACGAGCAGGATGCCGTCGTCGCTGAGCCCCTCGGTCACGTCCACGTACTCCAGCAAGCTGGTGTCCTGGACGATGACGCAGTCCGGCTCCTCGACGTGACTCCGCTCGGTGATCTTTTCGTCGCTATACCGCACGTAGGCCTCGACGGGTGCTCCGCGTCGCTCGACACCGAACGATGGTGTCGCTTGCGACCAGATGCCGTCCTCGTGGCCTGCCTGTGCGAGCAGCTGGGCAAGCGTAACTGACCCTTGCCCACCGCGTCCGTGAATTCTGATCTGGTACATCGTGTGTCCCTCCGGGAATGGAGATGGCCCCTGACAGTCACACCGACGCAGACCGTCGGTGCCTGGACCACCGTAGATTCTCTTATGCTTTCCAACCACTCACCATTTGACCCCCAAAATACGGGGTGTTTAAGAGATAGCCGAGTATGCTTCAGGAACGTTCATCATCGTAGGGAAAACCATTATAGATTCTAAAATTATCAATTATCAACTTTCCCGCGGCGCTTAACCCCGGTGGTGACAGATACGTAATTGGAGACGCCGTCACATACCAGTCAAACCGTTCCACGAGTCGACAGTCGATAGTGTGCATCTCACCCCCAATATTTGGGTATGAATGGAGGCATGATATACCATGGCCTGGCGTGGCCACACTCCGGGGATATTATAATAAAATATATTATATTAGGATATCCCAATCGTCCAGAAACCCGGGCTTGGGGCCAAACGATCCGTATCGCTCCCTGCTGAGCGCGGTTGTTAACGAACAATACTATGATACGTCCGTCCTGATCCGCCAACGTTATACCTTAGCCCCTGTCAGAGGGTGGTATGAATTTGCACGCCAGAGAGATCAACCAGGACGTCAGGGAACTGGGAGAGCTCCTGGGATCAGTTATCAAACAACAAAGCTCGGAAGAGGCGTTCGACCTCGTCGAGACGGTTCGGAATGCCGCGATCCACTACCGTCGTGGCGAGGCCGACAGCCGCGAGCCGATTCACGACACGCTCGATCGACTCTCCCCGGAAAAACAGGACGTTATCGCACGCGCCTTTACTACCTACTTCGAACTCATCAATCTCGCGGAAGAACGCCAGCGCGTCCGGGAGATCCGGGAGGGAAGTCAGGAAGGGACACTCGAAGACAGCGTCCAGGAAGTCGCCGAATACCTGTACCAGAACGACGTCGATCCGGAGACTGTCGAGTCGATCCTCGACGACGTGCTGATCCAGCCGACGTTCACGGCCCATCCGACCGAGGCTCGACGGAAGACGGTCAAGGCGAAACTCCGGGACGTTGCCGGCAACCTGGAGGAACTCGACGAGGTCCGCCTGACCGACAACGAGGATCGGCGAATCCGTCAAAACGTCCGCGCGCAGGTGACGAGCCTCTGGCAGACGCCGCAGGTCAGGGATCGTCGTCCCGAAGTCACTGACGAAGCACTGAACGTGCAGTGGTACATCGAGAACGTTCTGTTCGACGTCATCGACGAGGTCTACGAGGAGTTCGAGTGGGCACTGGATGAGGTCTACGAGTCCGAGGTCGAGGTCCCCAAGCTCTACGAGTTCCGCTCGTGGGCCGGCTCGGACCGTGACGGCAATCCGTTCGTGACGCCCGAGGTCACCGCCGAGACGCTCGAACGACAGCGTGACGTCGTCCTTCAGCTGTACCGCGACCGTCTCAAAGAACTCTCGGGCGTGCTGACTCAGGACGGACGCCAGATCGACGTCGGGGAACGCTTCCAGGAGCGACTCGACGCCCATCGGGAACGCTTGCCGGGCGTCGCCGCCGAGGCCGAAGAGCGCTACCCCGACGAACCGTACCGACAGAAGCTCAAGCTGATGCGCGAGTCGGTAATGCGGGTTTCGGACGTTCGCTCGGGCGGCTACAGCGACGAAGAGGAGTTCCTCGAGGATCTGCAGGCGATCGATGAGAGCCTCGAACGCAACGGTGCCGGCCAGATCTCCGAGACGTACGTCGAACCGCTGATTCGGAAGGTCGCGACGTTCGGGTTCAGCCTCGCCAGTCTCGACCTGCGCGACCACAGGGGGATGCACACCAATGCCATCGCCGAAGCCCTCGAACAGCAGGAGGGTATCGACTACGAGGGGATGGACGAACAGGAGCGCCAGGAGTTCCTGACCGAGGCGATCCTGCAGGATCGGCCGGTCATCGACATCGAGGACAGAGCGGGGCTCTCCGACGATGCCGAGCGTGTACTCAGACGGTTCGAGGAGACGGCCGAGTGGCAGAAAGAGTACGGCGTCGACGCGATCGACACCTACGCGATCAGCTGGTTCGAAGAGCCCAGTCACGGACTGGAGGTGCTGTTCCTCGGTGACCAGGCCGGGATCGTCGACCTGCCGGGCTACTGTGGGTTCGACATCGTCCCGCTGCTGGAGAGCGAGTACGCGCTCTCGGGCGCACGACGGATCATGGGGACGCTGTTCGAGAACGAAGCCTACGCGCAGGCGCTCGAAGCACGGAATGATACCCAGGAGATCATGCTGGGGTACTCCGACTCCAACAAGGAGAACGGTTACCTCGCTGCACAGTGGTCGCTGTACCGCAACCAGAAGCGACTGGCCGCCATTCACGACGACTACGACGTGGACCTGCGACTGTTTCACGGCCGTGGGGGGTCGATCTCTCGCGGCGGCGTCCCGATGCACGAGGCGATGCTGGCGCTGCCTAACGAGACCTGTAATGGGCAGATCAAGTTCACCGAACAGGGGGAAGCCATCGCCGAAAAGTACGCCAACGACAGCATCGCCGAGCGTAACCTCGAACAGATGGCCAGCGCGCAGGTCAAGGCGCGCCACAACGCCATGCACGACCCCGTCGAGGAGATCCCCGACGAGTGGATGTCAGCGATGGAGTCCGCGTCCGACGCCGCCCGCGAGGAGTACCGGGGACTGCTCGAGACCGACGGGTTCGTCTCGTTCTTCGAGCAGGCGACGCCGATCACTGTCATCGAAAACCTGAATCTCGGCTCGCGTCCGGCCTCACGGAGCGGAGAGCGCAGCGTCGAGGACCTGCGGGCGATCCCGTGGGTGTTTTCCTGGACGCAGGCTCGCTGTATCATTCCTGGCTGGTACTCGCTGGCCTCCGGGCTGAACGCCTACCTCGACAACGGTGGCGACATCGAGACGCTCCAGAAGATGTACGACGAGTGGCCGTTCTTCAACACGATCCTGGATCACGCGGCACTGGCACTGGCCCGCACCGACATGGAGATCGCCCAGGAATACGCCGATCTGGCCGAGGACGATCTCCGCGAGAAGGTCTTCCCGACCATCCGCGAGGAATACGAGAACGCGGTCGACCTCGTCCTCGAGATCACGCAGCGTGACAGTCTGACCCACCGCGAGTGGCTCGAAGAGAACCTCGAACGTCGCAACCCCTACGTCGATCCGCTGAACCTCCTCCAGACCCGGCTGCTGGCCCAGAGCCACCTCACGGAAACCGAAAAGCAGACGCTCCGGCTGACCGTTCACGGCATCGCTGCCGGCATGAAAAACACCGGATAGCGCTGTCTGCTGCGGCGGCCGACGCGATCTGTCGCCGTTTTCTTCGCCGACGATCCGGCCGACGGCTCGCCGCTGTCTGCCTCACTGCCGGTCGTTCGATACGCTGTAATAATTCCGCCACCCGAATAGTGCAAGGATAGAACCATTTATTTACGTCCGGGAAAACATATCCGAGAGGAATGACGCTTCACACAATCCTGCTAGCAGTCGGACCGGACGACAACGATCGCGCAGAAGAACTCGCGGAGGCAGTCGTCGAGGTCGGGAAGCCGGCCGGTGCTGAGGTAGTCATCGCGCACGTATTCACCGAAAGCGAGTTCCGGCGAGCAGCCGAGCGGCTGGATTTCGACGACGACCTGGCAGATCCCAACGAGGTCGCGAAACGCCACCAGACCGTTCGGACGATGACCGATTTGTTCGACGAGGCCGGGATCGACTACACGATCCGCGGGGAAGTCGGCGATCACGCCGAAGAGATCGTCGAGCTAGCGGAGAAAGTCGGAGCCGATCGGGTCATCGTCGGCGGCCGCAAGCGATCGCCGACCGGCAAGGCCGTGTTCGGGTCGACGGCTCAGTCCGTCATGCTCGACGCTCCCTGCCCGGTGACGTTCGTGCGCGGCCCAGACATGGAGTAACACGCGGCTGTTACGCTGCCAGCAACCAGCGCTCGAAAGAGAGAGCGCCGATCAGTCGATAAGGGCGGCTTCGATGAGTTCGAGCGGATGGCGGATGTCGTAGCCGGTGCCGTGTTCCATCTGACTCGCGCAGGTGGGACACTCGGTCATCCCGGTCGTTCCGCCGGAGTCCTCCATGTGCTCGAACATCTCCGAGCCTATCTCCATCGACTTCTCGTATTTTTCAGACTTCCAGCCGTAGGTACCCGAGATTCCCGAACAGGAGTCGCCGACGTCTTCGATCTCGACGCCGTCGAGGTTTCGGAAGAGTTCGATGGCCTGTCGTTCGAGCCCCTGGCTGCGTGCGTGACACGGCGCGTGGTAGGCGAATTCCTCGGCGAGTTCGCCCGAAACTTCCGCCTGCTCGAGCTCCTGGCGGACGTCGGTGTGGATCCGGAGGTACTCGACGGCGTCGTAGGTATGCGCGGCGAGGTCGTCGATCCCGTCGATGTCGAACAGTTCGGGGTATTCGTTGCGCAGCGCCATCGAACAGGAGGTACACGAGGCGACGATGTCCGCGCCGTCCTCGATCGCCGCGGTGAGGCTTTCGACGTTGGTCTCGGCGTGGCGACGGGCGTCGTCGAGCATCCCGTTCGCGAACATCGGCGTCCCCGAGCACTTCTGTTCCGGCACCATGACCTCGTAACCGAAGTACTCGTAGATGCGAACCAGCGCCTTCGCGACCTGTGGGGTGTTGTAGTTCGAGTAACAGCCGTGGAAGTACGCGATCCTCTTTTCGTCCGAGTGGACTTTCGCGCCGCCACGTTCGGCCCACCACTGACGGAACGTCTGGGTGGCGAACTCGGGGAACTCCCGCTCGCTCGGGACGTGCAGGACTTTCTCCATCGCCCACCTGACCGGGCCGAAGTTCATGAAGAAGTTGGCCGTCCGCGGGAGCATACTCGCGAAGTACGCGGAGGTCCGGTAGTTCGCGAGGATCCGGTTGCGGATGTACTTGACTGAGAACTTCGGGACCTGGTTCTCGACGTACTCCCCGCGAGCAGTGTTGTGCATCTGCGCCAGGTTGACGCCCGACGGACAGGACGTATCACACCGCAAGCAGTTCGAACACTCCGAGATCGACGAGTCGATCACGTAGTCGTCGTCGGTCTGCTTGAGTCGCCACTGCTCGGGCCCCTGGAACTTCGGACCCGGGAAGTCGTCGTCGACCTCCGCGACTGGGCAGTTAGTATCACAGGTAGAACACTTATAACAGGAGTCGGCACCGGGACGGAGGTCGAAGCTACCGCTTTCGGGGAAGACCTCCAGGGGCTCGTACTCCTCGCCTGTGTTCGGTACGATCGGGTCGAACTCTGTCGGATCTCTAGCGTCGCTCATTGTGCCTCCTGTGCCGCGATTCGGCCAGCGTGATATCCTGTCGCGATCGAGACCCCGCTCCCGGATTTTTCGGCCGCGAAGTCATAGCCACCGAGCACTGAGCCGGCGGCCCGAAGGTTCTGGAATTCGGGCGACCCGCCGGCGTCGAGCGGCCGAAGCTCGGGATCCGGATCGACGCCGAACCCGGCGAACGGATGCTCGCCGAACACGGCCTCGTCGAACCAGTCGTAGCGGTCCTCCGGATGGGGAACGTAACAGTCGAAGATCGGTTCGTAGACGCGCTCGCGGTCGGACTCGACGCCCTTGCCGACGAGCCCGCCAGTCGCCAGCACGTACTGATCAGCGCTGAAGGGGATTCGCGCGTCCTGTTTGTCGACGTAGACGGTCTCGACGCGGTCCTGTCCGTCGAAGGAGACGACCGGGTTGCCGCTCTCGAAGTTGCCGCCGGCTTCGTCGAGGGCCTCGAACAATCGGTCTTCGAGCCGGACGCCGGGCATCGACGGCGGCGTCGCGGGTACCTCGAAGACGTCGACGCCGAGTTCCGCTTCCAGTGCTGCCCGGACGCCGGCAGCGTCGTCGTCACCGAGGACGGCCGGCAAGCCGACACGGGGTTCGTCTTCGAGCTCCGGGTTGATCCGTTCGACCAGCGCGTCCCGGGCTCCGCGTTCGCGGCCACGAACCGTCACGGGGCCGTTGTTCTCCAGCAACTTCGCGTAGCGAGTGACTTTGGCGTCGTCCATCAGCTCACCGGGGAACTGGATCGTCACGCCGCGCACGTCGAACGGGACGCCGGCCGCCCGGAGATGCGCCGCGACGTGGGGCGCGTCGAAGTCGGGCATCGCCTCGAACCCGACCAGCAGGAGGTCCCGGTCGTCGCTGGCGAGACCCGCGGACGCACCGTCGGGATAGCGAGCTGTCGGCTTGACGGTGCCACCGTACGTCGGCAGGAGCGCGTTGGTGTCAGTGTGGCCGCCCTGATAGGTATCGACGACCTCATCGAACATCGACATCGCGTCCCGTACGGTATCGACGCCGACGATCCGGTAGGGATGGTCTTCGGGCAACGCATCGATCCCCTCGTAAGGGTCAGTGAGCGGTCCGTCTCCGTCGGGCGTATACCCGAGCACGTCGATCAGCCCCGACGCCTGCCGAAGCGTGCTCTGCTTGTACGTGACCAGGCGCACGTCCGCGCCCTCGCGCGCGGCCGAGATCGCGCTCGACAACCCTGCGAGGCCGCCGCCGATCACCAGCACGTCGGATTCAATAGCCATCGGTCTCACCCCCGTCGGCCGCGACGTCGGTGCCACTGGCGTCCCCGACGTGGTCGCCACCGGCGTCGAATGCCGCGAAGTCGACCGGCTCGCCGTCCGCAGGATCGTTGTCCCGGTTCTGCGTGGTCGCGTGCAGCGCGTAGTTCAGCATCGCCTGCGAGAGCTGTTCGCCCCAGAGTGCGTGGCGCTGCCCCTTCCAGCGTTCCTGGAGGAGTTCGTCCCAGGCTTCGCGGGCGATCGCTTCGTCGAAGGTGTCGCCGTCGACGCTGGTGTCGTGGAGTTCGCTGGCCAGTCGGTGGACGCACATGCCGCCCTGACAGTTGCCCATCGAGGCCCGGGTCCGAATACGGACGGCGTTGAGGTCTGATCCCGACTGCTTGATAGCGTCCTGCACTTCCGCGCGCGTGACGCCCTCGCACTCGCAGATGACCGGGTTCGGCTCGTTGGTCTTGAGTACCTCGTCCGCGCGCGACCCCAGTCGCTCGACGCTGCGCCGGCCGATCGGCGATCGAAGCCCGAACTCCTCCATGTAATCGCGCAGGACGGAGAAGTCCTCGCTGCCCGGGAGCGGTTCGTCGGCCGTCCGGCATTCGCGCTCGATGTCGAACTGCTCGCAGACGTGATCGCTGATCTTCTCGGCCATCAGTCGATACGTCGTGAACTTCCCGCCGACGATGCTCGTCATGCCGGGCAGATCGTCGCGCTCCTCGTGATCCAGCAGGAAGAAGTCCCGCGTGATGTCGGTCGGGTCCTCGCTGCCGACGTCCGGCGGTTCGTACAGCGGGCGTACGCCCCAGAACGAGCGGATCGTCCGGGCCTCCTCAAGCATCGGGACGAGTTCTTTGAGCGTGTCGATCATCAGGTCGACTTCCCACTGTTCTTCGGGGTAGTCCTCCGGGTCCTCGACCTCCTCGTCGGTGGTCCCGAGGATGGCCGTCGTCTCGTGAGGAACGACGATGTCGGCGTCGCCTTTCGGACGACAGCGGTTGATGACCGTGTCGACCTGCCGGATATTCATGATCGTCATCACGCCTTTCGAGGGTCGGACCTCGATGTCGACGTCAGCCATCTCGCCGATCTGGCCTGCCCAGGCCCCGCTGGCGTTGACGACGTAATCGGCGCGGATCTCTTCGGTGCCGCCTTCGGTCCCGTGGACGCGGATCCCGGGACCGGACTTGTGCTTGACCTCGACGCCGACGACCTCGCCGTCTTCGATCAGCAGGTCGGTCACCGGCGAGTGGGTCTCGATGCGTGCGCCGTGTTGCTCGGCGCTGGCAGCGTTGGCGACGACCAGCCGGAACGGATCGATCGCCCCGTCCGGGACGGCGATCGCCTTGTCGATGTCCTTCGCGAGATGTGGCTCGCGCTTGCGTGCCTCCTCGCCGGAGATAACCTCCGCAGGAATGCCACACTCCCGACACCCCTCGAGTTTCTTCTCGAAGTACTCTTCCGTGTCTTCCGGGCGCTTGACGAACATGCCGCCGGTCATCTCGACGCAGTGACTTGCGATGTCCCGGAGGACGCGATTCTCCTGGATACACTCCTTCGCGCTGGCCTGGTCGGAGACCGCATAGCGGCCGCCGCTGTGTAACAGGCCGTGCATCCGGCCGGTCGTCCCGTGCGTAAGGTTCCCCTGCTCGACGAGTGTCACGTCCAGATCGCGCATCGCGAGATCGCGCGCGATGCCGATACCGGTCGAACCCCCGCCGATCACGAGAACGTGTGGTGTGGAAGCCATCCGATAGATCGATATCCGTCCTGAACGTACTTTATAGTTACCACTGTTCCGGTATTGCCGATAAAGAATTGAGTTACGTGATCGGAGTATCGAAGTGTGAAGTAATATTTCATCGAAATAGGGCTAGAGCGGGGATTCCTCTCGAATTCACCGGCAAATTTGCGGCAGTTTTATAATCATTCACTGTGAGTTTTACTACCAACACGGCACTATCCGTAAAGTGTGCCGTGGGCACGAGACTACAAACTATGTCAGACACATACGTCGGTGCGATCGATCAGGGGACAACCGGCACTCGCTTCATGGTCTTCGACCATGACGGGACGGTTGCCGCGAGCGCTTACGAAAAACACGAACAGATTTATCCGGAGCCGGGTTGGGTCGAGCACGACGCGATGGAGATCTGGGAGAACACCAAAGATGTCGTGATCAAGGCCCTCGGGAAGGCCGGGATCGAGGCCAGTCAGCTCGAGGCGATCGGGATCACCAACCAGCGTGAGACGACGATCGTCTGGGACGCCGAGACTGGCAAGCCGGTTCACAACGCGATTGTCTGGCAGGACCGCCGGACGACAGACCGCGTCGAAGAACTCCAGGAGGAGGACAAGGTCGAATGGATCCGCGGGAAGACGGGGCTGGAAGCCGACGCGTACTTCTCGGCGACGAAAGTCGAGTGGCTACTCTCGGAAGGCGACCCGGTCAAGATGTAGCGCGCGCGACCGCAGGACCTGATGGAGCGAGCCCAGGACGGCGAGCTCATGATGGGGACTATCGACGCGTGGCTCACCTACAACCTGACCGGCAACAATATCACGGACGTCTCCAACGCGTCCCGGACCATGCTGTTCAACATCAACGACATGGAATGGGACGACGAACTCCTCGAAGAGTTCGGCGTGCCCGAGAGCATGCTGCCGGAGGTCCGCCCGTCCAGTGACGAGGACTACTACGGTTACACGGACGCCGACGGGTTCCTCGAGGCGGAAGTGCCGGTCGCCGGCGCGCTCGGTGACCAGCAGGCCGCGCTGTTCGGCCAGACCTGTTTCGACGCCGGCGACGCGAAGAACACCTACGGGACGGGATCGTTCTTCCTGATGAACACGGGCAACGAGGTCGTGGAGAGCGAACACGGCCTGCTGACGACCGTCGGCTTCCAGCGCACGGGCGAGCCCGTCCAGTACGCGCTGGAGGGGTCAATCTTCATTACTGGTGCCGCGATCGAGTGGCTCGAGGACGTTGAACTCATCGACGACCCCACGGAGACGGCCGAACTAGCACGCTCGATCGACTCTACTGACGGCGTATACATGGTGCCGGCGTTCACCGGCCTGGGTGCGCCCCACTGGGACGGCCGCGCACGCGGGACGATTGTCGGCATGACTCGTGGCACCCGCCGCGAGCACATCGTGCGAGCGACGCTGGAATCGATCGCCTACCAGACCCGCGACGTCGCCGAGGCGATGCAGGCCGACTCCGGCGTCGAGATGACCCGCCTCCGCGTCGACGGTGGCGCGGTCAAGAACAACTTCCTCGTCCAGCTGCAGTCTGACATCATCCAGACCGACATCGCGCGTCCGCAGGTCGACGAGACCACGGCGCTGGGCGCGGCCTACGCGGCCGGGCTGGCCGTCGGTTACTGGGAGACGCTGGACGAGCTACGGGACAACTGGCAGGTCGACCGCGAGTTCTCGCCGGAGATGGACCCGAACAAGGCGGATAAACTGCACAACCGCTGGGAAGACGCAGTCGAGCGCTCGCTCGACTGGGCACGGGAGGAATAACGTATGGCTGTCGAGCTTATCGATCCAGCACTCGTAGCCGATTCGGCGAACGTAGTACTGCAGTCCGGGACCGAGCACACGTGGGGAGATCTCGACGCAGTCACGAGCGTTCTCGTCGACAACCCCGAGATCTGGCTCGGTGCCGCGGCCGGTGGCGCGTTCGGTGCCGCGCTCGGCGCACTCCCGGCTTTCGTCTTCACCGGGTTCCTCGTCATCGCTGGCGTCGCCGGAGGCAACATGGTTGGTGTCGGGTTCGGCCCGGTGTTCGGCCCGCACATCTCGTTCGCCGGTGGCGCGGCAGCGGCCGCCTACGCAGCGAAGAACGGGATCATGGAGTCCGGATTCGCATACCATAACGGGAAAGACATTACTTTCGCGTTAGGAACACGACCGGACGTACTCGCCGTCGGTGCGGCGTTCGGTCTGTTTGGCATCGGGCTCGAACAGGTGTTCCGAAACCTCGCTGTGCCAACTGACCCCATCGCGTTCACCGTCGTCGCCAGTGCGTTCCTGCACCGGGCGGTCTTCGGCTACTCGATCCTCGGTGTCGTCAGCGACAAGGCGAGCGGCCGCTTCGACATGGGGCCGTTCGAGCGCGAGGAGATGGGTAACAACCACAACTTCGGCGACGGCGAGAAAGACAACTCGGACATGCTCGCCGTCGAACCGTGGCTGGGCCACCAGTACAAGTGGGGCCACGTCGCTACGATCGGTGTCTTCGCGGGGGCCGCAGCGGCCTACGCAGGTCTGCAGATCGCGCCAGCGTCTCCGGCTAACGCGGTCTTCTTCGGGTTCGGCCTGAGTGCCGCGTCGCTGCTGTTCTTGAACCTCGGCGTCGCGCAGATCCCGGTAACTCACCATATGACGCTCCCGGGTGCGACCGCGTACTTCGCGGTCACGCTCGAGGTCGGGAATGACGCGATACTTGCCGGGCAGGATCCGGTCGTCGGCATTCTCGTGGCTGCCATCTTCGGAATGATCGGCGCGCTCATCGGTGAGGCCGGCCAGCGGATCTTCTACGCGCACGGTGCGACCCACGTGGACCCTCCGGCGTTCGCTATCTTCATATCGATCTCGATCATCTGGCTGCTGGCGTTCCTGGGCGTCTTCGAGACGTCCGTGTGGGTCCCCGGCGGACTCTAAACGAAAGCAGCTGATCTGACGCTTTTTTTTTGGACGAACGAGTGAGCTACGACGGCAGTATCTGTCGAAGGAGCACGAACAGCACCGCGCCGACACTAATGCCGACGCCGAGTGCGCCGTAGACTGCGCTTGTAGTGCCGGTGGCGAGTGCTCCGTGAACCGAGGGCCCAACGACCAAGACGGCCAGTGCGGCGAACGAGGCGACGACGAGTGCGATCCCGGCGGCACCGTGGTGGTAGTTGCCGGTCAGTTCGTACGACTGACTCGAGAGACCGTCGCTGTCCTCGCCCCAGACGCTGACGTGATAGGGCACGTAGATCCGAACACCGACGGCACTGAACGCCGCGATCGCGGCGCTGATATGGAGATCCTCTGTTAGGATTGTCGCGAGTCCGAACATTCCCATCGCGAAAAACAGCGCGATGACTTTGCTCCACCGGTCAGCTTTCAACAACGCGTCCTCAACCTGCTGGTTGGACATACCTGCGACAAAGTGTGCCCACGCGCTTAATTCTTACAGCCGAACGCGGGACCGCCAGTCAATATTCGGCGTCGTCGACCGGGATAGTATGCTGTCGGTCGCCATCACGTCGATCAGCGATAAAGACTCCTCTGGACTGTCGTCAGCGAGGCGTATCGGGCAACTATTATGAACGCTCACCGAATCACGGACAGTATGATCGACGGATTACCGATCGAGGAGCGCGATCAGCGCAACTTCCTCGTTGTCGCGGCGATCATGACCGTTTTCATCGCTCTCGCGCTCGACGAACCAGCGATGGTACGCGCCGTCGTCGGATTGATCATGGGCGTTTTCAGCGCCCTCGTCTACCTCGTCGTGACGCTCGTCCTCAAGCGTCTCATCGACGCGTACTGAAAGTGGCTGTTGTAAATCAATGCCGGGTCCGCCTTCGCATAGCAGCGATCGCACCAGAAACAATTACAGCGAATACGATGACACTGACTCACCCCCGAGCTCCCGAACGAGCCACGAAGCCTGTTGTTATAGGACCGAATCCTTTTTTATTCCTGCCGGGCCAGTAGTAGTCATACAATAAAGATTAACAATGGATCTCGACCAGCGGATCAGGCGTCGGCGGCGACGAGGTGTCGACCGGCCGATTGTCCTCGATTACGAGCCGTTGAATCCAGTCGCACACGTCCAGGAGCCTGTCGGTCGCGGGCCGATCCTCGAGCGGTTGCTCGATCATCTGGATCCCGTATTCGACGGGACGGTTCCCCCGGACGTATACATATGGGGTCCGCCGGGCAGTGGCAAGTCGGCAATCGTCACGGCGCTGTTCGACAGACTGCGATCGATGACAGTCCAGCCACACGCCGTGATACACACGTCGACGCGCGCGCAGACGGTCGAGTTGCCGACGTTCGTCTACGTCGACGCGCGGACCGCCAACAGCGAATTCCAGCTCTATCACCGGGTATTACAGGCGGTGTCGAGTGACGACGTGCCCCAGCAGGGCGTGAGCACGGCCGAGCTTCGGTCTCGACTTCACGATGCGGTCGGCGGCGGTTCCGGGGTGGTCCTGGCCGTCGATCACGTCGACGAGCCCGACTCACTGACAGCCCAGTCACTTATCGACTGGTTCGAACCGTTTGGCCGGTCTGTCTCGCTCGCGCTGATCGGACGAACGCTCCAGGGCGACGTCCGCGAGGAATGGTCGGGCGAGGAGATCGAAATACCGGGGTACGGACAACAGGTACTGATCGACGTGTTGATGACCCGCGGGTCGGACGCGCTCGCCCGCGACGCGTTACAACACTCGCAGGCGCGACAGATCGCGTCCTGGGCTGGTGGGAACGCACACGACGCGCTGGCGGCGCTGTTCGGTGCGGCCGACCGGGCCGACGCTGCCGGTGTCGAGCGCATCCGCGACAGAGACGTCGAAGCCGGCATCGAGGCGGTCCCCTCGCCTTGCGTCTCGCTCGGCGTCGTCCTCTCGCTGCGGGAGAATCGTCAGCGCGTGCTGCGCGAGTTGCTCGATCTCGATTCCGAAGAGCGTGACTCCGTCACTGTGACGACGGAAGCGATCGCCGCGATCGACGACATCGATCTCTCGCCGGGGACTGTCAAACGCTTTCTCTACGAACTGGCAGAACGGGGGATCGTCGAACGCGTCTCGACGTCACGCACAGACGGACACGGTCGACCGCCAAGCAGGGTCGAACCCAGGTTTCCGACGCTGGTGTTCAGACGGCTGTACGATCTGCAGTCCCACCGGGCCTGATACGGATTATCGTAATTTACCGCTCCGACCGCCCCGCGGTTGATGCGGAATAGACGTACAATACTCCGTGTGTTCACTCCGGGACGCGGTTCCGGTCGCCCGTCCCCTGCGTGAGACCGCTGGCGAGTGCACCTTTCAACACCACGTCGTCGCCGAGATTGGTCAGCTGGATGTCGGGGATGTTGATGAAAACGTGATCTTCGAGCCGTTCGCGGATCGGGTCGATGACGAGTTCCTCGTTGTTGAGCGCGACGCTGCCGCCGACGTAGATGACCAGCGGCGCGTAGGAGTGGATGAGGTTCGCGAACCCCTGGACGTTCCAGTCGTTGACCCGCTCGATGACGTAATCGGCGAACTCGTCCTCGCCGGCGTGGGCGTAGACGTCGATCGCCGAGAAGTCCTCGTCCAGTACGTCCATCTCCGTCTCCCAGTCTTCGGCCTCGTAGAGCCGTCTGGCGTACCGGGGGATGTTCTGTCCGGACGCATAGGCTTCCCAGTGGCCGGGTTTTCCACAGCCACACTCCATCTCCCCGTCCGGGTCGAGCGTGATGTGTCCGACTTCGCCGGCGTTGCCGTCCCAGCCGCTCAGGACGTTGCCGTCGACACAGACCCCGGCACCGATGCCCGTCGAGATCGTCAGGTAGATCATGCTCGTCGGGTTGCGCTCACTATAGAACCGCTCGCCGATCACGCCGGCGACCGTGTCGTTGTGAAGGTGGACGTTGTCGGTCCCGGCGAGGTTCTGGATCGGCCCGACGAGCGGAATCCGATCGATGCTGTCGGGCAAGTTCGACGGGTTCTCGACGGCACCGTCCGTCAGATTGAGCGGCCCGATCGAGCCGATTCCCACCCCACGCAGGTCGGTCGGGTCGACGCCTGCGTCCTCGCACGCGATCCGGAGGGTTTCGAGGACCGCCTCGGTGACCGTGATCCCTGCCGGCCCCTGTGGCGTCCGCTGTTTGTGTAGTCCCAGTTCTGCGCCAGTTTCGTCGCCGACGATGGCGCGAACGTTCGTCGCACCCAGGTCGACCCCTGCGTATGTGGCCATACTATCGGCGTATCGTTCTTGCCGTACTTAACTGCACATATTTACTCGCGACAGCGTGTGATTTTGACCTGTCATGTATTCAGGCCGAAAAGAGGCTGTTGTGGACGGGCGCGAACTCGCGACTCTCCTCGATCTCGTCGTCTTCGGTGTCAGAGACCGCTGTCCCGTCGACGCCGTCGTCGAGAAAGTCCGAAAGCGGCGGGCCGACGTTGCCGGGCTCGACCAGGAAGGCGTCGTGGCCGTGGTCGGACTCGACGACGTGGTGAGCAGTCCGAACGTCCGCGTCTCTGAGTGATTCGGCCAGTTCTTCGGCCTGATCGACGGTGAAATGCCAGTCGGCGGTAAAGGACATCACCAGTGCCTCGCCGCTGAAGGCCGCGAGCGCGTCGCTGTCCGACTCGAACCCCGAAGCGAGATCGTAGTTGTCCATCGCACGGGTCAGATAGAGGTAACTGTTGGCGTCGAAGCGTCCGACGAACCGCTCGGCCTGGTAGTCCAGGTACGATTCGACGTCCCGATAGGGGAAAAACGACGCCGCTGGATCGGCTGGGAACGAGCGCACGGCGTCCCGACCTGCCGCCCGGCGACCGAACTTCTTCTCCATGCTGGCCTTCGAGAGATACATGACGTGCCCGATCTGGCGGGCGATGGCGAGCCCGTCCTCGGGATCGGGGCCGCCGTAGTAGTCGCCGCCGTTCCAGTTTCGATCGGTCGTGATTGCCCGGCGAGCGATCGCATCGAACGCGAGACACTGTGGATCGACCCGGGCAGCGGCTGCGATCGAGACGATCCGATCGACGTGGTCGGGGTGGCGCTTGGCCCACTCGAGGACGTTCATCCCGCCGACGCTGCCGCCGACGACCGCGTGCAACGCGGGCACGCCGAGTTCGTCCAGCAGCGCGCGCTGAGTTTCCGTCCAGTCGCCGATCGTCACCGGCGGGAAGTCCGTCCCGTAGGGCTCGCCCGTCGCGGGGTTCTCGCTGGCCGGCCCGGTCGTCCCGTAGCAGGAACCGGGCACGTTCGCGCAGATGACGTAGTAGTCGTTGGTGTCGATCGCCTTCCCGGGGCCGACGATGTCGTCCCACCAGGCCCGGGCCTGGCCGCTCGTCTCGGCTGTGTCGCGATGGCTGGCGACGTGCGCGCTGCCGGTCAGGGCGTGGCACACGAGCACCGCGTTGTCGCCGGTGAACTCCCCGTAGGCCTCATAGGCGACCTCAAGCTCCGGGATCGATTCCCCACACTCGAACTCGAACTCGCCCAGCGAGACCGTCCCGCGCTCGACTTCCATGGCTTACTCGATCCCTGCTTGGAGGTCCGCAATGATGTCTCTGGCGTCTTCGATCCCGACCGACAGCCGAACGAGGTCGGGCGTGACGCCGCTCTCGCGCTGCTCGCCTTCGCTCAACTGTGCGTGGGTCGTCGACGCCGGGTGGATGATCAGCGTCTTGGCGTCACCGACGTTGGCCAGGAACTGCGCGAGTTCGGTCTCTTCACAGAGCCGTTTCCCCGCCTCGTACCCGCCTTCCAGCCCGAACGCGATCATGCCGCCATACCCACCCTCCAGGTACTCGGTGGCGTTGTCGTGAGTCTCGTGGCTCTCCAGTCCGGGATACTGGACCCAGGCGACTTCCTCGTGGTCGTCGAGCCACTCGGCGACGCGAGCGGCGTTCTCACAGTGGCGCTCCATCCGCACGGCGAGCGTTTCCACGCCCTGGAGGGTCTGCCAGGCGTCGAAGGGTGCCTGCCCGTCGCCCAGGCTCCGGACTGCGCGCTGGCGAGCGGCCACGGTGAAGGCACGATCACCGAACTGTTCGGCGAAGTTCGTATCGAACGCGGGGTTTTCGCTTCCGATCTCGGGATACTTCTCCGCGTGTTCTCGCCAGGGGAACGAACCGCCGTCGACGAGGATGCCTCCTACTGTCGTCCCCGAGCCGTGGATCCACTTCGTCGTGGATTCCCAGACCAGGTCCGCGCCGCGTTCGAGCGGTTGCGTGAGCGCGGGCGTCGCGAAGGTGTTGTCGACGAGCAGCGGGACGCCGCGGTCGCCCGCGATCTCGGCGATGCGCTCGATGTCCGGCGTCACCAGCGACGGGTTGGCGATGGTCTCGACGTGGACGTAAGCCGTCCGTTCGTCGATCGCTTCGGCGTAACCGTCGTAATCAAGGGTGTCCACGAAACGGGCGTCGATACCACGACGACTCGCGGTTTTCGTGAAGTAGCTGTGCGTCCCGCCGTAGATAGAGGACGCCGAGACGATATTGTCGCCCGCCTCGGCCAGCAAGAACGTCGCCGCGTCGAGCGCAGCCATCCCCGACCCGGTCGCGACGGCGTCGACCCCTCCTTCGAGGTCGGCCAGCCGCCGTTCCAGGGCTCGAACGGTGGGATTGTCGAATCGCGAGTAGATGTTGCCCTCCGCTTGCAGCGCGTACTGGTCGGCCGCGCGGTCGGCGTCTTCGAACGCGTAGGACGTCGTCTGATAGATCGGCGGTGCGACCGCTCCGGTCTCCGGGTCCGGTCGCTGACCCGCGTGGACACAGCGCGTGCCGAAACGCTGTCCCTTCGTCGAATCCTGCTGAGTCATGTACTACGCTCATATATCTACACGTTCCTATAACTGATAGTTACGGCAATATTCGCGGAGACGAAGAGCGGCCTTTTTGGAGCGGTTGACCCCAAGAATTATACTTACTGACCGGTTAGCTAGCTCCGCTGGTAGTGAGTATCTCCAGCGGTCGTAGGACAGCAGCCATCTGGCTGCGACGTTTTCGGTCCGTCGTGGGCTGTGACAGTATCGGTCCGCGCCGGGCCGTTTTTCGACGTGCTCTTTCGGTAGCTGGCAGTGTTGCCTCCGGTCAGGCAGCCGAAACGGTTATTGAGACGATGGACTTTTCGGGGAACGATGGGAGTCTCACGGTTCGGTCTGATCCTCCTGGTGGGGCTCGTCGTGGCAGGCGCCACAGTCGGTTCAGCTACTTTCGTCGGCAGCGAGACGGGCGTATCGCTGTCGGAGCAACCCGGCAACAGCGGCGCCAATGCGACCGCAACTGTGTCCAGCGACACGCTCCTGGACCCTCCAGAGGACCGGATCGGCTGGGAGGGCGGGTACTGGTACAACGAATCCATCGAGGTCGACCAGTCCGACGGGCTCTCCGAGTCCGAACTGCAGCGATACAAGTACCGCACGATGGCCCGACTGGAGAAGATCCGCGGGCTGGAGTTCACCGACGACGTCGAGATCGAGTTCATCGGCCCCGACGAGGTCGCCGATCGCATCGACGGCAACGTCACGCAGTTTCGCGGCACCGACCAGCAGTGGGAAGCGCTGTTCGTCGTCGGCGAGGACCGCGAGGCCGATCGAGTCGTCTTCGAGACCCTCGTCGGGAGCGTCGTCGGGTGGGCCGCCGAGGAGGGCTCGGAGACGGTTGTTCTGATCACTGACGACCCCGGCGAGCCGACCGCCCCGCCGACGTTGATGGCTCACGAGCTGGCTCACGAGCTGCAGCACCAGCAGTTCGATCTTGACGCTGATCGCTACCAGCGGGCGACGCTCGACGGCGAGAACGCCAAAGACGCTCTGGTCGAGGGTGAGGCGAGTCATCTCGATAGCGTCTACGACCAGCACTGCACCAACGGGTCGTGGGACTGCGTCGACCGAGGTTCGTTCGCGACCGGCCGCTCGAACTTCGTCGAGTTCGGTCTGCTTCCGTATCTCCGGGCCCCGTACACGCTCGGAAGCGAGTACGTCGGCCGACTGATCGATCGGGGCGGGTTCGACGCTGTCGACGGCGCGCATCGGAACCCGCCGGAATACAGCGTCACCGCACTGCATGGCGAGGAGACCGAGCCCGTACGCCAGACAGGGATCGCCCCGGCGTCGCCGCTGTCCGTGCCCGATCGATCGGACGACAACTGGACGCGCCAGGCTGCTCCCGACCGCGTCGGTGCGATGGGACTGTCAGTGACGATCGGCGACGCCGCACTGGCCTGGCGCAACGGTGCACTCTACCCGTACACCAACGGCTCGGCTGACGGATACGTCTGGGAGACGCACTGGTCGAACGAGACGACGGCCGCGGCGTTCGCCGACGCGTATCGCGGCCAGCTCAGCTCCGAAGGTGGCACGCAGATCACAGATCGAGTCTGGGAGATTCAGACCGGAACGTTTGCCGATGCGTTCGCCGTCAATCAGACCGGGAACGCGGTCCGGATCGTGAACGCTCCGTCCGTCGAAGCGCTCTCGGCAGTGCACGGGGACAGCGAACCAGACACGAGAGAGTCGGAAACGCCCACCACGCCTGCGACTCGGGACGCGACTACCGACCCGGCGCGGACGACATCTTCCGGGACGACGGCCGACGGTGACGGTCCCGGGTTCGGGATTGCCGCAGCGCTGATCGCGTTGATCGCCGCGACGAGTGCAAAAAGAAAGCGGTCTAGTGGTCGTGACCGGTGAGTTCGCCGTAGCTCGAACCGAACCGCTCCTCGAACAACTCCATCGTCAGTTCTTCGGCGTCTTTGACCTCCTGTGGCGGTTCGCCCTGGCCGTGGTGGATCGCGCCGTGGATCCGCTGAGCCAGCCCGAACATGGCGATGTCGCCGATAATCTCGGCTGGCGTCTCGCCTTCTTCCTCGCGGAGCATCTCGATCATCGCGATCGGAACGGTGAGTTCGTCGGTCGTGTCGTCGTCTTCGATCGTCAGCGTGACGGTGTCGTCAGCCATACCACTGCTTTCGGCGACCGCACTCAAGGGTCTTCGGATCCAAAACAGTCCGCCAGCGACGTGCCAGCGTCGTACGACCGATCCGTTCAGTCGTCCGTCTGGGCTGTCTCGACGCTGGCCTCGCTCGTCGATTCGACCGATTCGAGATACTCGTCGGCGTCGAGCGCCGCTTTACAGCCCATGCCGGCGGCTGTCACGGCCTGCTGGTAGTGATAATCGACGACGTCGCCCGCGCCGAATATGCCATCGACGCCGGTACGGGTCTGACCCCCGCCGGTCCCGCCCTCAGTCCGGATGTAGCCGGCCTCGTCCAGTTCGACGGCCGTCTCCTCGAGATAGCTGGTGTTCGGCGTGTGCCCGATCGCCAGGAAGACCGCGCCGACATCTAGCTCGAACTCTTCGACTTCCTCGCTCCGTCCGGCGTCAATCTTCTCTTTCGGGTGGCCGTCGGGATGGCGCACCAGCGACACGTGATCGACGCCGTCGGCCTGTGTGCCGTGGATCTCGGTCGCTTCCGTGTTCTTCAGCAATTCGACGTCGCCGTCGTCGACTTTCTCCATGATGCGGTCGACCCAGTAGTCCTCGGCCCGGAAGTCCTCGCGGCGATGAGCGATGTAGACGGTGTCTGCGAACTTGGTCAGAAAGTTGGCCTCTTCCATGGCCGCGTCGCCGCCCCCGATCACCAGCATATCCTCGCCACGGAAAAAAGCCCCATCACAGGTCGCGCACGTCGAGACGCCGTAGCCCATCAGTTCGTCTTCGCCGGGAATGTCGAGTGTCCGCGCGCTCGCGCCGGACGCCGCAACAAACGCGTCCGTCGTCAGTGTCTCGCCGTTCGTGAGCTCGATCTCGACCGGGTCACCTTCCTCGACCCGCTCGATGACGCCGTTCTGTATCTCGGCTCCGAACTGTTTCGCCTGCTCTTTCATATTGTTTATCAGCTCGGGGCCGCCGATGCCATCCGGGAATCCGGGATAGTTCTCGACGTCGGTGGTGAGCGTCAGTTGTCCACCGGGTTCGTCACCAGCCAGAACGAGCGGGTCGTTGTTCCCGCGCGCCGCGTAGATGGCGGCTGTCAGGCCCGCGATCCCGGTTCCAGCGATGACGAGTCGATGGTGATCGGCGTCTGTACTCATGTACACCCCTGTACTGCTGGGTGGCGTTTGTACCTTGCGGTATCAGGAAAACGACACGACTACGGCGCGTACGTCCCTTCGAGTGTCGCTTCATCGATGACGTGTCCTTCCAGCGCGTCACGCAAGTCGTCGGCATCGGTGCGGCGTCCCAGTTCCAGTTCGGTGTCGGCCGCGTAGAGGTGGATTCGATAGGTGTGCTCTCTGTCCGGCGGATTCGGCCCGCCGTAGCCCCGCTCGCCGTAGTCGTTGCGTCCCTCAACGGCGTCATCGGCGTCCCAGCCCTCCGGAATCTTCTCGCGCTCCGGCGGAACGTTCCAGACGACCCAGTGATCCCAGACCTTGCCGGCCGGTTCGACGGCGTCGGGATCGTCTATCACGAGCGCCAGCGTCTCTGTCTCCTCGGGGACGCCGGAGATACGAAAGGGTGGATTCACGTTCCGCTCCGTATAGCCGTACTCGTCGGGGATCGGTTCGCCGTCACGGAATGCTGGACTCGATATCGTGAGCTGTGTCATGCGTGTCTACCCCCGTTTGCCAGGTGACCATCCGTCCGTCGCAGGCCTGCTGGGCAATACGAAATTGGATCGGCAGAAGGAAAAAAGTGGGTATGCGAACGTGACGGCCGCAAAAGACCGCGCGGAAGTGTGACTATTCGTCGGCGCCCGGCTTCGTGGTGTTGCCGGATCCGGGTCCGGTGGGGAAGTAGAATTCGTGTTCGGATTCGGTTTCGAAGCGGTCGAGGACTTCTCGGAGGGGGCGGGCGTAGCGGGAGAGGTCTT
>NZ_JAOPKC010000002.1:0-343345 GCF_025517535.1 Halapricum hydrolyticum
GCAGAGTCAGATCCTCGAAGCACAGGGGGACGCCATCTCGACGGTTCTCCGCGCCAAATCCGCCGAAGCGATGGGCGAACGCGCCGTCATCGAGCGCGGTATGGAAACCCTGGAAGAGATCGGCAAGGGCGAATCGACGAAGTTCGTCCTGCCCCAGGAACTGACCTCGCTGGTCGGTCGCTACGGTAAACATCTCACCGGCAGCGACACCAAGACCAACGGCCACGAACTCGAAGGACTCGACTTCGACGAGGAGACCCGGGAGATGCTCGGACTGGACGACATCGAGAAGATCCTCGGACAGATCGACGAGGAGGCAGAGGTCGACGTCGAGGAAATGGAAGAACAGGCTCAGGCAGTCAAACACGGTGCCGACGACGCCGAGATCAAAGACCCCGACGAGGTCATCGACGAGATGGACGCCGAGATGCCGGGCTCGGAAGAGTTCAACGAGACGACTGACGGCTCGGACGATTCGAGCGCGAACTGATCGGTTGCGGTTTCGTCGTCACGATTTTTCACGCCGATCGTATCGACACGTAGTCCGAACGAGTCCGTTTGACGGTTCGGTCTGTCGTCCGCGTCGATCCGCCGGGCGATTCGGCCGGTCCGTATCGGTCAGTCGCTCGCACCGCGATCCGACCGGGATGGCGGCGGAATCGGTCGGTCGCCCGAAGAGAGCGGTTCGGGCCGGACGCACCGATCGGGCCCATCGTTGACGTGGCCGTATTCTTCGGGTGCGTTCGCGAGCGGGTGTGCGGGATTGTCGCCACTCGCGATCCGTGCCGCCCGGATCTCGTCGAACCCGTTGATCCGGGCCAGGATGCCCCGCCAGTGGTGGTCCGTCGCTGGCGGCACGACGAGCCGGTGCGGAGACCCGACCGCCGATCGGCAGGCGTCCAGCACAGCGGCGTTGACGTTGCTGGCCAGCTGGTCGTGATCGACCAGGACGCCCACGCGAGCGTCGGGCGGCGTCCGCTCGGCGAGTACGTCCAGCCCGAGATGTAACGCCCGGTATTCGGCGACGTTGTTGTCGGGAACGGGATGGTCGAGCGAGAGCCGATCGACGCACTCACCGTCGCGAGTTTCGATGACGACACCGAGTCCGCCACCGTCCTCGCGGAAAGACCCGTCGGTAGCGACGTAGAAGTCACGGTGATGGGTGCGGGGCGGATGGGCGATGTGAGGTGTCGGCGACTCGTCGAACAGGTCTCGAAGTGACGGCCGGCCGTATGCGGCCATACCAGTGGTTCGTGGTCCAGTTACGTAAAACTGTGGCTCGAACCGGGGGGCGATCCAGTGACAGAAGTCGGGGAAGGCCACGTCGGCGACCGGAACGCATACGGGTCGGCCTGTCGTTGTCCCACGTATGGTTACCGCTCGCGAGATCATGACCAGCCCGGTCGAAACCGTTGCCCCCGACGACGACGTCAGTGACGTACTGACTCGACTCGCGAAAGCCGACTTCAGCGGTTTCCCGGTCGTCGAGGAGGGGCAAGTCGTGGGAATCGTCACGGAGACGGACCTGGTCGATCTCTTCCAGCCGTCGGACCGGCGGCTGTGGATCCCGGTCGGGTTCCCGCCGTTCATCGAGACGATGACCTACAGCGTCGATCTCTCTTGGAGCGATCTCGACGTCGGGGTCGATATGGTGAAAAACGCCGGCAAGCCGATCCGTGACGTGATGGTCACCGACGTCGTGACGGTCTCACCCGAGGACACCGTCGAGACAGTGATCGACCACCTGGCCGACCCCGACCGGGACATCAACCGACTGCCGGTGGTCGAGGACGGCGAACTCGTCGGGATCATCTCACGCGAGGACGTGCTCCGGACGCTCAGCGAACACGACGTGTCCGTCTAGCCGTGCGATATCGAAACCTCCTGTTGTTCGTCACGCTATCGATTGTCTGGGGTAGCGCCTTCGTCGCGATAAAGGCCGGACTGGCCGACATTCCGCCAGTGCTGTTTGCGGCGATCCGCTACGACATCGCGGGCGTCCTGGTGCTCGGATACGCGGCTGCCGTCGTCAAGCGGTGGCGACCGCGGACGCGTCGCGAGTGGGCCGCCGTCGCGGTCGGGTCGGTCTTTCTCATCGCGGGCTATCACGCGCTGCTGTTCGTCGGCGAACAGGGGACGACCAGCGCCGCCGCCGCAGTCGTTGTGAGCCTCTCGCCCGTGCTCACGACTGGTTTCGCCCGCCTGTTGCTCCCCGAGGAGCGACTGACGACGGTCGGCATCGCTGGCCTCCTGCTCGGTCTGGTCGGCGTGGTCGTGCTCGTGCGACCCGATCCGACGAACCTCTTCAGCCGAGATGTCGTCTCCGTCGCGCTCATCTTCGGTGCTGCGCTCTCGTTCGCGTTCGGAAGCGTCCTCGTTCGGTGGCTCGAAGCCGGCCTGCCGATCGAGACGCTGGAAGCGTGGTCGATGATCGGGGGTGCGATTCTCATGCACCTGCTGGCACTCTTGGTGCCCGGCGAGTCGCTGGCCGCGATATCCTGGACCCCGCGAGCGATCGTCGCGCTCGGATACCTCTCGCTGGTCGCCAGCGCAGTCGGGTTCCTGCTGTATTTCGACCTGCTGGAGAGACTCGGCCCCGTCGAGATCAACCTCGTCTCCTATCTCGCCCCGGTCGTCGCAGCGGTGGTCGGGTTCGCCTTCCTCGGGGAGATCATCGACGCCGCGACTGGCGTCGGCTTCCTGTTCATCTTCGTCGGATTCGTGCTACTGAAGCGGCGGGCGCTGGCCCGAGAACTCGACCGCTGGCGGAAAGCGGTCCCGACGTAGCGACGCCTCCGAGACACGCGGCGCGGAATATAAGCGCTTGCCCGACCGAGCAACGAGCATGAGCCAGTCGGTCCCGCGGGCGGTCATGATAGCGATCGGCGTGTCGCTGCTGATCGTCTACGTCGCGGCGGCGGCCCTCGTCTACGAGCTGTTGACCCTCCTGATCCGTTCTCCGCCGAACCTCGCGACGGCACTGGTCATGGTCGGCACGATAACGGTGCTGGCAGCATATCTGAGCTACCGGTTCGGAACGCAGCAGCTGCTCGCTGGACTCGACGCGGTCGAGATCGATCGCCGCCACGCGCCGGAGTTTTTCGGCCGGCTCGAACGCCTTCGGTCGTCGATGGAGATCGAGCGTCCGCGCGTCGCCGTCGCCCGGCTGGGCGTGCCGAACGCGTTCGCGCTCGGCGGGGTCAGCTCCGGCGTGATCGTGTTCGACCTGTCGCTGTTTCGCATGCTCACGCCCGACGAGCGAGAGGCGATCCTCGCACACGAACTCTCCCACCTCGAAAACTACGACGCCTTCGTGCAGACAGTCGCCTACAGTGCACTCCGAACGCTGGTCGGACTGATGATGATCCCGCTGTTACCGCTGTTGCTTGCGATTACCGGCATCGCGCACGGCTGGGCGTGGATCCGCGGCCGTCCGGACTCCTGGAGCCGGAACCCGCTCATGCTCGTCTACCACTGGGCGAGCCTCGGCGTAACGCTGCTGGCGGTCGGACTGACGATTCTGATTCGCGCCCACTCCCGGCGGCGGGAACTCGCTGCCGACGACCGTGCCGTCGAGGTGACCGGTAAACCGCTGGCACTCGCACGCGCTCTTCGGAAGATCCAACGTGCCGGCGAGCGCGAACGAGGGCTGCTGGCGACGCTGTACGTCCAGGGCGACGAAGACGGCCTCCTGACGCGACTGCTCTCGACTCACCCTCCGATGGACGACCGGATCGACCGGCTGCTCGATCGTGCCGGGGCCGATACGCTCGGGGGGCGGCGGATTCCGATCGAGTAATCGTTGTGAGACGCCGTCTGGATGTCTTATCTGTCGGGGATATTACCTGATGGAAATAATCAGTTAATGATATGTTCATAGAGGTTGTATTTTCAACCCCGGTAACTCGGGGTGGTACAATGTACAGCGACATCCTCTATCCAACAGATGGAAGCCGCGGATCGATAGCCGCGCTGGAGCACGTTCGTGACCTGGCCGAGCGGTACGACGCGACAGTACACGTACTGTCCGTGCTCGATACGACCCATCCTGCGCTGGGGCTCGGTGACGACCCCGACAAGGAAGCGGTTCCAGGTATGGTCGGTCATCCGGAAGGCGGTGACGAGGGAATGATCGGCCGGCGGGAGACGGCTGGAGAACTTCACGAACGCGAGCAGGGGCGCGCGGAAACCATCGTCGAGGAAGTCGCCAGTCGGCTCGAATCAGTCGACACTCGGACTGCCGTGCAAGAAGGCACCCCCCACGAGGTCATCCTCGAATACGCCGACGATGTCGACATGATCGTGATGGGGACTCACGGCTACACCGGATTCGAACGATATATGCTGGGGAGCGTCGCGGAGAAGGTCGTTCGGATGGCGGACGTGCCCGTCGTGACCGTCCGGGCCCCAGCGGAAAGCTCGTCGTGAGGGACACGCGCAACTGTGTCTGTGAAACCGTGTCCCTCCCGGTTTTTTTGGCTCGTCGAGATTGTTCGTGCTGGCGTCCTACTCGCGTGAGGCCGTCACGACCTCGAAGTAGTGACTCACTGCACAGGGTCGCACGAACGCCCTTCACTGTCCACGATCGGCGATTCTACTACCCCGAATGAGAATTTGATATATCGAAATATGATTTACGGGACGAACGAGGCGGATGGACTTGGCCCATACATGAAGCCAATACGCAGCGAAACCAGCTATTGAGCAGCTACGTTCGTGGAGGCTGCAACCGCTGTGGAAACTGACGAGAGGACCCATCAGTTTCTGCAGGTTGCATTATCGGAAGCCTCGGGGCTTCGGCTTATGACGCCCGGCACGCCCAGAGTCCGCGATTGGCGTCCTTCGCCGCTGTTTCCCCGGCAGCGTAGCGGTCGCGTGCGGAGAAGTCGGTGTCGTACAGCCGTGCGTGTCCGTCGCGCACGAGCTGGTAATTGATCGACTGATTGTCGTGGACGACAATCGCCAGCACCCGTCCGTAGCCACCCCGGGTGTCCGCCTCGGAATCGAGCCGGAGCGTCACGCGCTCGCCTGCGAGTCGGTCTTCGACCACGCGACTCGCGTTTTCGCCGGCAGCCCGCAGACACGCGCGTCCGGCCTCGGTATCCGGCACCCCCTCGTATTCGTCGGGCTGCGTCTCGACGTGTACCTCCGGCGTGTTGATCCCGAGCAATCGGATCCGCTCGACGGTGCCGTTTGTCAGCCTGACGTCGATCGTATCGCCGTCGACGACCTCGACGACAGTTCCGTTGAGGGCTCCCCCCGTGGATGACTGCCTCTCGACCGTGATCGAACAGCCCGCGAGCGCCACGAGAGCGACCAGGCCGACCAGCAGCCACGTCCGCGTCTCCATATTTTCTCTTTTGACTCCTGATCCGTCACGCTGTCGGCCACCGGATGGCCGGGTCCGGTTTGGCGCCGGATACGACCGGAAATAAACTAATATACGCTATATAGATTCGTGACAGTCCGACCGCAGAGGCCGCGTGTCGATCGCGCCAGCTCGGCCGGCAGGTCACGTCGCGCCTCTCCACGGTCGTGGATCACGATACCGTCGACTGGACGTGGATCATCACACTGTTAGCTGCTCGTGGACGCTCGACCTCTCGGTCTGCGAAAAGTAGCCGCTGATCAGTACGTCTTCGCGAAGTAGGCGGTCTCCTCGGCGTCCTCGCCGCAGATCGCACACTCCGACCTTTTCCTCCTCGGGTTTCCTGGCGGAACCACTCGTCGGAAAACGTCGATGAAACGTTCCGCGACTCGCGAGACTCGTCGCGGTGAAACTGCGCTCCCGTCGGTCGCGCAGTACGCTAGTACGTCTTCGCGAAGTAGGCGGTCTCCTCGGCGTCCTCGCCGCAGATCGCACACTCGTCGTGGATCGGTTCTTCGTCTTCCTCACGCGGGACCATCACGATCTCGGCGGCGATGGCTTCTTTGATCGGCTCCTCGCAGGCTTCGTCGCCACACCAGCCACACTTGACGTAGCCGCCGTGCTGACCGATGGTGCCGAGGATCTCCTCGCGACTCTCCGCTTCGCGGATCTCGCCCTCGAGGGTCTGTTCGGCCTCGGCGTACAGTTTCGCGTAGATCGTATCGAGGTGGTCCTCGACGGTCTCGACAGCTTCTTCGCGGTCGACGGTCGCCTCCTCGC
The DNA here is from genome assembly GCF_025517535.1 of Halapricum hydrolyticum. Lineage (NCBI taxonomy): Archaea > Methanobacteriati > Methanobacteriota > Halobacteria > Halobacteriales > Haloarculaceae > Halapricum > Halapricum hydrolyticum. The sequence goes on from NZ_JAOPKC010000002.1 coordinate 6,149, forward strand.
CGTCGGGACGGTGGACCAGCGTCAACTCCTCGTCGTCGACCTCATAGGAACCGATCTCGATCCGCAGCGGGACCCCGTTGAGTTCGTGTTCGTTGTACTTGAAGCCGGGATTGCGGTTGTCGCGGTCGTCGAGTTCGACGCGCACGCCGGCGTCTTCCAGGTTGACCGCCACGTCCGCGGCGTACTCGAGAACCTCCTCCTTGCTGTCCTCGTCCCAGATCGGGACGATCACGACCTGCGTGGGCGCGAGCGTGGGCGGGAGGACGAGCCCCTGATCGTCGCTGTGGGTCATGAACAGGGCACCGAGCGCACGCCAGGACAGTCCCCAGGAGGTCGTATGCGCCAGCTGTTCCTCCTCGTCCTCGTCGACGTAGGTCACGTCGTAGGCTTCCGCGAAGGAAGTCCCGAGATAGTGAGACGTGGCGGCCTGGACGGACTTGCCGTCGGGCATCAGCGTCTCGACGGTCGTGGTCGTATCGGCCCCGGGGAACTTGTCGTGTTCGGGCTTGCGACCAGTGAGGGCAGGCATCGCCAGCACGTCCTCGTAGAGGCGCTCGTACTGCTGTAGGCGGGTCCGCATCTCCTCGCGGGCGTCCTCTGCGTCGTGGTGGGCAGTGTGACCCTCCTGCCAGAGGAACTCCTTGGTCCGGAAGAACGGTTTGGTCTCGGTGGCTTCCCACCGGACGACCGAACACCACTGGTTGACCCGCATCGGCAGGTCCCGGTGGCTGCGCACCCACTGGGCGATGAAGGGCGTGATGATGCTCTCGCTGGTCGGGCGGACGGCCAGCCGTTCTTCGAGTTCCTCGTAGCCGCCGTGGGTCACCCAGGCGACTTCCGGATCGAACCCCTCGACGATGTCTTTCTCCTTTTCGAGATAGCTTTCGGGGATGAACATCGGGAAGTAGGCGTTCTGGACGCCCGTGTCCTTGAACCACGAGTCGAGGTGGTTCTGCAGGCGCTCCCAGATGGCGTATCCGCGGGGGCGAGTGACGATGAACCCGCCCATCGGCGCGTAATCGGCCAGCCCCGCCTTCTGGACCAGTTCCGCGTACCACTCGCCCGTTTCGTGCTCTTTGCTCGTCGTGATGCCGAGTTCTTGCTCTGTCATAGTTTCGAGTGTGCGGTCTTCCAGTGGCCGCGTCGTCGCGACTGGATCGCGCAAGAGGCTCGCGATCGCTCGTCGTTGTTCGAGACGTCGCCGAGCGGACTCCTAAACGTATCGGAAGGCTGGGAACGCGTGCCAACGTGTGGCGACCACAAGGCATTTTTCGGTCACTTACGAGAACGAACGTATGGTCGCCCGCTCCGCGAGAGACGTGTTCGGCTACGGCGTTCGATTGTTCGGCTACCTCCTCGTATCGGTCGTGCTTGGCGGGGCACTGATCGCTGGGGGTATCGGGACGATAGTGACCCTGGAACCCGGTGTTCTGTTCGGGAGCGCGTCTCCGGGCAGCTACGCGCCGATTGCCGCAGGCGGGGTGCTCGCGGTGTTCGGTGTACTCGTGCTCACCGCAGGCATGTTCGCGACGGTGTTCGCGCTGCTCGCAGATGCGGTCGCGGTTGGACTCGAAGCCTCGTCCGCGCCAGCGGAGGCTCGATCCACAGCGGAACGCGAGTCGGCGGACGACGAGCGCGCTGAGCCGGCGGACACCACGGCAGAGCCACCGATCGAGAACGGTGAGCCGGCCGCCGAGCCCGGAGATGGCGTCAGATCGGATAACGATCCACTCACTGGCGGCACGGAACCGGACGACGATCCACTGACCGAACGCGGCGACGACCCGCTGAGCGGGGACAGCGGGACCGGGGACCCACTGACAGGTGGATCAGACGGGGGCGATCCGTTTGCGAGTTCGACAGATGGGTCGACGAGCACGCAGACGAGCGACGAGGAGACCTGGCGACGCGAGATCGAGTCGAAACTGGACGACGACGAAACGACGGGCGAGTAGCCCAGCTCTCGCCGGCGACCCGTACCGTTTTTAACGGCAGGCGCACAAGGAAGAGACAACCGAGCAGACGGCCGCGCGAGTGCGGCCGAGGGACGCGTCGAAACGCCGTGCGGAGACGACCCGGTTCGGCGGCGACGGCCCATGCGGGCCCGCCCATCCGGACCACGCCGGTCATCAGTGCGAGCGAACGTTCGAAAACACCGCTCCGGTGGCCGTGTCGGTCCCCTGGCCCCGCTCTGGCGGCCGTTCTCGGAGGGTAAACTATGGAAATCGAAATCGCAACCATCGGCGGCTACGAGGAAGTCGGCCGTCAGATGACCGCCGTTCGCGCCGGAGACGACGTCGTCGTGTTCGACATGGGGCTGAACCTCTCGAAGGTCCTCATCCACGACAACGTCGAAACCGAGCGGATGCACAGTCTCGACCTGATCGACATGGGCGCGATCCCGGACGACCGGGTGATGTCCGAACTCGAGGGCGACGTGAAAGCCATCGTGCCGACGCACGGTCACCTCGACCACATCGGCGCGATCTCGAAACTCGCCCACCGCTACGACGCGCCGATCGTCGCCACCCCGTTCACGATCGAGCTGGTCAAACAGCAGATCAAAAGCGAGGAGAAGTTCGGCGTCCAGAACGACTTGGTGAAGATGGAAGCCGGCGGCCGGATGGCCATCGGCGATGAGAACGAACTCGAGTTTGTCAACGTCACGCACTCGATCATCGACGCGATCAATCCGGTCCTGCACACGCCCGAGGGCGCGATCGTCTACGGGCTGGACAAGCGCATGGACCACGATCCGGTCCTGGGCGATCCGATCGACATGGAGCGGTTCCGTGAGATCGGTCGCGAGGGCGTGCTCTGTTACATCGAGGACTGTACTAACACCGGCAAGAAAGGGCGCACGCCCTCCGAGTCGGTCGCACGCCGTCACCTCAAAGACGCCATGTACAGCATGGAAGACTACGACGGCGGGATCGTCGCAACGACGTTCTCCAGTCACATCGCCCGCGTCAAGTCGCTCGTCGAGTTTGCCGACGACATCGGCCGCCAGCCGGTCCTTCTGGGACGCTCGATGGAGAAGTACTCCGGCACTGCAGAGCGGCTCGACTTCGTCGATTTCCCCGACGACCTGGGAATGTACGGTCACCGCAAGTCCGTCGATCGGACGTTCAAGCGGATCATGAACGAGGGCAAGGAGAACTTCCTGCCGATCGTCACTGGCCACCAGGGCGAGCCGCGCGCGATGCTCACCCGCATGGGACGCGGCGAGACGCCATACGAACTGGACGAAGGTGACAAGGTCATCTTCTCGGCCCGGGTGATCCCGGAGCCGACCAACGAAGGCCAGCGTTACCAGTCCGAGAAGCTGCTCCGGATGCAGGGTGCGAGAATCTACGACGAGATCCACGTCTCGGGCCACCTCCGCGAGGAGGGTCACTACGAGATGCTCGACGCACTCCAGCCCGAGAACGTCATCCCTGCCCACCAGGACATGCAGGGGTTCGCGCCGTACGTCGACCTCGCGGAGAAGTTCGGTCTCAGTGTCGGCGAGAATCTGCACGTCACGCGCAACGGGAAACTGATCCAGCTGGTCGAGTGAGCTGAGCATGAGCGAGAGAACCGACACCGCGGAGGCGGTTTCACAGGCTATCGCGGCCCGACGGGAACTCGTCAACGAGGCGATACCGCGCCAGCTCCCGGTCCAGAAGCCCGAACGGCTCTACGAGGCGTCGCGATACCTGCTGGACGCCGGCGGGAAGCGGCTCCGGCCGACAGTGCTGTTGCTCGCGGCGGAAGCGATCGCCGACGTGCCGCCGCTGAGCGAGGACTACCGAGAATTCCCCGCGTCGGACGGGTCGGTAGACATGATGGCCGCCGCGGTCAGCATCGAGACGATCCAGTCGTTCACGCTGATCCACGACGACATCATGGACGACGACGACATGCGTCGCGGCGTCCCCGCGGTCCACAGGGAGTTCGACCTCTCGACGGCGATACTCGCGGGAGACACCCTCTACGCGAAGGCCTTCGAACACATGCTCGAGACGGGCGCCGACGCCGAACGGTCGGTGCGAGCGCTCTCGGAGCTGGCGACGACGTGCACGAAGATCTGTGAGGGCCAGTCTTGCGACATCGCCTTCGAGAGCAAAACCGACGTGACGACCGACGAGTACCTCCAGATGGTCGAGCTGAAGACGGCCGTGCTGTACGCCGCCGCGGCGTCTATCCCGGCGATCCTCCTGGGCGCGGACGACGCCGTGGACGCTCTCTATCAGTACGGGCTCAACATCGGACGGGCGTTCCAGATCCAGGACGATCTGCTGGATCTGACCACTCCGTCCGAGAAGCTGGGCAAACAGCGCGGCTCGGATCTCGTCGAGAACAAGCAAACGATCATTACCTTGCACGCCCGCCGGCAGGGCGTCGACGTGGACAGTCTCGTCCCCGAAGACGACGTCGAGGCGGTCGACGAGGAGACGGTCGAACAGGCCGTCGAACGACTCGAAGAGGCCGGTAGTATCGACTTCGCCCGCGATCTGGCACACGACCTCATCGAGGAGGGGAAAGACCACCTCCGGGTGCTGCCGGACAGCGAGGCGCGCGACCGGCTGGACGACATCGCGGACTTCCTCGTCGAACGCGAATACTGACCGTCGGCCGACGTCCGCCGTTCTCTCGCGATTCTAGAGAGCCGGCAGCGCGAGAACTATCGCTTCTCGTGATCGGCTTCGGCCTCGAACATCGGCGGGAGCTTCCCGGTGTTCGTCGGTTCGAACGTCCTGGGTGCTCCTTTCCAGGCGGGACGCTGTCGGGTCGGCGGCTCCGATCCGGGCGTCGGGGCGGTCGGTGTGGTTTCGGTGCGAGACTGGATCGATTGTGGGTTCGTACTCATTGTGACGTGGTGGAACGCGAGGGGTCGAAGGCGATGCTAGCCGGTCAGACGGAGCGTACACCACGTACGAGGAGAGGTCGCATCGTAGAACCGACAACGAGGGACGGGGCCATAAATATAACGATCTTTCATTAATTATTGGTCGAGAGTTGGCGAGACCGGGCAGTCGGCGAGCTACTCGACGACGAGGGACACCGGGTAATCAGTGAGATTTTCGTAGCCGTCGTCGGTGACGACGACCAGGTCCTCGATCCGAACGCCGCCGACCTCGGGGTCGTAGAGGCCGGGCTCGATCGTGATGACGTGGCCGGGTTCGAGCTCGCCGCCGTCGGGGCCCACGGAGGGAAGTTCGTGAACGTCCAGGCCGACGCCGTGGCCGGTACTGTGGATGAACCCCGTCTCCGCGCCGGGGTCGTCCCGCAGCGTCGGCAGATCGGCGTCCTCGTAGACGTCACAGACCACATCGTGGACGTCCGCACCCGTTGCACCCGGCTCGACCGCGTCCAGCGCCGCCCGGTAGGCCCGTTCAGTCAGATCGTACCACTCCCGGACCTGCTCGTCGGGCTCGCCCACGCAGAACGTCCGGGTCATGTCGCCGTGGTATTTCGTGGCCTTGTCCTGCGGGAAGATGTCAACGATGATCGGCTCGTCCGGGGCGAGCGGGCCGCTTCCCCTGTCGTGTGGATCGGCCGCGTCGCTCCCGCAGGCGACGATCGTCTCGTCGAGCGCACAGCCGCGGCGTAGCAGCGTGACTTCGATCTCCTCTTTGAGTCGCTCGCTGGTCAGGACTTCGCCGTCGAGTCGCAGCCGGTTGCCGTCGATCTCGGCCCGTCCGAGGAGTTCCTCAGCGGCCGCCATCGCGGCCTCGTTCGCCTCCTGGGCCGCCCTGACGTGACTGATCTCCTCGTCGGTCTTGCTGGCACGGACGGCGGCGAGCGTGTCCTGGCCGTCGGCGAGAACGTCGATCCCCTGCTCGCGGAGGCCGTCGGCCGTCTGGAGGGGAAAGCGCGGCGGGACGGCGACGGTATCGACGTCGTACGCGTCGAGGAACGCGGCACGCGTCCGGTGAGCGGCCTCCTGACGGCCGTACTCGTCGAGGCGGTCGTCGTAGCCGTAGTCGGTGAACCGCTCGACGGTCTCGGCACGGCTCTCGCGTTTCGCACGGCCGAACTCCAGACTCCGGACGAAAAGCAGATGCGTCGAGCCGTCGTACAGCGTCAGGAACGGGTCGGGCGCGTCGAACCCCGAGAGGTAGTACTGGTCGGCGTCGGTCGAGTCGGCGTCGACGAGATAGCCGTCGGCGTCGAGATCGTCGAGTCTCGCGTCCAGTTTCGAGAGATCGAGTTCCATATAATCGGGTGCGGCCGGCGCGACCAAAGGAGTACCGACAACCGCTGGTCCCAACTGGTAACCGTCTCCCGTCCGTCTACACTATTGAGGTCACAATTCTCATGGCAATCCTCGACTCGTTCGGTGCGTTAGTCAGTAGTATCATCGCGGCGCTGGTCATGCTGGTGTTCGCCATCCTCAGTTTCTTCGTGACGGTGTTCATCGTCGAGGCCGGCGCGAGTCTCGCTGGCTACTCACCCAGTGGGGACTTCGTCGTCCTCTCGGCGGCGCTTCTGGCGACGGGCGCTATCGTCGCCGGCGCGACACCGATGTCGAGTCTCGGCGACGCCCAGACGTAGCTTCGGTCTGTTCGCTCGCGATCAATCCGCGAGCAATCGCGCCTCGACGTAGGCGTCCAGTTCGGCCCGGACGTCGGCCACCTGTGGGTCGTCACTGGTGACCCGGTCGGTCATGACACCGCCTGCGATCGTGTGGATCGTCGCGGCGACCTGCTCGGGATCGACCTCGCGGAAGACGCCCTCCTCGATGCCGTCGGCGATGATGTCGGCGAGCCAGCCGCGGAAGAACCGGTCGCTTCTCGTGAAGTGCTCGCGGTAGCGCTCGTCGTGGGCGGCCTGCGCGCGGAGTTCGACCAGCGCGCGGATGAATCCCCGATCCTCCTCGGCGAGTTCGGGCCGCGCGATGGCGTCGAGCCATCGATCGAGCCGCTCTCGGGCGTCACCGGGCGTTTCACAGTCGATCTCGGCCTCGTAGTCGTCGATCATTCGGGAGAGAAAGTCCACGAGCAGGTCGTCTTTCCCGTCGTAGTGGTGATACAGAAGCGACTTGCTCTTGGGGAAAAACTCGTCGATCCGGTCGATCGTCAGCCCGGCGTAACCGTACTCGACGAGCGCGTCGAACGTGGCCCGCATGATGGCGGTCTGGGTGTCTTCGGCGTCTTCGGGGAACGGGTTTCCGGCCGACATGGCTGTAGGTTCTCACCCGTCCCCGTTAAGGCTATCATCCGCTGATTCGCTCATGCCAAGATCGAAGGCGGCGGCGTTCCGCTCGGCCCACTCCTGGAAGGTGGTCGGCGGCCGTCTCAGCACCCGTTCGACGTCGTCGCTCATCCGTCCTGCGAGGCCGAGACGAGCGGTCGTGTACAGCCCCGCCATCACGAGCAGGAACGGCCAGTCGCGGCCGAGTCGGCGCGAGTGCCGGGCGAACCGCACCAGCGAGGGCGCCTCGTAGGTGACGGGCCGGCCGAGGGCGTCAGAGAGTACGCGAGCCGCGTCGTGGTAGGTCAGCGCTTCGGGACCCGTCACGTCGTAGGCGTGACGTGCGTGACCTGGCTCGGTCAGGGCCGCGGTGGCGACGGTGGCGACGTCCTCGGCGGCGACGAAACTGGTCTCGCCGTCGCCCGCCGGGACGACGATCTCGCCCGCGCCGGCGATCTCGCGCTGGTGGACCTTCAGGAGGTTCTCCATGAAAAACGACGCCCGCAGGAACGTCCAGGCGACGTCGGTCGCCCGGAGGTGTTTCTCGATCTTCCGGTGGGGTAACAGCGGGTTCTTCTCCGCACCCAGCACCGACAGCAGGACGATCCGCTCGACGCCGACCCGCACGGCGGCGTCGATCGCCGGGAGTATCGAGTCGCCGACCCGGGTGATCGCGGGCGGCCTGACGAGGAACATCGCGTCGACGCCCTCGAAGGCCGCTCCCCATGTTTCGGGCTTCTCGAAATCGAACGCGACCCCGACGCCGTCCCGGAACTGCCCGTCGTCGGGGGCGCGCGTGGCCGCTCTGACGGCCACGTCGCAGTCGGCGAGTCCATTCACGACCCGCGAGCCGACCGTCCCCGTTGCTCCGGTCACCAGTACCGTCTCCATGGCTGAACGCAGGCACTCACCGCATATAACTGCATTGAATGAATATTCAATCAACGCGTTTATGTTCGATCGTGACCTGTCGTTCAGACATGACAGAATCGGACGCGACCGGGCGAGCCATCGAGACCGACGACCTGCGGGTGACCTACAGCGACGGGACGGAGGCGGTGCGCGGCGTCTCGCTGTCGGTGCCCCGGGGGGAGTTTTTCGGGTTTCTTGGCCCAAACGGAGCGGGCAAGACCACGACGATCAAGACGCTGGCGACGCTGTTGCGCCCGACGTCGGGATCAGTGCGAGTCAACGGGTTCGACGTCGAGAGCGAGCCCGGGAAGGTTCGGGAATCGATCGGATACATGGCCCAGGAGACGAGCGTCATCACGGAGATGACGGCTCGCGAGAACCTGCGGTTCGCCTGTGACGCCTACGGTGTGCCCAGAGGGGAGCGCAGCGACCGGATCGCGGAGTTGCTCGATCTGGTTGATCTGGCCGACGTTGCCGACAAACGGGCCGAGGGGTTCTCGGGCGGGATGCAGAAGCGACTCGACGCCGCGATGGCGCTGGTTCACCGGCCGCCGCTGGTCTTCCTCGACGAACCGACGACCGGGCTAGATCCCAAGGCAAGGAACCGCCTGTGGGAGTACTTCGAGGCGATCAACGACGACGGGACGACGATCTTCCTGACGACGCAGTACCTTGAAGAGGCGGATTATCTCTGCGACCGGCTTTCGGTCATCCTTGGCGGCGAGATCGTCGCGGAGGGGTCGCCCGCGGATCTCAAACGCGAGGTTGGCGGCGAGGTTCTTGACGTCGCACTCGAAGACGGGTCCAGTGCGCGTGAACGTGCCGCTGATATCGTCCGTGAGGACGGCCTGTTCCCCGGCGATCCGACGGTCGAGATCACCGACGGCGGGATTTCAGTCACGTCCAGGGACGCGCGTCAACACGGGCCCGACCTACTGGTCGCGCTGCGGGACGCCGGGATCACCGTCACCGGGTTTAACGTCCGCTCGCCGACGCTCGACGACGTGTTCCTCGCGATCACCGGCGAGCACATCGACGAGGAGTTGCCGGACGAGGCGGTCGCCGACGGGACCACGACGGAAGGCGACCGGGGGACTCCCGCAACCGATGGGGGAAACGATGAGCAGTGAGACGGCCGACAGCGGGGTCGCCAGGGCCTCGAACACGTTCCTGAACGACGTCTGGACGAACTTTATGCGCTGGAACATCAACGCGATCCGCAACCCTTTCGTGGTGGTCTCCTCGCTCTTGCAGCCGATCATCTTCCTGTTCCTGTTCACCCAGGTGTTCGGGAACGTCGCTACCGGTGCGTTGAGCGCGAACCAGACGCTCGCCGGTTCACTCAGCTACGAGACCTATCTCGTCCCGGCGATCGCCGTCCAGATCGCGCTGATCGTCGCCTCCTCGTCGGGGATCGGGCTGGTCGACGACATCGAGAGCGGCGTCTTTCAGAAGACGCTCGTTACGCCGATGAGCCGGACGGCCGTCTTCCTCGGCAAGACGCTCTCGGAGCTGATCAGGATCGTGATCCAGGTCGTCATCGTGCTGGGGCTCGGCGTCCTTCTAGGTGCGGAGATCAAATCCGGGGTGGGCGGTGCACTGGCGATCGTCGGCGTGGCGGTCCTGTTCTCGCTGTGGTTCCTGGCGTTTTCGAACATCGTCGCGCTCCTCACCCGGGATCAGGAGTCGACGATCATCGCCGCGAACATGATCCAGCTCCCCCTCCTGTTCGTCTCTAGCGCCTTTCTGCCGGTCAATTCGATGCCGGAGTGGATCCAGGTCGTCGCGACGTACAATCCGATCACCTACGGCGTCGACGCCGCCCGTGCGATCATGGTCGACGCGGACGTCATGGAGGTCTGGAACGTCACCGCCTTCGGCGGGATCTGGAACACGCTCGTGCCCGCTCTCGGCGTACTGGTCGTGCTTGACCTAGTCTTTGGCGTGCTCGCTGTCTACACGATCACGCGTGCCACGAGCGCCGACGTACAATGACATCCTCCGCGCCGTGAACAGAGCGGGACTACGTCCCTCAAGCAGTCGGGCGAAGCCCGACGACGGCGCGGTTTCCTCTGTGGGAGTCTCAAACTGCCTGAGAGTCCCCGGAGGCAACATTCCCGTCACGGTAGTCGTCTGGTACTGTCTTATAGAACGGCACCCTTCCGTGACTACTCGATGACCGGTCAATACCGGACGCGTGTCGATCAGTATGCTGAACGACAACGCATACGCAAACAGATCTTCGTCTTCTTACACAAGGGTTAATTTTCTGTCCTGGCAAAAAACGATATTGATGGAGTTATCAGTACTCACAGCGGCATCTGAGGCCAGTATCACACTGTCCGCTGTACCGACCATCGGCATCGAGCTGGATCAAACGGCGCTCACCGTGATCGGTATCCTCCTGATCTTGATTCTCCTCATGGGGTCGGGATTCTTTTCATCGTCGGAGATTGCGATGTTCTCCCTGTCGACTCACCAGATCGACGCGATGGTTGAGCATGGCAAGCGTGGCGCACGGGCAGTCAAATCCCTCAAAGAGGATCCCCACCGCTTGCTCGTGACGATTCTGGTGGGGAACAACCTCGTCAACATCACGATGTCCTCTATTTCGACCACCGTCGTCGGCTTCTATTTCGACGCGAGCACGGCAGTACTCGTCTCCTCACTCGGTATCACGTCGATGGTTCTGCTGTTCGGTGAGAGTGCACCCAAGTCCTACGCTGTCGATAACACCGAGACATGGGCACGAACCGTCGCTCCCCTGTTGCGAATCGTCGGCAAAGTGCTGTGGCCGCTCATCACTTTGTTCTACTATCTGACGAGGCTCGTCAACAAAGTCACCCCCGGCAGCTCGTCACTCGAATCGTCGTACATCAGCCGCGACGAGATCCGGAATATGATCAAGACAGGCGAGCGGGAGGGCATCCTCGACGAGGAAGAATATCAGATGATCCAGCGCACCCTTCGGTTCCAGAACACCACCGCAAAGGAAGTGATGACCCCCCGCCTCGACGTCGAGGCCATCTCCACAGACGCGACTGTCGAGGAAGCCATCGAGGAATGTATGCAGTCGGGGCACGCCCGTCTGCCGGTCTACAAAGAGTCGCTGGACAACGTGATCGGCGTCTTTGACCTCCGTGACGTAGACCGAGACTCCGACTCTGACGCCACTGATCTTGAGGTAGGGGACGTGGCCAGTCCGACGCTTCATATCCCCGAGTCCAAAAACGTCGACGAACTTCTGCTGGAGATGCGTGAGAACCGGATGCAGATGGTCATCGTCGTCGACGAGTTCGGTGCCACCGAGGGCCTCATCACCATCGAGGACATCGTCGAAGAAATTATCGGCGAGATACTGGAGGGTGACGAGGACCACCCGATCGAGTTCGTTGACGACACAGAGGTACTGGTCCAGGGCGAGGTTAACATCCACGAGGTCAACGAGGCCCTCGACATCGACCTCCCCGAAGGCGAAGAGTTCGAGACTATCGCTGGTTTCATCTTCAACCGTGCTGGCCGTCTCGTCGAGCAGGGCGAGGAGTTCGACTATGAGAACGTCACGCTGCGAGTCGAACAGGTGTAAGACACCCGCATTCGGAAAGCCCGCGTGACCGTTAACACCGTCGACGCAGCCGACGGTTCAGCTGGTGGGGACGAAACCAATTGATCGGTGGCATCTCGGCGGCTGAGGCTGTCACCTCGCAGGGGACGAACCGTGCAATTGTCGGTACGCTCCCCCCACAGATGGAAGCCGACACTTCGAGAGGGATTGGCAAAGTCATTAGGGGATCGGTGCACGTATTCTCACACACCGAGTAATGTACGACGATATCCTCCTTCCGTTCGACGGTAGCGAGGGCGCCGCCGGGGTACTCCATCACGCCGCCGAACTCGCCCACTGGTATGACGCGACGATCCAGGTACTCTACGTCGCCGACACGGCCCGCGACAGCGTCACCGTCGTCGACGGCGAAACCGTCGATGTCCTCGCCCGGCAGGGTGAGGACATCGTCGACGAGGCTGCGAAAACGCTGGATACGCTCGGGGCGTCGTATACCACCGACGTCGTCCAGGGCAATCCGGCTCCGACGATCATCGAGTACGCGGAGCAGTACGGCCTCGATCTGGTCGTGATGCCGACTCACGGCCGCGAGGGGCTCTCCCGATACCTCATCGGAAGCGTCTCCGAGAAGGTCGTCCGACTCTCTCCGGTTCCTGTTCTCACAGTTCGTATGCAGCCCGATGAGACGCTCGAGTTCCCCTACGAGAACATCCTCATCCCGACGGACGGGAGTCCCGCGGCGACGTACGCTGCCGAACAGACCCTCTCACTCGCGGCATCGCTCGATGCGACCGTGCACGTTCTTTCTGTTGTGGACGACACCGCACTCGGACTGGGCGTCCGGTCGACGATGTCTGGCAAAGAAAGCGAGGAGGCTGCGACTGATGCCGTCGACACCGTCGTTTCGGAGGCCGAGACGCGGGGCGTGACGAACACTGTCGGTCATATCGAACACGGAAAGCCTGTCGAGGAGATCCTCGACTGCATCGAATCGAATGACATACACGCCGTCGGGATGGGAACGACAGGTCGACGTGGCACCGATCGAATCCTGCTCGGAAGTGTTGCGGAAAAGACCGTGCGCTCGGCACCGGTCCCCGTCATGACTATCGCGAAATCCGAATGAATTTATCAGTACGAATAGGCTCGGGCACTATCTTGATTCAGCGAGAGAATCGCGCCGTTCACGGCGCGGAGGATGTCACTCAGCGAGATACTCGTCTACGAGGAACGGCTCGTCCTCGCCCTCGACCGCGAGCACGTCCAGCGCGGTCACGACGGCGCCGACGCCGAGCAGCCCCGACAGGCTGGGTTCGGTCCGGCCCTCGTCGCCCGAGACGAGTTCCTTCACGTACAGCCCCCCTTCGCCGTCGAGTTCGATCGTCGCGTGGGTCTCGTCGTCGCGTTCGCCCTCGATCTCGTAGACCTCGCGCGTGCGGTCGATATCGGCTCGGCGGTGGTCGACGCGCTGGGGCGTCCGCTGGGTGATCGTCGCGCCCCGGAGCGTGTCCAGCGCCGCCTGCAGATCCGCCTCGGTCACGGGCTCGTCGAACTCCACGGCCATGCGGTAGGTCTTGGCGGCGTCGTGTTCCTTGACGCGCTTGACCATCTCGTAGGTCGGGATCGCGAGATCGGTCACCTCGACCTTGCCCTCGGCGTAGTCGTTGATCGCCTCCTGTAGCCGGTCGGGATCGACCTCGCGAGTGTGGGGATCCTCGACCTCGATGACGAACGGCCGGCCCGTTCCGAGCATGAGGGCGTCGACGTCCTCCCGTCCCGCACCGTGAAAGGTCGCCGACTCGCCATCGTAGGCCTCGACGACCGGCGGCGCGGTCAGCTGCTCGACGCTCTCGTCGTACCGGAAGCCCGTCCCGTCACAGCCCGGACACTCCGCGCCGCGTTTCAGGCCGGTCCCGCCACACTCGTTGCAGGGCCACTTCGTCTGGGGGATGTCGCGTTCGAGCTTCTTGTAGCGGCCGTAGACGAACGCGGAGTTGACCTGCAACTCGACCTCGTCGGTGCCGAGATCGAGCAGCAACTGGACGTCCGGACGCTCGAAGTCGACCTCGGCGTCGACTTGCCGCCCGAAGCGCTTGCCGACCTCGCGGTTGAGCTCGGCCTTTAGCGGCTCGCCGGCGTCTTCGGGGAGTCCGACGTCTTCCCGAAGGAGCACGTCGTTCTCCTCGAGCATCGGCGGGACGCGCGTCCCGGCCTGATAGGTATCGAAGTCGTACCCGGCGACGGCCCGTACCGCGCGGTCGGCCCACGTATCGATCCGGTTCGATTCGCCCTCACAGACCCAGCAGTCCTCGGGCTCCTCGTAGGGTTCGTCGTCTTCGAGTGCGACGGTGGTCCGCAGCGCGCGCCCGCGCTCGGCGTTGGCGAGCCCGAAACTCCGGTCGGCGACCAGCCGACCGAGACAGGCGTCACAGACGGGACCGGTCGCCAGCGCGTCGCGTGCGATTTCCAGGACGGTCATTGTCCCGTATTCGCCCGTCTGGACCTAATTCCCTTTCGAGTCGCCACTGGCGGGTGGTCTCTTGTCGTCGCTACCAGCAACATCGACCGACGCTGGAGACGACGCGGTGAACGCTGTTCGACGGATAGCGCCCCCTCCCCTCCAGAATCGGGGACGTATCGCCCGAAATCGGCGTACAGAGACGGCGCAGCGGTTGCCAGCAACTGTCCCCATAAACAGGCCCAGCCCGTCGGTTCCAGTAATGACACAACGAGAGACTCGGATGTCGAGACGAGCGTATCTCGCAGGCACGGCGGCAGCGACGACCGGACTCGCGGGCTGTTCTGTCCTCGGCGGGAGCGGCGGCGAACTGACGGTGGCGTACATGCCGATCTTCCCCGATCTGCAGTACTTCGTGATGGACGAGCAGGGCTACTTCGATGACGTCGACCGGACAGTCGTCGGCGAGGAGTTCACCGACGGGCCGTCGATCGTCAAAGCCTACGCCGGCGGGGACATCGACGTCGCGATGTTCGGCGTGGTCCCGGCGATGATCGTCATCGACCGTGGGCTGCCGGCGAAGGTGACGGCGACGAACATCAAAGAGCCGATGGCGATCCTGGCTCGCGAGGAACTCGGATCGCTGTGGGACGAACACGGCAGCGACGCCTTCGCCGTCTGGGAGGAGCAGCGTGGCGAACCGTTCCGGTTCGGAACCTTCCCGCAGGGCTCGGTGCCCGACATCCTGCTGCGCTACTGGCTCGATCAGGAAGGGGTCGATCCCGAGAGTGACGTCGAGATCATCGAGATAAACGGCGCGAACGCCGTCTGGCAGGCCATCGCGAACGACGAGATCGACGGTACGTCGATCATGGAACCGGTGCCGACCCGCGTCGCCGAGGAGTCGATCCCCTACGAAACCTTCAGGACGGCCGATCAGATCATGCCCGGCCAGCCGGCGGCCGTGACGCTGATGAGCGACGAGGTACGGGACAGCGACGTTGCGACGCAGTTCCTCGACGCTCACGTTCGGGCGACCGAATACATCCAGGAAAACCCAGAACCGACGGCCGGGATCGTCGAGGACGGGATCGGACTGGACGCCGATCAGGCGCTGTCGGCACTTCAGGGACCGCTGTCGAACTTCGTCACCGATCCCCGTGAGATCGAGAACGGGACTGAGATCTTCTCGGAGTTCGCCGCCCGAACGGGCAAACTCGACCAGCAGCTGTCGCTCGAAGAGATATTCGATTACAGCGTCTACGACGCGCTCTAACCATGGCGACTGACGTCAGCAACGAACTCGATCGGGCCGACAACGTCGGGCGGATCGTGGACTCGCTGGACTCCAGGCGAGTGCTGCTGGGAGCGCTCGGACTGGTGGGGTTCGTCGGCCTGTGGTGGGCCGGCTCGACCGCACAGCCGGAGTACATCCTCCCCTCACCGCTTGCGGTCGGCCTGGCCGCCCAGTCGGAACTCGCGTCCGGAACGATGCAGGCGGCGCTTTTCAACAGCGTCCTCCACTGGCTGCCGGGGACGGTCGTCGGGACGACGCTGGGGATCGCGACCGGCGTCGCCCTGGGGTGGAGTCGGTTCCTCGACGAGGCACTGACCCCGATCGTTCGCGTGCTTCGACCCGTGCCCCCGCTGGCGCTGATCGGCTTCGCGATCGCGTGGTTCGGGATCGGCCACGCCGGCGCGGCCTTCATCATCGCGATCGGCGCGTTCTGGATCAACTTCTACGCCGCCTACGGTGGCGTCGAAGGCGTCTCTGAGGATCTCCTCGACGTCGCACGTAGCCTCGGCGTCCAGCGTCAGCTCGGTCTGATCCGGACGGTCGTCCTCCCGGCCTCGCTGCCCGAGATCACGACCGGTATCCGGACGGGGATCGGCCGGTGCTGGATGCTCGTCGTCGCGGCGGAGATCTTCGGCGCGCCGGGGATCGGACGACAGATCTTCCGCGCGTCGAACTCGCTGCAGGTCGACCGCGTGATCGCATATATCCTCGTGTTGAGCGTCATGTTTCTGCTCGTCGATACCGCGTTCCGCGTGGTCCAGCGGAGGGTCCTGGCATGGCGATAGAGTCGACCGCGGACCGCGTCACGGTCGAGGACGTGTCGATGGTCTACGATGGGTCGAACGGTCCCGTCGAGGCGCTACGAGAGATATCCTTCGACGTCGACCCCGGCGAGTTCGTGACGATCGTCGGCCCTTCGGGCTGTGGGAAGACGACGCTGTTCCGGATCATCGCCGGATTGCAGACGCCCACCGATGGAGAGGTTCGGCTGGACGGCGAGCCGATCGACGGCCCCGGACCGGAGCTGGGGATCGTCTTCCAGGAGTATCACCTCTTCCCGTGGCGGACGGTCGCGGGCAACGTCGGGTTCGGACTCGAACAGAACGGGACGCCGGCTCCCGAGCGCCGCGAGCGCGTGCAGGACCTGTTGGAACTGGTCGGGCTCGAAGGGTTCGCCGACAGCTACCCGAAGGACCTCTCCGGCGGGATGAAACAGCGCGTCGCGCTCGCCCGCGCGCTGGCGCCCGATCCCGACCTGCTACTCATGGACGAACCGTTCGGGGCCGTCGACGCCCAGACCAAGACGATGCTCCAGGAAGAGCTACTCGACATCTGGGACGCGACCGGAAAGACCGTGCTGTTCGTCACCCACGACATCGAGGAGGCGGTCAAACTCGGCGACAGAGTCGTCGTGATGGACAGGGAACCGGGACGCGTCCAGGAGATTCTCGACGTCGATCTCGGCCGCCCGCGCTCGCGCTCGGATCGCGCGTTCGGTAGCTACTACGAGGAGATCCTCGATCGGATCGGATAGGGTCTCGGGAGAATCGAGAGGGTGGCTCGGTGAAAACGCCTCGTCACACGGGGCTCAGTGGGGGTAACTGCTCGTCATCGCCACCATGGTATAGTATACGTCCCCCCTGGAAAAACTCGTCTATCGAACGCCGACGAAGGCGACTCGGCGATACTCCCTGGATATCGCCGAAAAGCGTCCAGGCACTGGTTTCGGCGACTCCTCAGCCCACCCACTTCCACAGAAGTAACAGTTACAAATATATATTTGTAAATATATATTATTTACCCGAACATCGATCGATGTCGTCCCGATATTCGGCGATTAGAATACTCTTTTGGATATATACGGGATTTACGCCGATGATATTCGATCGAATTGCCGCCGAGAATCGGTGTCGGTCATTTTCAGTAATATAGTCTATTTTGACCACGTATATGGGCCTTTGATGGCATATTCTTGCTTCACAGGCCGACCTATCGACATCGCCCAGATATTAGTCATACTATCGTTGTATCCCTATATTTTAAATTTTTCTGTTATTTATTCTGGCCCGTACAGGGACAGCCGACGGGCGTACGTCGCGGCTCGCGGAAGCTGCCAGCGTATACGCCCACCGTGTCCTGGAGCAGAGTAGTCAGTTCTCACAGTGCTCAGACCGCCTTCGAGAGTGGAATCACTCGTGGCCGAACACCGGGACCGGCTGATACGGTGCTTCCAGATACTCCACTTCGGAGTCGCTCAGGTCGATCTCGAGCGCTTCGACGGCAGCTTCGAGGTGTTCGATGCTCGACGTCCCGACGATGGGAGCGTCGACGTTCTCGTTCTGGAAGTGCCAGGCCAGCGCGATCTGTGCCATCGAGACACCCTTCTCGTCGGCGAGTTCCTGGACGCGGCCGTTGATCTCTTCGCTCGCGGGCCCCTCGTGATACGGAGTCCCGTAGTCGATTTCGTGTTCCCCACGCGCCGTCTCGGTAAACTCCTCGTGTGGGCGGGTGAGATAGCCGGCAGCCAGCGGCGACCACGGCAGTACGCCGATGTCTTCCCGGTTACAGACGGGGTACATCTCGCGCTCTTCCTCGCGATACGTGAGGTGATAGAGGTTCTGCATCGTCTCGAACCGGGTCAGCCCCTCGCGATCGGCGAGGTGGAGCGCCCGCTGGAACTGATGAGCCCACATCGAGGAGGCCCCGATGTGGCGGACCTGGCCACGCCGGACGGCGTCGTCGAGCGCGCGCAGCGTCGTCTCGATTGGCGTATCGTAGTCCCAGCGGTGGATCTGGTAGAGGTCGACCGTTTCCATGCCCAGGCGGTCGAGAGAGTGCTCGAGCTCCTGCTCGATCGTCTTCCGCGAGAGTCCCGTCGCGTTGCGGTGGTCGTTGGCTGCGGCGAAGCGGACCTTCGTAGCGACGACCTGCTCGTCGCGGTCGTATTCCGCGAGCACGTCGCCGAGAATCTCCTCGCTCTCGCCCGACGAATACGTATTCGCGGTGTCGAAGAAGTTGATTCCGAGGTCGATGGCCCGTTCGACGAGTTCGCGACCTTCGTCCGCGTCCAGCATCCAGTCGTCCTGACTGCCGAAACTCATGCAACCGAGGCAGATCTTTGAGACCTCCATCCCGGTCGATCCGAGTGTGGTGTACTCCATTACGGGACGGGGAAACGATGGGGCAATTTATATAAGTAACGACTATTTTCGAAAGCAGAATAATAATATATCCACTCACAGGGGGGAGCCTGCGTTGTGTCCGGCCAACCGCCTCGTACCGTCTGTGAAATCGGCATACTCGGAACGATCCGGCTTCACAGAATTATCGAGGCGGATGCCACGGGGCTTGACCCCAGGCGGTTGACAGCGACCCGTATCACTCCGGACCGGTCGGGAAGTAGAACTCGTGTTCGGACTCGGTCTCGAAGCGGTCGAGGACTTCACGCAACGGTCGTGCGTACCGCGAGAGGTCCTCGGCACGCTGGGTGACCTCGTTGAGTTCGGCCGCCTGTTCCTCGGCCGCTCCCGCGACGTTCTCCGCTTCGGCCATCGTTTCCTCACTCAGATCAACGACCTGATTGAGCATCGTTGCGATCTCTTCGATCCGATCGAGTGATTCTCCGAAGTCGACGTCGTTCTCGGCCGCGAACGTCTCGAGATCGGTGGCGATCTGGTCCATCGTACCCGAGATCTCCTGTAAGCGTTCCTTCTGGTCGTAAGCGTCGTCAGAGATCTTCTGGATGGAATCGGCCACCTGCTCGGAGGCATCCCGGACGCTCTCTGAGGAGGTCTGGACGACCTCACCAGCCGTTTCGACTTCGTCGGCGAAGCTCTTGAGCTGCCCCGTCGTCTTCTCCAGTTCGTCGATCATCTCGTTGAACTCCTCTGCGATGCGATCCATCGCCTCGTTTTCCCCATCGGCCTCCATCCGCCGGGTCAGATCTCCGGCAGCACACTGCTGCATGATCTCGGCGTACTCGTCGGCCGTCTCCTGGAGGTGATTGGACATCTCCATCGCTTCGGCCCGGGAGACCTCCGCCTCCTTGCGCGCCTGCTCGGCTTCTTGGATCTGCTGTTGCAAGGCGTCACGCATGTTCGCGAAGCCGTCGTAGAGACGGCCGATGTTGTCGATCCGGCTGGAGGAGAAATCGACCTCGAGGTCGCCCTCTTCCATCTTTTCGGCTTTGCCAGTGAGCCGATCGATCGAGCGTGCAGTGTTCCGTCCGAGAGCGGCTCCGAACAGGCCGATCAGAAGTATTCCCACGCCCGTCGCGATCAGCGCCTGGTCGGCGACTGACTGAACCTCACCGTAAGCCGCTTTCGTGTTCGAGTGGATCATGACGACCCACCCAGTTCCGGGCACCTGGGCGTACCCGACCGCGTACTCTCTGTTCGCGAGCTCGTATGTCGATTCGTGCCGAGAGAGGATTCCGCTGGCGGGCCCGGCAACACTGCTCCCTGGATTCGCGGGTCCCTGTGACCGTGCAGTTGCGGGGATCCCGTTCCCTTCGTCGTACTGGCGATACAGCATGTCGTCGTTTCCGTACTGCTCGAAGAGGACCCGTTCGTCCCCGTCCAGCTTGCTCGTGACCATCGTGACACCGGTCGTAGCCGAGCCGTTGGATGCACCGTCTACGGCGGTCTGTCCCCGAAGATTCCCGGTGAACGTTTTGACAGGGACAGTGTAGACCAGTACGTGATCCGGGTCCCCGGGGACCGTAGACACGTAGCCCACCCTGACAGTCCCCTCCTCCCTGAGGAACGTACTGTTGAACGCTTCCGTCCGCACCGTCTGGATGCTGAAATCTCCCAGTGAGGGGCGAACTCGCTCGACTCCCGCGCTGAGTCCGGAATCGATCGCTTCGAGCGACGTGTCGTTGACGAACCGACTGTCGCTACTCGCAGTAATCTCGCCGGTCGTCGTATTCACGTAGTGGAGGAACGGTGGGCTATCTCCGCCCTGTGGAAGTCGCTTCTGTTGTTCCTGTTGCAGGTAGTTACTGATCGTCGGCACGGAGCCGTCCCTGACCGCTGGTGAGCGCGCGTAGATGCGAACGGTCCCGAAGTTCGTCCGATTCCAGTCTGCGAGTTCAGTGGCATGCTGGGTCGCCAGCGTCGCAAGTTTCTCGTCGACTTCGTCCTGGAACTCCGATTTGAGTTGTTCGGAACCGACGACGCCGACAGCTCCGACTGTCAATCCCAGAACGACCAGTACGATGGCGAACTTCAGTGTGAAACTCCGCCGGACGAACCGGGGGACGACCGACTGTACTGGACCAGTATCTCGATCGCGCGGTTCAGTCTCGTCCTCGGGCGAATCACTGGGCATGCCTGAATCCCCCCCGAGTACTCGGTTCGGTAGGCCCAACGACGCTCCTGGGGCGGACTCCATACTGCCGGCTATGACAGAACATTGCCGGATTGATCGTGTGCTACTATATAAAAGTATTTCTATTTATTAGAAGATTATATTCAGGTACTTCTATTTTCTGGACCGCCACCGTGCCACCAGATCCAGTGTGTGACCGATCCACCAGGGGTTCGCCCGGGTCTCGTGGACTGTCAGTATCACTCCTGGAACCTACTAGTACATAGCTTTTTGGCAATCAAATACGTAATAGTGGTTAATGAGCAAAAGCGACAGCTGTAGTGGTGATCAGGTCGCCGAGCATCTTCGCCGGCACGTTCTTGCACCGATGGTCCGGGCAGCGGACGTCGTGGCGTCCGAGCGCGAGGAGGTCCAGGCCGAGATCGACGCGTTTCAGTCGTTTGTCGATCGCGTTTCGGAACTGGAGCCGACACGGCCCGCGAGCGGAGCCCCCGCTTCGCGGTCGCTGTCCCACGCCGACAGAGTCGACACGAGTTCTCAACTGCGAACCGCGTTCGAGGAGACGGTGCTGTCTATCGAGCATTTCGACCGCGTCTACGACGAATCGCTGACCGAACATGTCGCTGCCGAACTCTCTCCACAGCTAACGCCCGTGTTCGAGTCGAGCCAAGTAGCGTTCACTGAAGTCTACAGACAAGCCCTCCACGAGGCCGTCCGGGAGGCCGTTGACAGTCGAGAACAGCTGGTGTCGGTGCTCGAATCCGAAGCGAGGTCGCTCGAGACAGCACAGGATCGGCTGCAGGACGTTCTCGATAGCGCGGGCACGTCCGGACGCCCGACCGTCCCCGCTGGCGACGAGCGGGAACGGCTCGACGAGATTTCCCGGGAGCGACAGGACGAGCTCCGGGCCCGGCCGCGGCTCGTCCGGCTCGACGGCCACGAATTCTGTGAGTACGTCTACGAGTCCGAGCGGTGGACCTACCCCGTGTTGACGGCTGTGGCCCGGCTCCGCGAGACCGTCGTGGAGTGACGTATCGAGACGGTCTGTTTCTAGTGATCGGCGCGCTGTCCGTTCACGGCTTCTCCGTATCGTCTTTGCTGTGCAAGTACGCGCCCAGGCCGAGCAGACCGGCCAGCGTCGCCAGCATCCCGAATCCCGGGCCGTCGCCCGATCCGGTCGTCGTTTCGGGTGCGGTCGTCTTCGATTGCTGTTGGGGTGACGCGGTCGTCTCGACTGTGGTGGTTTCCGGGGCCTGTGTCGTCGACGAACCACTGCCAGTCGCTCTGAACGCCATCCAGTCGAAGTTCCAGCCCCCGCCCTCGGAGACGACACGTATCACGTGCTCGCCCGCGGACAGCGTGACGTCCTCGGCACCAGTGACGGTCTGGTAGGCGGTCCAGCTGCCCGTGTTCGGGACGTCGATGCTGCCGGTGACGTTCTCGCCGTCGACTTCCACGCGGAGCGGGCCGCCGCCCTCCGCGGAGGCGACGGCCACCTCGACGTCGTAGGTACCGCTGGACTCGACGGTCACGGAGTACTCGAGCCACTCGCCCTCCTCGATCCAGCCGAGCGTGTAGTTGCCGCCACTGCCACCGATGTCGACGGGTGCGTCCCGGTAGTCGGCGCCTCCCTGATTGGTGTCGGTCGTTTCGTGGAAGGAGACCCCTTCGCCGCCGGTATCGAAGTGTTCGGCTTCGATCTTCCCGGGAACCGTCGCACGCTCCTCGAAGGGGGACTGCGTCGCCGCTTCGGCGATGGTCGCTACCGTGATCGTGGCCGGCTCGGAGTGGTTTCCGGCGCCGTCGACCGTACGAACGCCGAGCGTGTAGGTCGTTCCCGGATCCAGGTCCGTCACGGAGACGGCGGTCTCGTCCACTTCAGTGTAGTGCTCACCGTCGACAGAGACGAGATACGAGTCGACGCCGCTCCCCTCGCCGACGTCACTGGCGGCGTTCCAGGAGAGGTCGATCGAGGTTTTCGTCTTCGTCGGTGACTGGAGTCCGTCCGGGGCCGTCGGTGGAGCCGTATCCTCGCTTTCAGTCGTCACGTCGACGCGTGCGCGCTCCGATTCGTTCTCGAACGGGTCGACAGCCGCGACCTCAATCTCGTACGCCGTGTCCCGGTCCAGTCCCTCGATGCGCACGCCGGGCGTACCGACCGTCGTGTGTTCGTCCCCGTCGACGTAGACCGCGTAGTACTGAACCAGAGAGTCGTCCGTGGATTCGTCCCAGTCGAGCTCGACTGCCCAGCTGTTGGTGAGCGTGGTCGAAAGGTTCCCGGGCGTCGTCGGCGGCGACGTGTCGGGTTCGTAGTGTTCGGCCGACTGGGCGACCACGACTTCCCCGGCGGGGACGGTCAGTTCCATCCCGTCGGAGAACGTGACCGTCTGCTCGGCCGAATCGGCGTTGAACGCGGCGTAGGTCCGTCGGTCGCCGTCCTCGAAGACCTGATAGAACGGCGTGTCCGCGACTACGCTGGTGTCGACGAGACCGGCGTCGTTCAGGAAGTGCACGTAGTTGTAGATGAACGGCGTCGAGTTTCCGCCGGGCTCGATCGGCAGGGAGTCCGCCATGATCGCGGCCGCGTCCGACGGGTTCGACAGGGCGCGATACCCCCAGGCGGCCGGCTCCCAGCCGCCGAGGAACTCGCTGGTGGGGTCGTCGACGTCCATGTGGCGGTCCCTGGCGGCGAGCATCGACGACCAGTTCGACTGTGCGTACCGCAGGTCGTGGCCGAGATAGAACGAATGCCCGCCGATCGGCAGCCAGTTGATCCCGAAGGTCTCGATCGGATCCGCGGGCGACCACCAGAGGTGTCGCCAGTAGCCGCCGCCCCAGACCGCCGAGGCGTACTCGAAGTCCGGCCCGGCACTCTCGAACGTGGACACTTCCTGACCCCAGTCGTCGGGGAGAGAATCACCCTCGGGGTCGAACCAGTAGTCCCACACTGCGGTCGTCTCCTGCGTGTAGAGGAAGATGCCGGCGTCACGCAACTCCCGGTTGCCGGTCATCTCGCCCCAGCGGATCATCGCCGCGTACGCCATCACCGCCTCCGAGGAGGACTCCTGGTTGTTCCCCTTCGGGTTCCCGACGGTCCCGCCGGCCCAGGAGTGGCCGCCGTAGACGTCGAAGTTGCGCAGGAACGGGAAGGCGTTCTCCGGGTCGCCCGCCGGGTCGAGGTCGGCGTCGCGGTCCGGGCGCTCCCAGTTCGCGTAGTCCCTGACGACGCGTTCGACCATGCCGCCCCAGTTGTCGGAACTGGCCCAGTCGGGCTGCTGCCGGGCGGCCTCGGCCGCGGCGTACACCAGGTAGCCGTAGTGGAAGTGGTGGTCGGTGATATACTCGACCGACCCGAAGTCCGTGGGGTACTCGAACAGCGATCCGAGTTCGTCGTCGTAGTAGAACAGCTCCTGGCCGGATTCGGTTCCAAGAGCGGTGTCGCCGGCCGTCAGCCAGCCTTCGAGCCGATCGGTGATCGCGCTCAGGAAGTAGTCGCGTTCGGCCGTCTGGCCGGTCCGGTCGGCGAGCGCGGCCGCGGTGCTGTTGCGGTAGAAGTCCTTGCCCACCCAGTACGCACTGGTGGGGACGTCGAAGACGTACCGGTCGTAGTCTTCTCTGAGCCGAGTCACGTACGACCGGAGGCTGTCCATGTCCTGTGTGCCCTCTGTCGGCGTGAACGGCAGGATGCCTCTGTAGGTGTGTGTCGTCGTGAACGACTCGCCGGCCGCGACCCGCATCTCGCCCCGGACCGACCAGTAGGTGCGGTCCGTCAACTCGGACTCGGCGTACTTCCACTGGTGGGGGAATAGTGCCGTCAGGGTCCCGTCGGCCCCGCTCTCGGGTTTCGCCTCGGTGGTGAACGAGTAGGTGGTGCGAACCTCGGAGACCGGCGTCCCGTCCCCGTCAGACTCGACGTACTCCCAGTCGATTTCCGTTCCGCGGACGACGTTGTATGCGTACGCCTCGAACTGATCGAGCAGTTCGGTCGTCGCCTCCGGAAGGATCGCGACCGTGAGGTAGTCGCTCTCACCGAGATCCGACGTCACCGTCGACGTGCCGGACCACGACGCCCCGTCGGGGCCAAAGACGCCGAAGTGTTTCGTGTAGCCGTTGGCCGTGACGGAGACGCCGAGGACGTTCCCGCGGTCGGCCCACACCGAGACCTGCGAATCGTCGACCGGCCCGTCGTCAGTCGAGAACGTCAGCTCCGCGCCCCCGCCGTTGTACTCGGCGAAGAACAGCGGGAGCCCGCGCGCGACGGTCACGTCCATGCGTTCGTACATCCCCGCGCCCCAGCTGGCCTGGACGTGCCAGTCGCCCCAGTCGTTCACGCGCGCCTCGTCGAACTCCTCGACGGCAGTGTGTCCGATCGTGACGCCCGGCGTGTCAGCAGCGTCGGCGAGAACCGTGTCCTGCTCGGCCGGATCCCCGTCCCAGTCGGTCGGGTACCTGACGGTGAACCCGCGTGGGCCGGCCTCGCCGTGGTAGGGGTCTCCGATGACCGGGCCCGCGCTGTAGGTCCCGAACAACAGCCCGCTCCACCAGTCGTTGGTCGGAATCGGCGGGGAGACGTTCTCGGTCACGTAGGTCGGGTCCGGTGGAGAGGGGTAATCGTATCCCCCGGGGATGGCCGTCGTAAAGCTTCCCGCACCCACGTGTTCGACGTCGTCTTCGTCGATTTCGGCTGTCGTGACGCCTGTCCCGACACCGGCGATACCCGTCACCCCGACGCCCTGAACGAAGGTCCGTCGCGGAAGACTCACTGATGGCTGCTTTTGGTCTGACATAGTTGTGTTCTGAATACGGCCCGACGAACCGGACGCGAGCGGAATCACTACACCCAACGTCTTGGCGGAGTACGCACCACTAACGCCGCTGTGTCCGGCGACGGACCGATTGGTCGTCGATATATGCCCCTGGAACTTGATAACTTTGTAAGGAAAAATGTGTTTTACCCACTACTGGAAACATATCCGACATACGTCCTCGAAACACCGTCGACCACCACGTATTTGAGAGTCGGTAGAGAGGTATAGTATATGCCAGAGGAGAACGATCAGCGACCGGGTAGCCGAGAGCGACTCGATCCAGAACAGCTCACGGCGGCACTGTCTTCGGACGACCCTACGACGAGACGTGAAGCGATCGATGACTTCGGAGCGCTCGCTCGGACAGACCCCGACGCGGCCACGGATCACGTCGGTGCAGTGGCCGGTCGACTGGCCGACGAGAGCCTCGTCGTGGCACGCGGTGCGGCCGAGGCACTGGTAGCGATCGCGAAAGAACGTCCCGACGCTCTCGTCGACCATCTCGACGCGATCGTCGAGTCGTTGTCGGCAGACGCCATCGATCTGTCGCTGGCCGGGGCCAAATTACTCGCACCCCTTGCGGTCGAGCACCCGGATGCCCTCGGGGAGTCCGCCGACAGACTCCTCGAAATCCTCGCTGCGGACGACGTGCCGACCCCCGAGACAGCGGTTCCGGAAAGCATCGACCGAAGCGAGGCTCGCCAGCTCGTCCAGAACGTCCAGCAGGAAACGCTCGAACGACGGCAGTACGTCAGACGGACGGCAGCGAACGCACTCGTCGCCGTCGTGGAATCCGATCCGGCTTCCGTGACGGACGTCTCCGCCCTCGAGACGCTCCTCGACGACACTGATCCCGGAGTCGTCGGCCCCGCTCTCGATACGCTAGGCGTCATCGCAGAATCCGACTCCACGATCGTCCGTCCGGCGCTGGATTCGATCCTCGACTGCCTCGATCACGAGAACAGAACTGTGCGCGCACGCGCAGTGCGGACGCTCGGATACCTGGGCGAGGAGGCGGCAGTTCCTGCGCTCAGAGATGTCGCCGCCGAAGACGACGAGAAAGTCAGCGAACTGGCCGCCGAGACGGCTGCCTTTCTCTCCGACCAGTAACTGGATTTCAGTCCATCGCTCGTTTCGTGCAGTACCAGTAGGCCGATCCGAAGACGACCAGACAGAGAGCGACGATGATCGCGTCGATGACGGCGATGGCGTATCCCGCAGTGTCGTTCTCCAGGAGCAGTAGCGGGAAGGCGAGCAACAGCCCCATGACGATGACCACCGTCAGCACTAGCGGCATCTTGTCTCTCTGGCTACAGATGGCGTCGAGGACGGCTTCACCTACAGTCATGGATTCGTGTTCTCACAGACCGCTAAATAACTTGGCGATGGGAGTGTCCTGAGGACAGTCAGTCTTCGATCTCCGGGCTGTCCCAGTATTCGTGATCCTCGTCGGACCGGAAGCAGGCGACGAGGTGACGGTCACCGTGGGTCTCCAGTTCCGGCTGTTCCTTCGGGCAGGCCGTTCTGGCCTTCGGACACCGTGTATGGAACCGACAGCCGCTCGGTGGGTTGATCGGATCGGGGATGTCGATCTTGCGCATGGGTGGCTCGCCTGCCTCTGTGGCGTCCAGTGCGAGGTTCGGTGTCGCCCATCGCAGTACCTCGGTGTAGGGATGTTGCGGCTCGCTGATCAGACGCTCTGCCGGGCCAACTTCGACCAGGTTACCGAGATACATGACTCCCACACGGCCGTCGCCATGCTCGGCGAAGTAGCGCGCGTTCGAGAGGTCGTGCGAGACGAACACGAACGAGGTGTTGAAGTCGTCCTGCAGGTCGAGCATCAGGTCCATCATCTCGACGCGAAGCGAGACGTCGAGTGCGCTGATCGCCTCGTCGGCCAGGATGACGTCGGGGTTCATCAGGAGCGCCCGCGAGAGTGCGACACGCTGTTTCTCGCCTCCGCTGAGCTGGTGTGGGTAGCGGTCCGCGAAGTCGTGTGCGGGCGTCATCCCGACGCGCTCCAGCAGCGAGTAGATCCGCTCACGCCGTTCGCCGGCGCTCACGCCGGGATGTGTCAGTCTGATCGGTTCGGACAGAATCTCGACGATCCGTCGGTTCGGATTGAGCGAGCTTCCGGGGTCCTGGTGGATGATCTGCAGCGACGAGCGGATCTCGTCGAACGACAGGTCGGTGTTCCCGGCTTTCGTCTCCCAGATGTCCCGGCCGCGGTACTTTACGGATCCGCCGGTCGGACGCTGGAGCCCGATCATCGTCTTCCCGAGCGTGGTCTTTCCACACCCGCTCTCTCCGACGAGCACGAGAACGTCGTTCTCTTGGATATCGAGGGAAACGCCGTCGACTGCTCTGACGACGTCCGGCTCTTCGAAGAGATCCAGCAGACCCTGTTCTTTCTCGAAGTGTACCTCGACGTTCTCCAGGGAGATCAGGGGCTCGTCGGCGCTGTCGGTGCTGTCGTCGGTCCCTGCCGTCGCGTCTGGTCGGCTCATCGACTATCACCTCCCTTGGAGACACCGATCTCGTCGGCACCGGCGAAGTTGAGTGCGATCTCCGCTCTGGCCTGTTCCCAGTGGTGGCAGGCGACGGAGTGTTCGTCCTCGATCAGCTGGAACTCCGGATCGAAGGCGGTACACTCCTCGGACGCGAGCGGACATCGATCGGCGTAGGAACAGCCGTCCGGGACGTTGACGGGTGCTGGACTCTTTCCCGGGATGGGTTTCATGTCTTCGAGCGGGGCGTCGATGTTCGGTGTCGAGTTGAGCAGCGCCCGCGTGTAGGGATGCCCGGACTGACCGATGATCTGGTCTCGCGGCCCGGCTTCGACGAGCTCGAAGGCGTACAGCACCGCCATCCTGTCGGCCAGCGACGCGACCAGCGGCAGGTCGTGCGTGATGAACACCATCGTCACCTCGTACTTTTCTTTGAGGTCCTCGAGCAACATCAGGATCGACCGCTGCATCAACAGGTCCAGTGCGGCCGTCGGCTCGTCCATGACGAGCACTTCCGGCTCCAGGAGCATACTCAGGGCGATGAGCGCACGCTGTTGCATCCCGCCGCTGAGTTCGTGGGGATACGAGTCGAGGACGCGCTCGGGATCGAGGTAGAGGTCAGAGAGAAGTTGCCGCGCGAAGTCCATCCCCTCGGAGACGTCCTCGTCGTGTGCTCGGAGGGTGTCCTTGAAGTGACTCCCGACTTTCATTGTCGGGTTGAACGAGCTCATCGCACCCTGGAACACCATCGACACGTCTGCCCAGCGGTAGGATCTGAGCTCTTCGTCACTCAGGTTTAACACGTCGATTGTCGTGTCTTCGTCCGGGTGGTAGAGGATCTCCCCGGAGAGTCGCCCCGGGGCCGGAATGGCGTCGAGCATCGCCGAGGCGAGCATCGACTTGCCGCTCCCGCTCTCGCCGACCACACCGACGATCTCGTCGCGTTCGATCGAGAAGGTGACGTCGTTCAGGACGTGGGTGTCTCCGCCGTCGTAGGTGACACTCGCGTTCTTTATCTCCAGTATCGGGTCTTCGACTTCGTCTGCTCCAGTCAGCTGTTGGCTTTCGATAGTCATCTAGAGCACCTCCGTGGTCCTCGAGTCGCCTTCTTCCGCAGTCGATTCGGACTCCCCTGCCAGCCGAGTCCGGACACGGGGGTTGAACACCCGGTCCATGCCCTGTCCCAGCAGGATCAACGAGAGGGAGATCCCCATGATGGCGATCATCGGGAAGATGAGCCAGTGTGCGGCCTGCCACGTGAACAGCGCACCGCCGCTGTAGGCGTAGTTCAGCGTGACGCCCCAGTTCTGGGTCGAGAAGGGCAACACGCCCAGGAAGAACAGCCCGATGGACGCGAACACGACGTACCGGGCTGCGAAGACGAAGTTCACCGTCACGTACGGCATCAGGTTCGGGATGACGTCTTTCAGCAGGATACGCGGCGTGCTCATACCCATCGTCCGGGAGGCCTCCACGTAGTTGTCCTCGCGGATCGTCAGGACCTGCGAGCGCAACGATCGTCCGAGACCGGCCCAGTAGTTGACGTTGATGAGGATCCCGAGGACGATCGGGTTCTTGGGGTTGAACGTCACGGCGAGGATGATCACCAGCGGGAGACCGGGGATGGCCATCATCACGTCCGAGAACGACATGAGGACTCGATCGACCATTCCGCCCTTGTATCCGGCCAGCGTCCCGATGATCACGGCGATCACCGTCGCCCAGAGACCACCGGCGATGATCATCAGCAGGACGTCAGGCGTGGAGTGAATGATCAGCGACAGCAAGTCCACGCCCGACATCGTCGTCCCGAGCGGGTAATCCAGGCTCTGGAACGCCGTTTCGAGGCGTGGCGCCTGGTTCGTCGAGGGTGCACGGTAGAGGTCGAAGACCGCGACGAACGCCATCGCGATGTAGACACTCATGATAAGCAGCCCGATACGCGTGCGCCCGTCCGACCAGGCGACCAGCGCTGGCTTCCGGATCCGCTCCTCGAAATACTCGCTGAGTCTGTCCCGAAGCGTCACCTCCGGTGATTCGCTGCTCGCGCTTCGCCAGTTGACGTTCTCCTGTTTCTCGGCTTCAGTAGGCATCGGACTCACCCTGGCTGATTCGTGGGTCGATCTTGCTGTAGGTCAGGTCCGCGATGTAGACGCCGATCACCAGTGCGACTGTGATGACCAGGAACGTCCCCATCATCAGGGGGTAATCGTTGGACTCGAGCGCGGACCACAGGTAGTACCCGAGCCCGGGATAGGAGAATATCTGTTCGAGAATCACGGTACCGCCGAGGCGGAAGCCAAGCAGCAGGAGGAACCCGGTGTACAAGGGGAGAATCGCGTTCCGGGCGACGTACCACGTCGCGATTCGTCGATCAGCCAGCCCGCGGAGTCGGGCCACCTCCACGTAGTCGTTGCCCAGCACCTGGATGCTGTTGCCGCGCATCGCGAGTGCCTGTCCGCCGATACCGCCGATGGTGTAGGAGAAGATCGGGAGCGCGGCGTGTTCGAGGGCGCTCACCAAAAACTCCAGCGTCAGCCCGGGCTCGACGTCAGTCCCGTGCGTCCCGGCGGTCGGGAACCACTGGAACTGGTAGGCCAGGATGAACAGAGCGAGTACGGCGATCACGTAGAACGGGATGGACATCAGGCTGATCGAGAGAGCCGAGATGGCTTTGTCGAACCGGGAGCCTTCCCAGTACGCCTGGATCGCGCCGAGCAAGATTCCGAACAGGAAGATGAGGACCGTCGAGACGAGGACGATGAAGACGGTCCAGGGAACTGCCTCCGCGACGACCTGCGCGACGGGTTTCCCGAGCGAGATTGACTCGCCGAAGTCGCCTTGCATGGCCGAGAGCATGTAATCGATGTACTGCCTCCAGAGCGGTGCGTCCGGCTGGATGTTCTGGAGGTTGGCGATGCGCGCATCCACTTCCGAGGCGGGCACGCCCTGCCTGAGCAGTCTGACGCGAAGCTGTGTGAACGGTCCACCTGGAAGGAGTCGAATCAACCCGAACGTAAGGCTAGTAACTATGAATACGGTTGCGAACACCCTGGCCGTTCGGCGAATATAATAATTTCCCATAATCGTGATTTCGAATAGTGCTATATATTTTTGTTGGTATGAGCGGCTGTTCTCCGATCGTCAATCCTAGTTCCCTTCAGCGGTTAGCTTGCCGACGCGCGGCAGCCACTGGGTGGCCCACTTGACGCCGAGCGCGGGATCGTCTTCCGACGGGGCACTGAAGTCCTGACTGCTGATCCACGTCTGCTCTTGCTTCTCGGTAACGCCCAGGAAGGGCAGCGTCTGGTTGTGGTGCCACGCCACCCGACGGATGACCTCGGTCACCTCGTCTTCGTCGGTCATAGTCGCGACTTGCTTGATCTCTTCGAGCGGGCTGATCGTCATCTCGCCGGAGCCGTCCATCGCGGGGATAGTCTTCTCTCCGGTCGGGAATTCGTGTCCGCCGTCGATGTCGGGGCACTGCATCTCCCAGCGGAGCGGATAGAAGGGGAACGACGACCGTGCGCCGCCGGGCAGCCAGTAGAACGCACCAAGCGCGAAGTTGTTCTCGACATACCCACCGAAGTAGTCACCCATCGGCTTCGAGTCGATCTCCAGGTCGAACCCGAAGGAGTTCAGCTGGTCGACGACGGTGTTGGTCGCCGTCGTCCAGTCGGTCCACCCTGCCGGTGTAACGTACGTCGCACTGATCGCGTTTCCGTCGCTGTCCTGCCACGTGCCGCCGCTCTTGCTGTAGCCGGCGTCGCGAAGCAGGTCGGCGGCCTTCTGGTCCTGCGTCGAGGACTTCCCGTACGACTCGAAGTTGTCCATGTCGTCACCGAGCCACCCCTCCTGGTCGCCGGCCGCGATACCGGTAACCACGTCGGGAGCCACCTTCGTCCGCGGACCGGCGTTCCCGGCGACTGCCTCCCGGTTGACGACGTGTGCGACCGCTTTGCGGACGTTCAGCTTGCCGAAGTGTTCGTGATCGTGGTTGAACACGATACCGTACCCCCACTTCGCGGGCGTGTTGATCTCCTGCGTGTGACCTGGCATGCTGTTGGCGATGTTCGGTGGAGCGAACAGGCTGTACATGCCATCGAGTTCCCCACCCATCAGCCCCTGCTGGAGCGAGGTGTTGTCAGAGCGGTTCAGCAACTGGATGCGGGTGAAGTTCACGTTGTCCGCGTTGTAGTACTCCTCGTTGCGCGTGAGCTCCCAGGACTGCTTGTCCTTGGAATCGAAACTGAACGAGCCGTTGGCGACGACGTCTTCCTCCCACGCGAACTCCTGGTACGCAGAGGCTTCCTTGTCGAGGAATTCCTTGTAGACTGGGTGGTAGGCGAAGATGCGGTCTCCCTGGGACCCGATCGCGTGTTTGAGCAGGAGGGGGTTCGTCTCCTCTTTGAGCTGGAAGACGACGGTCTTCTCGTCTTCGCCCTCTTCGACGCTGTCGGCGAAGTCCCAGATTGCCGCCCCTGTCTTCTTCTGCAACCGGAACTGTGTCAGGAGGTCACGTGCGGTAACCGGCTCCCCGGTGTCCCAGTTGAGGTCCTCTCGGATCTTGAGTGTGAACGTCGTGCCGTCGACGGACCAGTCCTCGAGTCCCGCCATCCCGAACTCCTTCGTCTCGAAGTTGTAGGACACGAACCGCTCGAAGACGTGTGACCCGGGGATGACGTCGTAGTTCTGTGTCGCGTCCGGATTGAGGTGCATGTTCGCGGGAACACCGTTGTTCGTCGCGCCGACGAACGCGGTGTCGTACACCGTCGAACCACCGTTGCCGTTGCCGTTGCCGTTACCGTTGCCGTTGCCGTTGCCGTTACCGTTACCGTTGCCGTCGTCGCTTCCGCCGCCACAGCCCGCAAGCGCGGCTGCTCCAGACACTCCTGTAAGACGAATGAATTGTCTACGATTCACTAGGTCACCGTATCCGCTGCTGTCGTTCGACATAGTTCGTGCACAAAGGGCACCCGATACATAATAAATCCTTTGGTAAATTAGCAATGAGTATACATCACATGGTACCTCGATCCCGGAACAGCGAGGACACGAGTATCGCGACATCCTCGCGAGAAACATCGGACGGTGTCGACCGACTACTCCGTTGATTCTGGGGAAAAGGTTAACAATGAGAATACAGAATTCGAAGCAATGTCCGCAGATGATCCTCGGCGACCAGACAGGCGAGAGTTCGTCAAGGCGGCCGTCGCGATCGGTGGGACGAGTGCGCTGACGGCGTGTCTCGAGCGCGAACGCCGGAAACTACAGACGGAGACGGCGTCCGACGAAATCGAGTTCCCTCGCGGGAGTCCGAAGACTGTCCCGACAGGACAACACCGCTGGGGCGAGTTCCTCGTCCGCGATGCGCACGGTAACACTGTCCCGCCCCAGCAACTGGTCGTGCTCGGACTCCGCTACGAGGGGTCGGGACGGCCGACGACGGACCAGCGAGAACAGGTCGACGATGCACTGGGAACGCTCGAACGGGCGTTCCAGTGGGGGACCGGCGGCGACGCCGGCGCGGCGTTCAACCGGGGACTGCTGTTCACGCTGGCGTACAGCCCGAGCTACTTCCAGACCGTGGGCGACGTTCCCGACTCGCTGGTCCCGCAGTCCGAACTGGTGGCGGCCGTCGATGAAGACCCGGCCAGCGCCGACACCTACGACGCGATCATGCTACTCGCAAGCGACGTCGGCGCAGTCGTCCTCGCCGCCGAAGCGGCACTGTTCGGCCGGACCGAGACGGTCAATGGACTGGCAGTGGAGGCGACCTTCGAAGGTGTCTTCTCCCGGGCTGGCCGCCACACCGGATTCATCGGCAAAGGGATGCCGGCCGACAGGCTCGACGAGGACCGGATCCCGGAGGACGCACCGCTCTCGATGGGATTCAAGTCCGGCTTCCGTGACAACCTTCCCAGCGAGGACAGGGTCACGATCCCGGACGGACCGTTCGCCGGCGGGACCACCGTCGCTTCCTCGACGCTCACCATCGACCTCGATCGCTGGTACGACCAGTCCCACCGCGAACGGGTCGCGGAGATGTTCTGTCCCGCACACGATCCCGAGGCAGTCGGTGAGACGGGAGCGAAACTCG
Source organism: Halapricum hydrolyticum (assembly GCF_025517535.1). Lineage (NCBI taxonomy): Archaea > Methanobacteriati > Methanobacteriota > Halobacteria > Halobacteriales > Haloarculaceae > Halapricum > Halapricum hydrolyticum. The sequence continues at coordinate 40,306 of NZ_JAOPKC010000002.1, forward strand.
GCGCCGATAGCGGCGTCACCGAGGATCACGCCGAATCAGTCTCCGAACACGCAGCCGAATACGGGCGCGTCGGTCACGCCCAGAAAACTGCCCGGGCACGCGACGAGGACTTCGAGCCGACGATCCTCCGGCGGACAGAGGGAATCGCGACGGACGTCGCCGACGGCGTGGGCTTCCAGTTTAACTCCATCCAGGCGCACGTCGAGGATTTCATCGAGACGCGCCGGACGATGAATCCGGACGAGTACGACGACGACGTCGCCCCCGAAAACCACGGCATCGCCGATTACCTCGACACGGAGCGCCGCGGCATCTACCTGGCCCCGCCCCGGAGCGACTGGGCCCTCCCGGAGGTGTAACCGATGGGGCGCTACGCACTCCTCGTCGGCCTGGTAGCGCTCGTCGCGCTCGCCGGTTGCGTCGGCGGGTCGGGCCTCCTCGGAACGGACGCCGACTCCGAACCGGCCAGGCTCGCTTTCGAGGACGTTACCGAAGACGTCGGTCTCACCTACGAGGCCGACGGGACCGGCGTCGGGAACGGCAACTCGGGCGTCTACACCGCTGACACCGACGACGACGGGTGGACCGACGTGCTCGCGCTCGGCGGCGATCGGCCCGTTCTGTTCTCCAATGAGCGGGGAACGTTCGAGCGCTCGGGTGCCCTCCCGACCCTCGACAGACGGTTCAAAAGCGCCGCGTTCGTCGACGTCGAGGGCGACGGCTGGATCGATCTGCTGCTGTTCGCGCACGACGGCACGGTCGTCTCGCTGCGCAACGACGCGGGACAGTTCGAGCGGGCCGACTACGAACTGGATGACCTCACCTACCCGCTCGGTGCGGCCGCCGCCGACTACGACGACGACGGTGACACCGACCTGTTCGTCTACCAGTCCGGCGCCTGGAGCGAGCACAAACCCGTGGGATACCTCCGGCCAGACAGTTCGATCACGACGGACAACGGCAACCCGAACGTCCTCTACGAGAACGTCGGCGGCACGTACGAACGCGTCACCGCTACCTCCATCGAGGGCGCTCACTGGAGTCTGGCAGCGAGCTTCACCGACCTGACCGGTGACGGCCGGCCGGACATCCACGTCGCCAACGACTACAACAACGACACGCTCTACCTGAACCGCGGTGGCTCCTTCGAACGGCGTGAACTCGCCGGCTCGACCGCACGGAACGGGATGGCCTCCGAGACGGCCGACCTGACCGGTGATGGGCGCCAGGACGTCTTCGTCACGAACATCTGGTTCCCGGATCTCCAGGCGAACATATCAGAGGAGCGCTACGAGCGAATCAAGCGCCTCCTCGAACACGTCATCCACTCCGGCCGCACGAAGGGAAACACCCTCCTCGTCGGCCAGTCGAACGGAACGCTGCGTGACCGGGCGGACGAACTCGGCGTCCGTCACGGCGGGTGGGGCTGGGCCGCGGCTGCGACGGACTTCGACAACGACGGCGACCGCGACCTGGTTCACACGACCCAGAACGTCATTCGGGTCGACAGGGACGATCCAGTCTACACGCGTCCGATGGTCTTCCAGCGGGACGGCGAGCGGTTCTCACGGGTCAGCAAGGACGTCAACGGCATGAGAGAGACGAACGGACGCGGAATGGCGAGCCTCGACTTCGACAACGACGGCGCCCGGGAACTCGTTGTCGCGACGTACGACAGCGAGTTCGCCGTCTACGATAACGCCGCCACAGACGGACGGCGGAGTATCCAGTTCCGTGCCACCACGGAGAGTGGAGCAACCGCACTCGGAGCCGTCGTGACTGTCACGGCTGGGGACGCCGAGTGGACCGTCCACCAGTCGAGCAACACCGATTTCCTCTCGCAGGACTCCCGGATCGAACACCTCGGTGTCGGTGACGCGAAGGCGGTTACAGTCCACGTCGAGTGGCCCGACGGGACCGAACAGCGGTTCGAAGACGTGGCTACGAACCGGCGAGTTCGGCTGACGAAATCCGGTCTCGTCGGTCTTCGGGATCTCGACGGCCCGCGAGAGTGAAGCGTGAAACACGCAAAGTTTTAAATATAGAGTATCCCAGCTTTGGGTATGGCGAACGTAGACGAGCAACCGCCGTACAGAAACCCGTCCGTTTCGACCGACCAGCGTGTAGACGATCTTCTCGACCGAATGACGCTCTCGGAGAAGGTCGGTCAACTCGTCGGCACGTGGGCCGGTGAACTCAACTCGACCAAAGACCTCGACGACGTCGAACGCGAGATCGTCGAACACGGTGTCGGCGCGGTCGCCTCGTTCGGCTGGGCAGGGGCCCGAGATCGGCGCGTCGACGACGTCGTCGAGACAGTGAACCGCCTCCAGGAGGTCGCTCTATCCGAAACACGGCTCGGGATCCCGCTCCTGTTCAACGTCGACGCGGTCCACGGTCACGCGTACGTGACTGAGGGAACCGCCTTCCCCAACGGACTCGGGATGGCGGCAACCTGGGACGAGGACATGGCCGAAGCCGGGGCGGCCGTCACCGCGAGAGAGGTTCGCGCGAGCGGTGCTCACCAGAACTATTCGCCGACCTGTGACGTCGCCCGCGATCCCAGATGGGGACGGGCCTTCGAAACCTTCGGCGAGAGCCCCTATCTCTGTGGCAAATTCGCCGCTGCGAAAGTTCGCGGGTATCAGGGCGACGGTATCGAAGAAGACACGTCAGTGATCGCGACTGCCAAGCACTTCCCGGCCTACAGCGAACCCGTCCGTGGCGAAGATGCCTCGCCGGTCGAGATCTCGGAGTATCTCCAGCGGAACGTCTTCGCCCCGTCGTTCGTCGACGCGCTCGAAGCGGACGTCGAGTCGGTGATGCCGTGTTACAACGCGATCGGCGGCGAACCGGCACATGGGTCCCGGCGGCTCCTCACCGAGTACCTCCGGTCGGATCTCGGCTTCGAGGGCACTGTCGTCTCGGACTGGCACGGTGTGGAGATGCTCCACGAGGACCACCAGGTCACGGCCGATCACCGGGGTTCGGTACAGCTGACCCGCGAAGCCGGGCTGGACATCGCGTCCGTCGACGCGATCAACCACGCCCAGCATCTCCAGTCGCTGGTCGAAGACGGGGAACTCGCCGAATCCGTCGTCGACGAGAGCGTCCGGCGAGTGCTGGAGCAGAAGTTCCGACTCGGGCTGTTCGAAGATCCGTTCGTCGACTCCGAGACCGCCCCGGAGGTCGTCGGGAACGACGAACACAGAGACCAGGCGCTCGAAGCCGCCCGCGAGTCGATGACGCTCCTCTCGAACGACGGGGCGCTGCCGCTCGACGCCGACACGGACGTCCTCGTTGCGGGGCCCAACGCTGACGATCCCCTCCACCAGCTCGGCGGGTGGAGTATCCCGGACACGGAGGGTGCCGACATCGTGACGATCCGCGAGGGCATCGAGTCACTGGCCGCCGGCGACGTGACCTACGAGCGTGGATCGGGAATCGCCGAGCCCGACGACATCGAGGCGGCCGCCGAAGCGGCGGCGGACGCCGACGTCGCGGTCGTCGCTGTCGGCGAGAACTGGTATATCCACGAGTTCGGCCAGAACGCGACCAGTGGCATTGATAACGAGCAGTTCCCCAACCGGACGCAGCTCGAACTGCCCCGGGCACAGCGTGATCTCCTCGAGGCGATCCACGAGACTGGCACCCCCATCGTCGGCGTACTCGTGACGGGGCGGCCACTCGCAGTGAACTGGCTGGCCGAGCACGCTGCGGGACTGCTCATGGCGTACTACCCCGGGACGATGGGCGGGCAAGCCGTGGCGGAGACGCTCTACGGCGAGAACGACCCGAGCGGGCGACTGCCGATTTCGATTCCCCGTTCGACGGGCAACCTCCCGACGCGGTTCAATTACCTCCGACATCCGATGCCGATCGGCGGCGAAGAACACCTCGACTCGTACGATCCGCTGTTCGCCTTCGGGCACGGCGAGAGTTACGCCGAGTTCGAGTACGGCGAGGTAGCGGTGAGCGAGACGACCCTCGGCCCCGAGGAGTCGACGACGATCACGGTTCCGGTCGAGAATACGAGCGACCGACCGGGCACCGCCGTCGTGCAGGCTTACGTGAGCCCGGACGTCAGCTCCCGGGTACGTCCGGTCCGGGAGCTCCGAGGATTCGACCGGCTCACGCTGGCGGGCGGCGAGTCGGGGACCCTGACGATCGAGCTCCCGGCCGCATCGCTCGGGCTCGCACAGCAGGACGGCAGTCGGGTCGTCGAAGCCGGAACCTACACCATCGAGATCGCCGATCAGCAGGCGACCGTCACCGTCGAGACGAACTGAGACTACTCCAGTGACGTCGATTCGTTCGCGCTGATCTCAAACGGGAAGTCGATCGATTCGATACTGATTCTGTGGGCCTCGATGTCCTCGTAGATCGCGCCCCACGAACCGACAGACAGGGTCTCGTCGCCGGTATCCAGGTAGATCGTCGCGTAGTTCGAGAGGTCCTCCAGAGAGAGGTTCGAGCCACGGTCGGTGTACCGGGTGGGGTAGAACGCCTCGGACAGCTCTCCACGGACGAGGCACGGTTCTCGGGTTTCGATGTAGTTGCCCCGGACGGCGACCCGAATGTCGGCCCCGTCGTCCAGCAGCGGGATCACGTCACGCATGAACTCTTCCAGGGAGTCGTATTCCGTCCAGTGGGAACCCGAATCGAACAGCGGTTCCCACATGTGCCACTGGCAGCTCACGAAGTACCAGTGGACCATAAACGAGAGAATGTAATCGTCGATCAAGACGCCGTAATCCTCGTCAGCACGCGTATTCGGCGTGAAGAAGACGTGATGTCGGTCGACGATCGCGAGAAACGGTCCCGGAATCGTTCCGACTCGAATATTCAGCTTCGAGTTTGCCAGGCCCAGCGCTGCGGCCTTCTCTCGGATGTCCGGTTCTGCATAGAGGTGGATGCGGATGAACACGCCCCGCTCGGCGGCACTTTCGAGCTCCGGGAGGAGCAACTCGAGCTGGTCGTACGTCAACGTCAGTTCGGCCGTGACACTCGCCTCGTCGAGGCTGTCCCGGACGCGCTCGTACACCGTCTCCGGCCGCTTCACGACGCCCACCCTGTGTTCGTCCACGTCGGGCTCCTCCCACTGGTCTTCGAGTTCGTCCGCCGCCTCGGTCAACAGTGACCCGCGCGAACGCAGTAGATCGAGGATCTCGTCGGGTTCGTTCGGTTTTGCGTGCAGCCGGTCCCCCTCGATCGTCTCTACGAACCCCTGCTCTTCGAGCGAGCGGAGCGTCTCGTACACCTGCGACGTGGGGATCGAAGACTTACTCGAGACGTCGACAGCCGGTAACTGACCGTATTTGACCAGCGTCAGGTACGCTTCGGACTCGTACTTCGTGAGCCCCGTATTTTCGAGTGCACGGTGAAGTTCGTCCGCGTCCATGGTTTCCAATACGCCCGACGGGGTGAAAGGCTATCGGAACACACCTGAGAACGTACAGGTAATATAATTTATAAAAAGGCGCTACATCTATCTTAGTAGATTGTACGTGAAAGTCGCTCACAAGCCCGAAATCGGCTCTCTGATCGCCGAATACCTTACCGGGAATGAAATTTCATAAGCAAACCGTCCTTTTCGAAAACGCGCAGATCGGTCAAGCAGTATCGATGGTTAGGGTTCGTCGCGGTGATGGGGCCACTCGCGTCCTCAGTGACGTACTACAACTCCGTTCGGGCCCGCAGTGCGGCGGCTCGCTGAGGCGAGTGGGCAGATTCGGCGGTCATCCACGGCGAGATCTCGGTCGGCGGTCACAGAGTCCAGTACGAACACGCAATGTACTTTACAAACATACATATGTAATCCTACGTTCGGAAAGAACGCTCGACAGGACTGATGCCGGGAGGGGGCGCGACCCGGAAGCGCTTTGTCGTCTGGAACGGAACCGGACCGAGAGCGACACACTCGAACCGAGTCGACGTAGCGTGGTCGACCGACAGTGTGTGGGAGACTCTAGAATTACAAGTGTACGGTTGTAATTGTTTTCAGGTGTCGGTCGCCCTGTGGTTTGACGTTCGACTCTCCGTCTTCGATGTCCCGGTTGTACTCCACCGCCACTCTAGCAATGCGTCCGCGGCGTCACGGGAGCCAGATCGTCCGACGGGATTAACCGCTTCGCCCGGATCACACCCCGGGTCGTCGCGGTGCGTTCTGGGTAGACATCGCCCGATGAGCTGTCGAAGTCCTCCACGACCCGTCGAAGACTCGGCCTGCTCTCGCCGATAGCCGGCCACCCCACCTCGACGAGCTGCTGCCCGAGATAATATAAGAACACAGTCATAAATTTGTATTTGATATTTATTCTCCAGACGAATCGATACTCCGATAGACAGGTCGATTCACGGGATCGGTCCTTGATCGGGATCAGTGACTGCTATCCCTGAGAATGCGCGTTTTCACGTCCGAAGAGAATCTCTGACGACGTGGTGCGGTACACCGACGATCGGTGACGTGCTTGTGGCTCGGGAATATCAGCACATTTCACGTTGTCTGGAAATAGTGAATATACGCCCAATAATCATCCCTTAGACCCACATAAATCTAGATATCGGCCAGTCTTTGTCGAAGATCGAGATCTATCTCGAATCGAGGTTCGTGAGGGGTCTGAAAGCTCCCTTCTTTATAGTAAGGAAAATTTGATGAACTACGATATAACAAATATAAAATAATTATTCCGTCACCGAGTTCGGCGCGTATCCCGGCTGCACGTTCCGCTGTTGGAACGTTCGATCGAAGATGCACAGCAGAGCCACGAGCAACGTCCGACGCGACCCCGTCGTTGAGACTCGCCGCGCGTCCCGAGTTCTGAGAGGTCGCGAAGAGACTGTGCCAGCAGACTCCTATTGTCGGCGTATTCGAAGTCGGCAGCTCGACGTTTGCGGCGACCCGGAAGCTCCGTTCCGAGGAAGATGGGTCTCCGTCGTCATCGCCACCATTGAGGCATAAGCGGCCCACCTGGAAAAGCTCGTCTCGGCTGGCATGATTCACTGTGTGCGTGGCCAGCGAATCATCGATCCGGGCGGACAGTCGTTTTCAGACTTCGCAGCTCCAGTAGGAGACCGACGCGAGCCGATCGCCGAACGGCAGGGACCCGAGCGTGGTGTCGATCTTGCGGAACGTCGACGCCGTGCTGTTGGGGATCTGCCGGTAGAAGCCGTACGGCAGGACGAAGTCGTGTTCGTCGCCGACCAGCTCCAGCCCGACCTCATCGAGGAGTCGGGTGACCTCCCACCGCGAGTACAGCCGCGACCCCATCGGGAGCGCCCAGTTGTAGATCGAGCGCGTCGAGAATCGATTGAACGTGTCGAAGAAGACGATCTCGCGCGACACGCGGCGCATTTCGCTCAGGAACGACGCGGGCGTGTCGGCGAGATGGAAGAACCGCATCGCGATGACGGCGTCGAAGTGATCGTCAGGGAACGGCAGTCGACCCGCGTCGCCACGCAGGAACTCGAGGTGATCGGCGACACCGGCTGCTCGGGCCTTCTCCCGACCCTGCTTCAGCATCGGACCCGAAATGTCTAGCCCGACGACATCCGCCCCGCGTTCGGCTAGCATCACCGTAAACCGGCCAGTCCCACAAGCGATTTCGAGTATCTCGCTGTCTTCGACCGGTCCGATCGCGTTCAACACGGCCTGTTTCTCCCGCCGGTCGATCAGGCGGCCACCGCGCGAGAAGCGCTTCTCCTCGTACTCCTCGGCGATGTCGTCGGCCTGGTACCACTCCTGTCCTTTCACGGTGTCCGAACTGTCCTCAGCGTAGGAATAAAACGATACTGAATCGGCTTCGTCGTGAATCCCCGCACGGATCGATCCTCGACACGCACCGTAATCTAAATCTACGTCCGTTACATTAATACACCTTATACAGACAGTATTCCTTCCACATACCTATAGACAAGTTTTACCACCAGTGATGATCGAGTGGGTGGTATGAGTACGACTACCGAAGGGGTCCAGCCCGAACTGAGCTTCACCGACAGCGCCATTCGCGACCGACTGAGCGATCTTCCACCGAGTGCCAAGCTCGTCGCGAAAGTACTGGAGGGGAGCGCCCCGCTCTCGCAGGGCGAACTCGCCGAGGAATCGCTACTACCCGACCGGACGGTACGATACGCACTGAACCGGCTGGACGAGGCCGATCTCGTCGATTCGCGATACAGCTTCCGGGACGCGCGCAAGCAGGTGTACTTCCTGGCCGATCGGCGGTAGTGCCCGCGAGGCCAGCGACGATCCAGCGCGGTGTTTTTGTACGTCGATCCGCTCGGTGACAGCATGGAGGGTCTCGAAGCCGAGCTGGCTCGCGCGCGGGAACTCGACGTGAACGCGATCGCCGACGCGATCGAGTCGATCGGCTTTGAGTGTACGCGCTGTGGAGGGTGTTGTACAGCTGACGAGGCCGAAGGTGGGACGACGGAGGACGGCCCCCTCGAACCGCACACGGCGACAGTGTTCCCCGACGAGATCCGTCGACTCCAGTCGGACGGGGATTACGACTTTCGCGACGTCGCCAGACCGATGCCGTACGGCCTGACCGAGGGTGCGGACGGCCTCGAAGGCGAGACCTTCGAGTGGGCCCTGCAGACCGACGACTGTGGCAACTGCACCTTCTATACGGAAGACGTCGATGGGGTCGGGACGTGTACCGTCCACGAGGAGCGGCCGCTGATCTGTCAGACCTACCCGTTCAGCGTCGCGCTCGGCGGCACGAGCCAGCCGATGGGCGGCGTCGTCGAACAGAAGGGAACGGTCCGCGCCCACGAGTGCGAAGGGCTCGGACGCGAAATTGCTCGCGACGACGCCGAGGAACTCGCCGAAACCCTCAAAGAGCGGGCGATACGCGAACTCGAGGAGGCGATCGCGGTTCGAGAGCGGTACGTGCCACTCGACAGCGACGACGTGGTCGTCTACGACTCGGAAGGCCCCAAGCGGATCGACGGGACGGCCTACGAGACCGGGGATCGAGCGTCCGGCTCGTGACGCTGATCGTTCGTATCTGTCGGCAGTTTCTTAATAGAGGGGGCCGATCAGCCGAACGGTGGTTTACCCTTGGAGATCTCAGATAAACTCCTGTGTCTGTTCAGTGCGGACGTATCAGCCGAGGACGATCGATACGTGATCGAGGTACCGCGTCGTGAGATCGAGACCGGTTCGGTCGAACCTGACGGAACCTATCGGGTCGCGCTGATTGCCGCTGAGGACGACGAGGAAGCCGAATCCACGAGCAGCGGTGCCCCCTCCGAGCCCCAGCCGCCGGTCGAGAACGGCGAAATCCGGTACGTCGAGATCGAGGACATCGGCAAGCAAGGCGACGGGATCGCCCGTGTCGAGCGCGGCTACGTCATCATCGTACCCGGTGCCGAGGTCGGCAACCGCGTCAAGGTCGAAATCTCGGAGGTAAAATCCAATTTTGCTGTGGGAGAAATAATAGAAGAGGACATCTGACTGCGCCGGTGGGGGTTGTTTCTCGACGCAATCCTGTGCGATGGCGACAGAAGCACGCCCGCGAGCGCCTAGTCGACGAACTCGACGTTCGTATCGCAGACCGGGCACTGCCTGACGTCTTCCGACTGTTCGAGATCCGCTCTGGTGCCTGTCCACCCACACTCGGGACACATCACTGGTTCGGTCATCATCCGACGTTCATCGCCTTCACACAAGAAACGCGGCGTTTTCAGGCCACGCTACTGGGGTAGCCCTTTTATTGCACTTGGTGTCGACGTGTCGGTGTCCATGGATCCGCGAGTCGAAGACCACGCACGTATCCTCGTCGAGCAGGCGGTCGAGATCGAGGCTGGCGACGAAGTGCTGATCAGCGCACCGCCGGAAGCCGAGTCACTCAGCGTCGCGCTGCACGAACAGATCGCCGAGCGCGGCGCGCGACCGATCTCGTTCGGGCGGAGTGCGCGCGAACAGCGCGCGTTCATGCACGCGATCGACCCGGACGACTACGATGGCCCCTCCGATGCGCTGATGGCGCTCGCAGACGAGATCGACGCGGTGATCAGCGTCCGTGCGGACACGAACACCAACGAGACGGGCGACGTGCCGCCCGAGAAGAACACCGCGTACGCGCAGCTGTACCAGCCGTTCCAGGAGAAAGTCATGGACCGTCGGTGGGTCCTCACCCAACACCCGGCGCCGGGCAACGCCCAGCAGGCCGAGATGAGCACACCCGCCTACGAGGATTTCGTGTACGACGCCGTCAACAAAGACTGGGAGGCCCAGCGCGAGTTCCAGGAGCACCTCGTCGAAATCCTCGACGACGGACGCGAGGTCCGAGTCGTCTCCGGCGAGACGACTGACCTCTCGATGTCCATCGAGGGAATGGACGCGGTCAACGACTACGTGGGCGAAAACCTTCCCGGCGGAGAGGTGTTTACTGCGCCCGTGCCCGACTCCGTCGAGGGCGAGGTGCTGTTCGACAAACCGCTGCTCACCCAGGGGCGCGAGGTCGAGGGCGTCCGACTGGTCTTCGAGGGCGGCGAGGTCGTCGAGCACAGCGCCGAGAAAAACGAGGACGTGCTGACAGCCGTTCTGGAAACCGACGAGGGCGCACGCCGCCTGGGTGAGCTCGGCATCGGGATGAACCGCGACATCGACCGATTCACGTACAACATGCTGTTCGACGAGAAAATGGGCGATACCGTACACCTCGCACTCGGCCGTGCCTACGAGGAGACCGTCGGCGAGGACGGCGAGCGAAACGACTCGGCCATCCATCTCGACATGATCGTCGACATGAGCGAAGACTCACGGATCGAGGTCGACGGCGAAACGGTCCAGCGAGACGGGACGTTCGTGTTCGAGGACGATTTCGAGAAGTGACGCCGTGGACGAAATTCCGAAGACAGAGCGCCTGGACTACTCCACCGTCACGCTCTTCGCCAGGTTGCGCGGCTTGTCGATCGACCGGTCGAGCAGTGCCGCGGTGTGATAGGAGACGAGCTGGAGCTGGACGTTCGCGAGTACCGCCGCGGTCCGCGGGTGGGTCTCGGGGACTCGAAGCACGTGATCGGCGTAGCGTTCGACGTCGCTTTGCCCGTCGGTGACGGCGATCACCGGTGCGTCGCGGGCTTCGACCTCTTTGACGTTGCCGATCGTCTTCTGGGCCAGTTCGTCGTCGCCGGTGACGATCGCGAACACGGGTGTCTGGTTAGTAACGAGTGCCAGCGGGCCGTGTTTCAGCTCGCCAGCGGCGAACCCTTCCGCGTGCTTGTACGTGATCTCCTTCATTTTCAGCGCGCCTTCCAGCGCGACCGGGTAGTTCAGCTCTCGCCCGATGAAGAAGTAGGCGTCCGACTCCAGATAGGTCTCGGCAACAGCTTGCGCACCGGATCCGTCGAGCACTTCCTGGACCTGCCCGGGGAGATCTCGGAGCGAGCTGATGATCTCACGTGTGCTGTCGGTGCTGGTCAGCCCGAGCGCCAGCAGGTTCAGCGAGGCCAGCTGCGAGGCGAAAGTCTTGGTCGCCGCGACGCCGATCTCCGGGCCGGCGCGGATGTAGAAGACGTGATCGGACTCCCGGGCGACCGTCGAGCCGACGACGTTCGTCACGCCCAGCGTGCGTGCGCCGCGCCGCTGTGCCTCCCGAAGCGCCGAGAGCGTGTCGGCCGTCTCCCCGCTCTGGGTGACGCCGACGACGAGCGCGTCGCCGATCGGCGGCGGCGAGGTGGCGTACTCGCTGGCCCGGAACGCCTGTGCCGGGATCCCGGCCTGCCGGAACAGCTCCGCACCGTACAGTGCCGCGTGGTATGAGGTCCCGCAGGCGACCAGCTGGACGCCGCGCGGGTTGAGATCCGCCAGGTCGCCGATGTCGACTCTCCCACCGAGTTCGTCGACTCGCTCCGAGAGGCTCTGCCGGAGCGATCGAGGCTGCTCGTGGATCTCCTTGAGCATGTAGTGATCGTAGCCGCTCTTGCCGGTCTCCTCGGGGTCCCAGTCGACGGTGTCGACCGTCTTCTCGACGGGCTCGCCCGCCAGCGTCGTGACGCGCCAGCCGTCGGACCCGAGCACTGTGAACTCGCCGTCGTCCAGGTAGACAACGCGGTCCGTGTGATCGCGGAACGCGGGGACGTCGCTGGCCAGGTAGTAGGCGCCGCCTCGCGGCTTGTCACCGTTCGGCCTATCTGGGCCGCGTGGCGCCCCATCGTCGATTCCGAGTACGAGCGGCGAATCGTTGCGCGCAGCGAATATTTCCTCGATGCCGGCGATCACCACCGCGACGGCGTAGCTGCCCTCGAGCCGGCTGACGGCCGCACGGACGGCTGCCTCGGGGTCGGCCCCGCCGCGGAGCTGTTCCTCGACGAGGTGTGGAACCACTTCCGTGTCCGTATCGGAACGGAACGTGTGGCCCGCCGAAACCAGTTCGTCGCGAAGCTCCTGGTAGTTCTCGATGATCCCGTTGTGGACGACGGCGACGTCACCGGAGCAGTCCTGATGCGGGTGGGCGTTCTCGTCGGTCGGCGGCCCGTGCGTACTCCAGCGCGTGTGGCCGACGCCGACGCTGCCGTCGATCGATCGGTCTTCCAGGGCGGCCCGCAGCTCGTCGATCTCCCCGGCCTTCTTGCAGACGTCGATCGACTCGTCGGCCAGCGCGACCCCCGCCGAATCGTAGCCGCGGTATTCGAGCTTCGAGAGGCCGTGAACGAGCACGTCCAGCGTGTCCGCGCCGCGGCCGACGGCACCGATGATCCCGCACATCAGCGACGCACCTCCGCGCTCTCGCGAACCTGCCCGTCGACCGTCACACCGGTATCGAGGTGGGCGTTCGGACCGACGAGCGACCCGGGTGCGAACCCGACGTTCCCCTCGGCGCGAACGCGATCCGCGATCACGGCCCCGAGTTCCTCGTCCTCGAAGACCTCGTTTCCGACCCGGACGTCGGCCGGGCCGCCGGAGACGACGCTGCACGGACCGAGTCGAACGTTCTGGCCGGTGACCGTCTCCAGCAGCGTCGAGCCGACCTCGACGCGCGTGTCCACGTCGAGCACGCTGTTTACGACGGTCGCGTTGGCGCCGACCGTGACGTTGCGTCCGAGCGCGCTGTGGGGGCCGACGACGGCACCGGGACCGACTTCACAGTCCGGGCCGACCACGACCGGCGGCTGTAGCGTCGCGTCGTCGTGGATGATCGCCGTCTCGTCGACCCAGACGCGCTCGTCGCGCTCGGGCTCGTCGGCCAGTCCGTGATCGAGAATCTTCGCCGCGACGACGAGCAGGTCCCATGGGTAGGAGGCGTCGACCCACAGGCCGTCGGTCTCGACCCCGCGGATCCGCCCGCGTTCGAGTTCGCGCGCCAGCGTGTCGGTCAGCGCGAGTTCGCCGTCCTCGCGTGGCGTGGCGTCGATCGCTTCGAAGATGTCGTCGTCGAACGCGTAGATCCCGGCGTTGATCAGCCGGTACTCGTCGACCTGGGGCTTCTCGATGATCTCCTGGACGAAGCCATCCCGGAGAGTGACCGCACCGTACTGGCGGGCGTCCGGTCCTTCGAGTACTGCCAGCGTCGGCTCTCCGCCACCCCGATCGAAGGCGGCACAGACGTCCTGTACGAGCGCGCTGTCGATGAGACAGTCCCCGTTGACCACAAGCATCGGCCCTTCGACGTGCTCGCGGGCCTGCAACAGTGCGTGTCCCGTCCCCAGTTGCTTGTTCTGGCGAGCGTAGGTGATCGGCACGTCCCGGTACGTCGGCCCGAAGTGGTTCTGCACGCGGTCGTGTTTGTAGCCGACGACGATCACAACGTGGTCCGTGCCGGCTTCGACGAGCGCGTCGAGGACGTGTTCGAGGATCGGACGGTTCGCCGCGGGAAGCATCGGCTTGGGGCGATTGCGCGTGAGCGGCCGCAATCGCGTCCCCTCGCCGGCGGCCAGGACGACGGCGGTATCGACCATACTGGTGCCACGGAGACGAGCACCCTTAAGATACCGGACTGCCTGTCATGTGGGATCGCGTACCGACGAGGGGTACAAGTTCGTCCGGGCCCGACCAGTGGCTGATGGATCGATCACAGCTCGTGACGGGAGGACTGCTCCTGGTCGCGATCGTCCTCGTGCCCGGCCTCGCCAAGTACGCCCTGACGCAGATCGGCTACGCGAGCGTCGGGACGGTGATCTGGTACGGCGGGTACGGCGTGGGCGTCCTGCTCGTCTGGGCGCTGTGGCTCCGCCCGCTCGAGATCACCGGCCCGAACGACCCCGGCCATCCCGAGGAGTGATAATACACCGTGACGCCGTCCGTGCCGGCAGTCGCGTCCGATCGAACGACCCCGGCCATCCCGGAGAGTGACCCTTTCGGCAGCGTAATAGGCGAAGTCCCCCTATTTCGAGCTATGGGATCCGAGACAGTTCGGGTCTGGCTGGTCGAGCGCACCTACTCCGACGACGAGCAGAACCTGATCATCCTCATTTACGCGACCGTGGACGGCAAGCGGTACTTCCGCAAGGAACGAGCGCTGACCAGCTTCACCGGCGACAGCCGCGAGACGACCGCCGCCCTCGAGGTCGAATCCGACAAGCTCGGGACCACCGATCCCGACGACCGGCCGCGCTACGCCGCCGAAGCCAGTCGGATGGCCGCGGAACACGATCCGGACGATCCAGTCTGATCACGGGCGACGGCGGCACCGTGAACCAGGTTGCAGGGACCGGAACGGACTTTTCCGAGAAGTCCCGAGAGACGACAATGGCAGAGCGCGGCATCTCGCGGCGATCGTTCGCGAAGGCAGCCGTGGCGATCGGCGGCGCAAGCGCACTGGTGGCGTGTCTGGACCGCGGCGAGTCGGATCCGATACCCTCGGGCCCGGCAGATCTCTCGACGCTTCCGAGCCGACAGCACGCCTGGAACGAGTCGTTGCCGACCGACGAGCACGGCAACGTCCGGACGCCCTATCACCACCTGCTCCTGTACTACGACTACGACGACGGGGAAACCACGGCCGGGGCGACGACACCCACGAACGGCGAACGCGAAACCGTCGAGGACGCACTTCGAAGTCTGGAACGGGCCTACGAGCACTCCAGCGACGGGTTGCTGTTCACGGTCGGTTACTCCCGGCGGTACTTCGATCGCTACGACGACTCTCTGCCCGAGAGCGTCGACTTGCCGCGGCCCGAGGCGCTCGCCCCCTTCGAAGATCCCGAGCGCGACGAGGCAGACGCGGTCGTCCACCTGGCCAGCGATCGCCCGGCGGTGCTGCTGGAGGCCGAGGAGGCGCTTCGGGGGAACCGCGAGACAGTCAACAACCGCGAGATGCGGGCCGTGCTCGACGACGTGCTGACATTCAGAGAGCGCCGGACGGGATTCAACGGCGACGGACTGCCGGCCGAGCGCGACGACGTCGAGGGCGTCCCGGAGGACGCGGTGCCCGAGGACGCGCCGCTGTACATGGGTTTCACGTCCGGATTCCGCGGCAATCAGGCCACCGAAGATCGGGTAACCATCCAGACCGGCCCCTTCGAGGGCGGGACAACCCAGCACGTCTCGAAGATCCGGCTCCACCTCGAGCAGTGGTACGAGCAGGACAGTCGCTCCCAGCGGGTGAGCAAGATGTTCTGCCCGGCCCACGCCGAGGAGGACCGCGTCGAAGGTGCGGGTCACAACCTCGGGGCGGCAAGCGGTGCCAACGCCTGCCCGGCCCACGTCAAAGACGCCCGCGAGAGCGGCGTCGTCGGCCACGCCCAGAAGAACGCTACGGCCCGCGAGAAGGGTGCCCCGATCATGCTCCGTCGGGACTTCGATTCGACCGACGACGATCGGGCCGGATTGCACTTCCTGGCGCTGCAGCGTGAGATCGGCGACTTCGTCAAGACCCGCGAGGCGATGAACGGTACCGACGCCGCCGAGGCCAGCAGCGCGGTCGGAACGCGCCACAACAACGGCATCCTCCAGTACATGACTGTCCTCCGTCGTGGGAACTATCTGCTGCCGCCCAGGGAAAAGCGCGCGCTGCCCCGGCCGAGTTGACCGTCCCGCGCGAGACAGCGAGATTCTTCCACGAGACAGCAGGGTCTTCCCGTGAGACAGTAAGGTTCCGCGTGGCACGACCGGACTGTCCACACAGATGACCGCGACCGTGTCCCTATTGTCGGTCCGGCCCGGATCGCGAACAATGAACCGACGCACGTTCCTTCGCGCGGGAGCAGTCGGCGCCGCGGGTGGGCTCGCAGGCTGTAGCGAGTTGTTCGCCCAGCGCTCGACGGCTCGCATCCCGCCCGTTCTCGACGATCGGCCCGAGGCAGTTTACCGGCCGACGCACATCGAAGGGATGGAGATGATCGGAACTCAGACGGTGGGCGATCGCACGGTCGGGTTGTTCTACTCGTTCCCCCATCGCTTCTGGACGGTCGCCGGGGACACCAACCGGGTCGAGATCCAGGACGACCACAGCGTCCATCTGATGGCCTCGGTGTGGGACCGGGAGACTGAGACAGTCATTCCAGTGCTGGACCAGCCCCGATTCACGATCATCCAGGATGACAGCGTTGTCGACGAGCGGCGCGCCTGGCCGATGCTGAGCCAGAACATGGGGTTTCACTTCGGCGAGAACGTCGAACTCGACGGCGACGGCACCTACACTGTCGAGGTCGAAGCCCTGCCGGTCGGGATCGAGACGGTCGGCGCGTTCGACGGACGATTTGCGGCCGAGCACACGGCGGAGTTCACGCTCAAGTACGCGGAGAGCGAGCGCAACGACGTCCCCTTCGAGGAGTTCCCCGACACGGCCGGCGAGCGCGCCGCCGCCGATCCCATGGGGATGTCGATGCCGCTGTCGTATGCACCCCCCGTCGGGGAACTGCCCGGATCGCCCGTGACTGTCGGCAGCGTCGGCGACGCCGAGTTCGTCGCAACCGTCGAGGACGGGGCACTGATCGTCTCCCCGCGGACGCCGTACAATGGCTTTTCGATCCCCGGCTTCTCGCTGTCGGCGGCCGTCGAGAGCGTCGGGTTCGACGACGCGCTCACCGACGCGATCGGGCCGACGCTCGGCGCACACTACCGCGCCGAACTCGACGGCGAGCCCGAGAGCGGGGACACCGTGACGATCACCGTCGAGAGTCCCAGCTCGCTGTCCCGACACGAGGGCTACGAGACGGCGTTTCTCGAACGTGGGTCGGTCTCGGCGACGCTGTGACGGAGGACGTCCCCACCACGAGGCGGGCTCTTTCACTCCCGAGAACGAGACTCTGAAAAAGCGCCGTGCCATCTTCCGACGTATGGAAGCGACGAAGCGCGGCGATGTCGCGATCGGCTATGATCGCGTCGGGCCCGAAGACGCCGAGACCATCGTCTTCCTGGAACGGCTCGGCTACAGCCGATGGATGTGGAACTGGCAGCGTCAGGACTTCGAAGACAGCTACGAGTTGCTCGTCCCCGACAACCGCGGGACCGGCACGTCGAGCGAACCGGACGGCCCGTACACGATCGCCGAGATGGCCGCCGATCTCGACGCGGTCCTCGCCGACGCCGGCGCTGATACAGCCCACCTCGTGGGCGCGGAGATGGGCGGGATGATCGCGCTCCAGTACGCACTGGCGTACGATCGGGCCGACTCGCTGACGCTGATGGCGACGCACCCGGGCGGCCCGGACGCGACGCCGACACCCGAGTCCGTTCGCGAGCAGCTGTTCGACGCCCCGGAGGGACTCGACGAGAGGGAGCGTATCCGGCGACGGCTCCGGCCGGCGTTCAGCGACGCCTACCGCGAGCGCTATCCGGACGTCGTCGACCAGATCGCCGAGTGGCGCGCACAGAGCGACGCGTCCGAGCAGGCCCGTGCCTGGCAGGCCGCAGCCGTCGACGCCTTCGACGTGAGCGACCGACTTGGGGAGATCGAACTGCCGGTGCTCGTGATGTCTCCCACGGGCGATCGGATCGTCCCGCCGGAGAACGGCGAACTGCTGGCCGACCGCCTTCCGAACGCCGACCTGCTGACCTTCCGGAACGCGCCACATCTGTTCTTCATCGAGGAAGCGATCCAGGTGAACGAACACCTCGCGGTATTCCTCGAGGACGTACGGACGTAGTTCGGTATTTCGAAAAGATGTCCGGGCGTAGACACGCCTTGAAGACGTCCGGCCGTAGACACGGGCCTCTGGACAGATGCGACGCCCCGTCTGATCCACTACGCGGAACACATTGACGAGACACAAACGTAGAAGCCCCTGGGGTTCGGAGAGCCACCGATGGCTGTCGCGACAGCACTCCGACAGGGAGTTCGATCGCATACGCTCGGGGTCGCCGTGGCGATTACAGCGGTCGGCTACGCGCTCGTGATGAACGCCTTCGAGGGGTTCGTCCCGCTGTTCCCCTCGATCGGCGAGTCGACCGTCCGACTGTTCAGCAGCGTCATCGTCGTGATCAACGCCGCGACGCTGACCGCGCTGCTCGTGGGCGTCTACTACATCCGACAGCGCCGGATCGACCGCCACCGGGCCGCGATGGTGACCGCCGTCGCGCTAGAGCTCGGCTTCCTGGTGCTGTATCTCTGGAAAGTCGGTGGCGGCGGCGAGCTGTACATCCAGGCCAGTGGCCTGTTTCGGACGGCGTATCTGCTGATCCTGGCGGTCCACCTGATCTGCTCGGCACTTGCGGTCCCGCTCGTGGTCTATGCCGTCCTGCTGGGGCTGACCCGTTCGCCCGCGGAACTCGCCGAGACCGCACACGCTCGGGTCGGCCGCATCGCCGTTGGGGTCTGGTCGGTCAGCCTCGCGCTCGGGATCGTCACCAGTGCCATGCTCCGGATCGCCGGGTCGGAACTCGAAACGGTCGGGATGATTCTCGCGCTCTGGTAGTGGCTGCTGTACGTTCCTTCCGACCAATCGCACGCCGTGTAGCGTTCGGACTAGCGGAGATGGTCCAGGAGGAGGTCGGCGACGCGGCCGGGATACTCGTGGGGGACCCAGTGAGTCGCTTCGGGGAACCGTTCGAGCCGGCCGTCCGGGCAATAGACGAGGCTTTCCGCGGCCATCTCGGGGACCAGCGCCTGATCGTTGTCGCCCCAGAGGATCAGTGTCGGGGCCTGGACCTGTTCGCGCGGGACAGCCTCTCTGTATCGGAAGAGGGCCCGATACCAGTTGATCATCGCCGTGAGAGCACCGTTTCTGTCCCATGCGCGCCGATACCGATCGAAATCCATCTCGCTGAACGTCTCCGGCAGGGACCCGCTTCGCATCGTCTCTGTCATGAACCGGTATTCGTTCCGTCGTGATAGCCGTTCCGGCAGCCACGGCACCTGGAAGTAGAACATGTACCAGCTTTTCCGCAACTGCGTTAGGTTCGACGTCAGGTGTGCTTCGAACACTCTCGGGTGCGGCACGTTGATGATGCCGAGTCGGTCGACGACCTCGGGATATCGGAGCGCGACGTCCCAGGCGACGGCAGCCCCCCAGTCGTGTCCGACCACGTGGGCGGTCTCGCGGTCCTCGGTCGCGACGAGGTCGACGACGTCCCGGGAGAGTTCGCTGATCCGGTACGACCGGACGCCGGCGGGCTTGTCGCTGCGGTTGTACCCGCGCTGGTCGGGGACGAGTACCCGATACCCGGCGTCGACGAACTGCTTGACGTACCCGCGCCACTCGTACCAGAACTCCGGGAACCCGTGCAGGAGCACGACCAGCGGATCGTCCGTATCGCCGGCAGCGACGGTGTGCAGCGTGAGGCCGTTCACCTCGCGAAACGTGTGTTCGGCCGACGGGGCCCCGAGAACGGACGTGTCCACGACAGGTCGCTCCGTCATCGTTCACGGAAACGACATCTGTGGACGGAATAAAAACTCGGTTCGCGGAAATCTGTGACTTCGGGTCGGCGCTATCGATCCAGGTCGAGACTCAGGTGCTCGACCGGCGGGCTGTCGACGTCGAGATCGTATCGCGGCGCGGCGAGCGCGACGAGCACGTCTGTCAGGAACGACTCCTCATCGAGCACGGCCGCCACGTCCGACCGGCCGGGGAGATCAGTCGAGCGGAACATCTCTTCGATCTCCGGGACCGAGGCGACGCCCTTCTCGTCGAGGTCCGCCACCGCGTCCTGGACCGCGAGCCAGGTCCGGACGGTCGTGACGAGGTAGTCTCGCGCGCGCCCTTCGGGATTCGGCACGTCGACGATCGTCGAGAGGTACTTCGCCGCGCTGCTGTCGGCGATGTCGACCTCGTCGTCGAGCCACTCCTGGACGTCTTCGCGGGTCACGTCGACGTCCAGTTCTTCGACGGCCTGTTCGCAGATCTCGGCCTCTTCAGCGGCGACCTCGTGGAAGACGTTCCCGACGACGACGGCGTCCGCACCCGCATCGAGGACGGCGCGGGCGTTCTCGCGGTCGTCGAGACCACCGCCGTACCACAGCCGCGACCACCGGCGACCGTCGTCGATGGCTTCGAGGATCGCCTCGGCTTCCTCGCCGCCGAACGTCCCGGAGTATTCGAGATAGATGAGTTCGCTCCCGAGATGGCGTTCGGCGGCCATCGCGCGCTGTTTGGCCGTCTTCGGATCGAGCAAGTCCTCGTCGGTGACGTTGCTCTCGCGGGCGGCTGCGCTGTCGGGATTCATAATGATGTACGCCTCGAAGACCGCTGCCTGTAGGAGCCAGGACGTTGCGAACGCCGCGAGTCGATCCTCGATGGTCTCGCCGGGCGAGATCGGGAGCTTCTCGGCGATCATCTCCGGTGCGAGGTCGGATTCGATGTACTCGACGCCCGCACCGAGCTGGCCGATCAACGCCTCGACGTCGCCGTTGAGTACCTCGGGGATAGCCAGAAACTCCGCCTTCGAATGGGTGTCAGTGGTGACCTGCTTGGGGCCGCTGGGCTCCTGGAACGCCGGCACCGGTCGGTCGGCGACGAGTTCGAGCGTCTCCTCGGTGTTCTGTCCGGTCACGTCCCGCGAGCCGCCAACCTCCAGCGCGCTCGTGTGCTGGAGATACAGCGGGAACAACAGCGGCACCTCCTTTTCGTCTTCGGGATCGATCTTGGTGATGTGTGTCCATGCGCTGGGCACCGGGTTCGTGTCTACGTCCAGCAGCGATCGACCAGCGATCCGTGCGAGCGTCGAATACCGCTCGACGCCCCGTGCGATGTCTTCGAGCCCCGTCATTACCCGTCCCGTGGGCGCGTTAGTATAAAAGCCTGGCAGATCGTCTTCCGAGAGACATCACTCTGTGCCCGGGAGAACGTGTGGGTCGCCCGATAAGTAGATGTATTCGGTCGCGATACCGGTCAGCGGCGACTCGGTCTCGGCGGCGTAAGCTCGGGCGAGATCGAGGTACTGCTCGGTCAGTTCCTGGACGCGACGGGCCGCCTCGCGGTCGTCGTCGGCCAGCAGGTATTCGGCCGTCACCGGCGTGAGCTGCCCGTCTTCCACGTCGGCCCCGTAGTCGTCGACGTCGTCGAGCCAGATCTGGGCGGCGACAATCGCCAGCACGATCGAGCGTTTGAACGCCGTCTCTACGGGCAGTCCCACAGCACGGTACATCTCGATCATCGCGTCGTAGATCACGCCAACCCGGGCGTACTGCGTCCAGAGATACGGCAGCTCGTCCTCCTCACCGGTGAACACGTCGGTGTCGGCGTCGAACGGCGCGTCGCGGTACTCCGATTTGATGGCCACGATCGCGTCGTCGTCGCCCTCGCGGGCGCGCTCGTAGAGGTCTCGGAAATGTGGGTCGTGATCCTGGTGCGTCTCGGAGAGTTCGACGGCCCACTCGTAGACCTCGGCGCAGTCGTCCGGGAGTTCCACCAGGTGGTCTTCCAGGTCGGCCTGGAGTGTCTCCTGGGCGATCCGTGCGACGCGGGCTCGCCCCTCGCGGTCGACGTCGAGCGAGACCTCGAAATCCTCGTATTCGGCGTCGTTGACGGCGTCGCGCATGTCACCGTCGAGCAACGCTTCGATCACGATCCGCGTCAGATACTCCGCCCGGTCGACCATCGCCCGGGGATCGGCGGGTTCGTCCGCCCACTCGGCCGGATCCGCCGGCGCGCGATAGCTATCGTCGCCGACAGCGTTTTCGACCCGGCTGGCCCAGGTACTGCCCGCGACCGGGTCGGTCCCGTCGGCGCGACGCTGGGCGCGCCGGTAGAGATAGCCCAGCGTCAACTCGGCGGGCAACAGCAGCTTGGTGTCGTACTCGAACGTCACCGATTCGACGTCGAACTCCCTTGCGAGTGCCGACTCGACGAGCGTGAACAC
This sequence comes from Halapricum hydrolyticum, assembly GCF_025517535.1. NCBI lineage: Archaea > Methanobacteriati > Methanobacteriota > Halobacteria > Halobacteriales > Haloarculaceae > Halapricum > Halapricum hydrolyticum. The sequence continues at coordinate 62,498 of NZ_JAOPKC010000002.1, forward strand.
GTCCTCGACCATCGCCTCGGTCCGGTCGTCGACCGTCGATTTCAGTCGCACGCTCGCGAGGTCGAACGCGCCGGTGTGGCTGTAGTAGCCGAAGACGGCTCGCACGGCCGTCGGCAGGGTCGAACGGCGGGCGAGCCAGCCCGAAGTCGCGCGAAGTGGTCCTGTCATAGGTGGGGCGATCGCGTTGGGGACACTCCTCCCGGCCCGATAAAGACGCTTGTCCTTTCGTCCAGTATGCCTAGACATGGACCAGCTGAGCGCGTTGCTCGCGAGCCGGGAGCGCGACGTGATCGTCGGCTGGACCGCCGTCGCCGTGCTCGCGCTGACGGCCGTCGAGACACTTCTCGACGGGGCGTTCAACTGGACGTTCATCGCGCTCGTCGTCGCTGTGGTGGTTTTGACTCCCGCCATCGTTTTCCGCGATCGACGGGCGATGCCGCCCTGGGAACTGATCGTGCTCGTGCTTGCGCCGATCCTCTGGCAAGCGCTGCTGGGCCAGACGTTCCGGACGGAGATTCCCGCGTACCTGGCCGTGGCTGCGCTCGCGCTGCTTGTCATCACCGAACTACATCAGTTCACGTCGGTCCGGATGAACCGCCCGTTCGCGATCGTGCTGGTCGTGCTGACGACGCTTGCGGTTGCCGGCGTGTGGAACGCCCTCCAGTGGGCCGCGGACGTGTTCTTCGAGACGACGTTCGTGCTCGACGGGCGCAGCCAGGACGCGATCAACGCCGACGTGATGTTCGAGTTCGTCTCCGCCGGCTGTGCCGGGATCGGCGCGGGCGTGCTGTTCGACCTGTTCGTTCGGTCGTGGGACGACGACCTGTCCGACCGAACGTACGTCCCACCGGACCCGAAAGGTGATCCGACGGCTGGAGACGATCTCGCATCCGGAACACGTGACGCGCCCGACTCGCGAACGTTGCGCGATCGGGTTTCGATCAGCCCGCGCCGACAGCGCCAGGCCAGCCGTGGTATGCAACTGCTGCTCGTCGTAATCCTGCTTGGAGGGCTGTACGCACGCGATCTGGCGGTGATTGCCAACGCAGCAGTCATGCTCGCGATCACGTTCGTCCCGGCAATCCTGCGGCGCGAATACGACCTCGCGATGGACGCCGGGCTGGTCCTCTGGATCACCGCCGCAGTGTCCCTGCACGCGCTGGGCTCGACCGGACTCTACTCTCAGATCCCGCTGTTCGACCGTTTCACACACGCGCTATCGGCCACGGTCGTCGCCGCTGGCGGCTACGCCGTCTTCCGGGCGATCCACGTCTACGTCGAGCGCGTCTATATCCCGCCGAAGCTGATGGCTGCGTTCATCCTGCTGTTCGTGTTCGCCGCCGGCGTCGTCTGGGAGATTCTCGAATTCGCACTCGATCGGAGCGCCGCTGCACTGGGGATCCAGGCCGTGCTCATCCAGTACGGGATCGACGATACGATCGGCGACCTCCTGTTCAACGCGCTCGGCGCGCTCGTCGTCACGATCTGGGGAACGGTCTACCTGACCGATCTCTCGGAGTCGGTCGCCGACCGGGCCGTGGCGTGGTTCGGAACGGACGGCCACCCGAAGTGATCGGTCTTCCTGACATAACTGGTATTGCCCTTCGGTACGCGCCAGAAACCATGAAGCGATGGCAGCGTCGGGCGGCACAGACCGTCGCCGCGGTCGCCGTGCTGGTCGTGCTCGCCTCGATCGTCTATCACTACACGCTGGTCGCCATCGAGGGGCGGGCACCCTCGTACTTTCAGTCAACCCAGGTCGTCGTCGAGATCTTCACCGGGACGGGCTTCGGATCGGACTCGCCCTGGGAGACTCCTTTTGCGAACCTGCTGGTCATCGTGCTCGATCTCTCGACGTTCCTGCTGCTGTTCGTCGTCCTGCCGTACGTCTTTCAGCCGATCCTGGAGGAGCGACTGACGCCGACGCCGCCCCGGACGACGGAGAGCACCGAGCACGTCGTCATCGCTGGCGATCAGACCGCCCAGACCGATCGACTGCTCGAGGAGTTCCGGGCCAGGGGCGTCCCGTACGTGCTCGTCGTGGCGGACGCAGACGTTGCACTCGACCGGGATGACAGCGGCGTCAGCGTCGTGCACGGCGATCCGACGACGGCGGACGCGCTCGATCGGGCGAACGTCGACGAGGCGAGAGCGGCGATCGTCAACACGGCCAGTGAGGACGTGGCCAACTGCGTCCTGGCGATTCGGGAACTGACGACAGACACGCAGGTCGTCGCGCAGGTCAGGGACCCGTCGCTGCGCAATCCCCTCCAGTACGCTGGCGCGGACACGATTCTCATGCCGCGTCGGCTGCTGGCCAACCGGCTGGCCGGCCGGGTCCGGTCACTGTTCGATCCCCGGATCAGCGACGTGCTGTCGATCTCTTCGGAGTTCGCTATCGTCGAGACGACGATCACCGAGGACAACCCGTTCTGTGGCTTGACGCTCGAAGCGGCCGGGCTCGACGACGAGTCCGACGTGACCGCGATCGGTCTCTGGGACGACGGCGAGTTCGTCGCTGCTCCACCGACCGACACAGTGCTCGAAGAGAACGCGTCGGTTCTAGTGGCTGGCCCGGAAGAGCGACTGAAGGACTTGGAGACGCGCCTGCCGGACGCCCCGTCGACCGACGGTCGAGTCGTCATCGCCGGGGCCGGGGAGGTCGGATCGACCGTCCGGAGGCGGCTCGAAGACGCCGGCATCGATTGCACGCTCGTCGATCTCGTCGATCGCGAGGGCATCGATGTCCAGGGGGACGCGACCGACGAGCGCGTGCTGCGCGAGGTAAATCTCGAAGACGCGTCCGTATACGTGGTCGCGATCGGCGACAACGCCGAGGCGATCCTCTCGATCCTGCTGGCTCGCAACCTGGCACGCGACATCGAGATCGTCGCGCGCGTCAACGACTCGGACGTCCAGTCGAAGGCACGCCGGGCCGGGGCGAACTACGTGCTCAGCCTGCCCGACATCAGCGCCCGGCTGATCGCGATGAACGTGCTCCGGGAGGACCTCCTCTCGTACGATCGGCAGGTCCAGATCCTCCGGATCGACGGGGATCGGCTCGCGGGCCTGACGCTTCGCGAGACGCCGATCAGCACGACCGACGCCGTCCTCGTCGCCGTCGAACGAGACGGACAGCTCCTGACCGACTTCGATCCCGACTTCGAGATCGACCCCGACGACCGGTTGCTGATCGCCGGCAGCGACGACGCGCTCGACGCGTTTGCGACGGCGATGCCGTGATGATCCCGGTCGGGAAGGCAACTGGCGAGAGTCGATCTGCGCATACGGTCGATCCGGAATTGACTTACAGCGACCGGACCGAAAGCCGCGTATGACCGATTCAGACGCCGCCATCGAGCAGTTCCTGGACGCCGTTGACGCCGCGTTCGAAGAGTACGACCAGGGATACGCCGACGCCGACGCGACGCTGCGGGTCGTCCGTACGCACGTCGACGACCTTCGGGACGCCGTCGACTCCTGACCGTGCCCGTCTGCGACGACCGTCGGGACGCTGTCGACTCCTGGACCCGCTGTTGTGCCCCGTCGTGGCGGCCACGCAGTCACGGATTCAGCCAGGCGAGCCAGCCGTTGGGGGTCGACGTCCCGGACCCGCGCGACCCCCGTCTGCCGTAGAGCACCACGCCGTCGTCGACTGTCGTGAGTCCGTTCGCCAGGACCGTTCCGTCGTCTCGCGAGTCCGGATAGTAGCCGGCCCATCGCATGGATCCGTCCGGCTCGGTCGCCGCCAGCCACGTGCGATCGCCGGTGTGGCCGACGAGTACCGGTCCCCCGGCGTCGACGACCCACCCGACGGAGAGGTTCTTCGGCCCGTCGCTGTAGTTGGGGTCGAACACGCGCGTCCACTTGATTTCTCCTTCCGGCCCCAGCGACAGGAGCACGAGATGGTTGTCACCCAGTCCGAAGTGCACCGTCCGGGCGACAGCGTAAGTTCCGGTCGATCCGGAGACGACGGACGCCACGCTGTAGGACTCGTCGTCGAACGTCACCGTTCGCCGCCAGGTTTCGGTCCCGTCGCCACCGTATCTGACGAACCACGTCTCGTCGTCTTTGTCGCCGCCAGCCAGGACACCGTCACTGACGGGTGTGACCGCACTGAATCGATAGTCGGTCCCCGTTTCCCCGACGGTTCGCTCCCAGGGAATCGTGCCGTCGAGATCGAACCGGCGACAGACCGCCGTCGAGTTCGAGTCGTCCCCGCCCCTGTGCACTCCCGCGGCTAGCAGCGAGTCGCCGTCGACAGTGACCGTCGAGTACGTGAGTCCGCTGTCGGCGTCGACTTCGAAGTCGGTCCCGGAGACACCCCGGAGCCACGAGGTCCACGATTCCTGCCACCATCCTTCGACGACGATCGTCGCCTCGCCGACCCGTTCCACGGACTGTACGTCGTTCGACGGGAGCGATTCGAGCGTCCGATCGGACGCCCGCTCTCCCCCCGGACCGATCGTCACGAGTTGGGGTGCTTCGAGAGCACCCTCCGATCGCTCGTACAGCAGCGCCGTCAGCCCGGTCGGCCGCTCGGCGACGTCGACAACCCCCTGCTCTCGCTCCGATTCGTCGGTCCGCTCGCGTTCGAACTGCGGCGGGTCGGCCGCGTCGTCGGGGACGGCCTCGAAACCCAGCGGTTCGGGAGCGGCGGAGGGGGACGCCGTCCCGCCGCCGGGACTGCCGAGACAGCCGGCCAGGAGCCCGCCCCCGGCAACTGTAAGGAACGCTCGTCTGGAGGGTGTGTGCATGCACATTAGTACCAACAATGCGAAAATAAATTTTGGGCCTATATGGGGCAGTTACGGTTCGAACCAGGCGAGCCAGGGCGTCTCCTCCTGATGGGTGCCGGTGCTGCCGTACAGCGAGAGTCGCCCGTCGGCCGCCGCGAGCCCGAGCGATCTGACGATCCGATCCCCGCGGGATTCGGGGTAGTAACCGGCCCACCGCATGGATCCGTCCGGCTCGGTCGCGGCCAGCCAGACCCGATCGCCGGTGTGGCCGACGAGTACCGGCCCGCCAGCGTCGACGAACTCGCCACCGTACAGCTCCATCGGTCCCTCCGTGTACTCCTCGAAGTTCGGATCGAAGACGCGCGCCCATTCGACGGATCCCTCGGCACCGAGCGAAAGCAACATCAGGTGGTTGTTGCCCTGTGCGAACTGGTTCGTCTGGGCTACCGCGTACGTGCCTGTCGGTCCGGCAGTGAGCTGTCTGACGATGTAGGCTTCTTTGCCGTGGGTGATCGTTCGTCGCCAGGATTCCTCGCCGTCGGCGTAGGAGACGAGCCATATATCGCCGCCGTTCGATCCGCCTGCAAGCACGCCCTCGGAAGTAGTCGTGACCGACCAGAACCGTCGATCCGTTCCCGCTTCCTCGTCGGTCTGCTCCCACGTAATCGACCCGCCAGGGCCGATTCGGTGACAGACGGCACCCAGATCACCCGAACTGCCCTCGTACCAGAGCGTCCCCGCTCCGAGGAGTGAGTCACCGTCGACGGTCACTCCGGCGTAGACGGTCCGCCAGTCGGCATCGAACGCGAACTCGGAGTCGACACCGCGGAACCACGACGCTTCCCGGTCGTCCTGTTCTCGTCGTCCGCCCACGACGAGTCGCTCTCCAGGCTGTTCCAGATGCCAGACCCTGTTCGACGGGACCGCGTCCAGCGTCCGAGAACCGACCACCTCTCCGTTCGGCGAGAGTTCCCTCAGTTCGGGCGTCTCGTAGCCGTCCTGCGAACGGCCGTACACGAGCGTCGTCCATCCACTCTGCCGGTCGACGACATCGATAATTCCCCGGGCGACGTCCGATTCGTAGACCCGTTCCCCCTGGAAGGAGGGCGGGTCGGCCACGTCGTTGGGGACGGCCTCGAAGCCCAGCGGATCGGGGCCCTCGAAAGGATACTCCGTCTCTGAGTCGCCCGATTCTCGTCGACCCGGAGCGGCCAGACACCCCGCAGAGAGGATGCTGCCGGCCGCCGCGACGAACGCGCGACGCGAGGACCGTGTCATAGTGTGATATATGTGCACATGTTTCTTAGTATCTATGGTGGTGGAGGGCCAGACTCGCAGTCACTACCAGAGCCAGCCATCCGGAAACACGCTTCTTAAACAGTCTCGACCGTTAAGACGGTCCAATGAGCCAGGAACGGACCGAGGGCGATCTCCGCAATACCGGCCTCTCTCTCAAACACGACCGCGAGTGGGACTACGAACTCGACCGCATCGTCTCGGAAGTCAAAGAGCGCGGCGCGACCTCTGTCGGGCTACAGTTCCCCGAGGGGCTCAAGCGCCGCGGCCCCGCCGTCGTCGACGACCTCCGGTCGGAGCTTCCAGACGACGTGAGCGTACTGCTGTCGGGGGAACACTGCTACGGTGCCTGTGATCTGGACACCGACCTCATGCGTCGGACGGACGTGTTCGTCCACTTCGGCCACTCCCCGATGAAAGAGTCCGAGAAGATCATCTACGTTCCGCTGTTCTCGAACGTGGACGTCTTCCCCATCATGGAGCAAGCGTTCGATGAGAAACTCGATCCGCCGGGAGAAGACGAGGACGTCGGTCTCGTGACGACCGCCCAGCACATGAACAAGTTCGACGAGATGCGCGAGTGGCTCGAAGATCGGGGGTACACGGTCCACACGCGCCGGGGCGACGAGCGCCTGACTCACGAGGGGCAGGTCCTGGGCTGTAACTACGCCAGCGCGGACGTCGACGCCGACCAGATCCTGTACGTCGGCGGCGGGAAGTTCCACCCGCTGGGACTGGCGATGGAACACCCCGAGAAGACGGTCGTCATCGCCGACCCGGTGAACAACTCGCTCGATCTGGCCGACTCCGAGCAGTTCATGAAACAGCGCTACGCAGCCGTTCACAGGGCGATGGACGCCGACACGTGGGGAGTCATCTTCTCGACGAAGATCGGGCAGGGCCGCTGGGAGACGGCACAGGAAATCGTCGAGAGCAACGACGACGCCTACATGATCACGATGGACGAGGTCACGCCCGACCGACTGACGAACTTCGGGCTCGACGCCTACGTCAACACGGCCTGCCCCCGGATCACGACCGACGACGGCCCGCAGTTCAAACAGCCGATCCTCACCCCTCAGGAGTACCGGATCGCCGTCGGCGACGAGTCTCTCGAAGACCTGGAGTTCGACACGTTCCACGGCACCTGGTAATACTTCCGGCGATACGCCCGGAACGATATTCGTCGGGGTGAATGGATATTGATCGTCCACATGACGCGAAACTGGGCAGTGCGAGCCGTGTGAGACGAGACCGAACGGTTCCAGCAGTATCCCGCTGTCTCATAGTGACCCCGTCCAATCTTTCACGCGATACTGTCGGCGATACCGGCGGCACCGGGAATCCGGGGGTTCTTGCCCTGAAAGGTCCGGACAAGCAGGTAGACCCAGGTGGCAACCGCGGCCACCCAGACGGTCAAGCTCGCGAGCGCGAGGGTCATCGACAGGAAGCCGAAAGCCAGCCCACCACGATCGCTCATGAACAGCCCGCTCTGGAAGAAACTGAGAACGAACGTGGCGATAGTGTATCCACCGAAAATTACGATACTCTGGCTGGCGTGGAACCGAACGTGGTCGTTGTCGGATTCGAGGAAATAGAAGACGATCCCGGTGAGCCAGCCTAACGCGTAGGCGAGAGCCGCTGCGACGTTCTCCTCGAGGCCCGTGCTCGTGACGTGATCTGGTTCGGAGGTCGCCTCGGGTCGGACAGCCGGTGTTGAATCCATGTGTCTCACTCCCACCTCGCGCGGATCTCGTTGTGCTCCAGCAGGACCGCAATGTCATCCAGCGTGACGTCGGAATTCGCGACATAGGGGAGCCAGCCGGTCGCGGTCGCGGTGGGGACAAGGACATTCTGCCAATCGTAGTAGCCCTGCTCCTGGGTGAAATCGACCATATACGCACTCTCGCCCTCTTCGGGCGGGTCACCGACGATTTCGAAATCCCGATCTGATAAGTAATTAAACAGAACATTCTTGCGTTCGAGCTGGATTCCTGCGGCCAACACGTCGATGTGATCGTGATTCGGCGGAGCTACGTCGACATTTGCCGTCGAGTTCTCCGCAGCCACCGTCAAAATGAGCCACTGGCTCGACCCCGCCGGGGTTGGTCGTATCGAATATTCACCCTCGTACGGGTTACCCGCACCCCCGTACTCGTGGATAGTTACATCGAGGGTATCTTGTAACGAGGCTTGCATGGAGACGTCGAGTCCATCGTAATACGAGATCGCTTCGCCGAGGGAGGCCTGTGGCGGTGCGACCGCGAGTTCCCATTCGGTGAGGATGTCGGAGAACTGATCCACATCAGCGACGGCGAAGGTAATGTCACCGGTGGCCGGCGGGATAATGTCGAAGGTCTTCGTCTCCGACTGACCGGTCGGGATGTCCCAGACGACGTTCGTTCCCTGGACGCGCGTCCAGCCGGGATCTATGTTTGTTTCCCACCAGATTTCAGAACTTGTCTGGATCGGTTCGTTTCCGGCTTCCATCGTGACGTCCAGGGAGTAATCGACACCCCATTCGAGTGCTGCCGTGGACGGTTCGACAGTGACGGAGAACTCTCCTTCCCCCGCCGTGTCGGTACCGTCACTGGTTTCTCGAGTGGTTCCGGTCTCCGTTGTCTGTACATCGGAATCGTTCGAGCCGCAACCGGCGAGAAACGTTAGCCCAGCTACTGTTCCGGTTGCGACGAAGGTTCTGCGTCTCATACATTCATACTATGATTTATCAGAGAATGGTTATTTAGTAGCTACCCGCAGGGAACCATGGAGAACGGTAATCTTACTACCAACCCTACAGGTACGATAAATCGCGGCGCAGGATACACCATCTGTATCGGTCACAATGGTACTGATAGAGACTGGGCAGGTCAATAGCGTCCGTATCAGATGGGCGCTCTCTGTCTCGCACGCCAGTGTCAAATGGTATGTATTCCGTTACGTGAGGCGGTACGAACTCACACGCCGGTCCCTAGTAGAGCTGATACCGTCGGCGGTGTCACTCTGGGATTCTCCGCCCCGTCGAGCGCTGTGATTCCCGGCAGAGATTACCACAGAGCATACGACAGAATTTTCAATGCACGGCGTGTATTGGAAGTGATGGTCACGAAGAGTGCGCTCGCCCAGCAGCTGGGCGTCGTCGCCGGGTTTGACGACCCGCGAGCGCCCTTAGAGCAGTATCGCACGCCGCCGGAAGTCGCCGCCAGTCTGATCCACACGGCGGATCTACAGGGCGACATCGAGGACCGGACGGTGATCGACCTCGGCTGTGGGACGGGGATGCTCGCGCTGGCGGCCGCGTTGCGCGGTCCGCGCCGAGTCGTGGGTCTGGATCTCGATCCGGCCCCGCTGGCGACGGCCCGGGAGAACGAGCGCCGCGTCGGGACGGCCAGTTCAGTCGAGTGGATCCGTGCCGACGCCACGCGCCCGCCGCTGTCGATCGAGGACGCGACGGTCGTGATGAACCCGCCCTTCGGCGCACAGGCCGGCAACGAGCACGCCGACCGCGCGTTTCTGGAGACGACCGCCGAGATCGCCGCCGTCTCCTATTCGATCCACAACCAGGGGAGCCGCGATTTCGTCGAGTCGTTCGCCGCGGACAACGGCGGGGAAGTCACCCACGCGTTCGCGGTCGAACTCGACCTGCCCCGGCAGTTCGACTTCCACGAGGCAGAGACCGAGACGATCGACGCCGAGGCGTTCCGGATCGAGTGGATCTCCTCGGACGGCCGATCTAGCCAGTCGTCCGACTAGTCTCGCCGGGTCGGCGGCACCTTCTTGTTCGCGACCCGGACGCGCGTGCCGTCGTAACTCGCGTAGAGGTTTCTGCCCTCGCGCTCGAACCGGATCTCGCCGACGGTCGTGTTCGCCCCCGACTCGGGGAGAGTCGCGACGCCGAGCGTTTCGTTGGCGCGGTCGACCACGACCTCGAAGTCCGTGCCGGCCGGCCGTAGCGTGATCGATCGGTTCGCGATGATCGCCTCGGCTGTCGCCGGGTCGGAAGCGAACGCCAGCCGGGCCGGTTCGTCCGGTGGGTGCAGCCGCACGCGATACGTCTCGCTGCCGCCGACCACCGACCAGCCCGTACGCGTGACGCCGACCGTCTCGCGCCAGCCGACGCCGCCGACGGTGACCCGCGCGTATCCGTTCGACGCCAGGCGTGATTTCGAGGCCGCGAGTTGCCAGACGTTGCGACGCTCGCTGTAGACGATCACGCCGCTGGAATCGACCGAGGTCACCTGCTGGAGACCCGGGATGTCGACCACCGAATACAGCTGGTTCGTGACGTTCTCGGAGTAGCCGACCTGATAGTCCCGCACCTCGACGGGGTCGTTCGGTAGCTCGGTCGATTCGACCGTCTGGAGGTGGGTCACGACGCCGACGAGCGAGAGCGAGAGCACGATCATCACGAGCACGCCGGCGGCGGCCTGTCCGCGGGACGGTGCCTCCTCGGCGAGCCGCTCCGGAATCCGGGATGGCCACGGAATCGACGGACGGGACGGCCAGATCGCCGCGCCGACGACGGCCGCCGCCAGCAGGAAGACGAAGGCCACGCCGACGCCACGAAAGAGGGCGTACCGGCCGTTGCCGAGCGGGGCGTACGCCAGCCACAGCCGCTGGACCAGTCCGAACAGCACTGCCGCGAACCAGATCCGGGCCGCTCGCGGCCGCTCCTCGCGCCGTCGCCACAGGACGATCCCGAGCAATACGCCGATCAGGAAGCCGAGCAGGTGTCCGGTCACCGAGATGTCGGCGAACCAGACGTCGACGTGTCGGACGCTGGGCGAGTACGTCGCCACCGGGCTCGTGAAGGCGCTGTAGAGGTCGCGCAGCACGTCAGTCAACAGGAGGCCGACGACGGTCGTCAGCGGCCGCACGACGAGCGCGAACCCTGCGAGCGCGTAGACGACGCCGGAGAAGCCGATGATCGGCCCCGGCACGAACGCCGAGGTCGCGATCCCGACGAGGACGACCGCGCCGACGAAACCCAGCGGGCGGACGTACGGGCTCTGCCGGGACGCGTACTCGATCTGGACGCCGCGGCCCGGTCGAAAGTGGCTGTAGCCGTACTCGGCAATCGAGCCGAACACGGCGAGCGCGATGAGGTTGCCGAGGAGATGCGAGAACCCCCCGTGGCTGAATGGGGCTGTGAGAACCCCCAGCGGGTACTCGTAGGACCAGGCGACGAACGCGTAGGTGACCGGCTGGCGCGGGTCGAAGATGTCGCCGCTATATGCGCCCTGGATGATGAGGAACATCCCGAGCAGGAACGATCCAGTCAGGATCGTTCCCCAGGGGACGCCCAAAAGCAGTCGGGAACGGAGCCGACGCGTCCACCTCCCGCCTGGGTCGGCCAGCCGATAAGCGACCAGCGCGGAGAGGACGCCAACAGTCACCAGCAGGAGTTGCGTCGGCCACGGCGGCGCGTCGAGAACCGCGTCAAGCCCCGTCTGCAGGACCGTCGTCTCTCCCGGCCATCCGAACATACGCGGGACCTGGGAGTGCTGTCCGCTTATATCCCCGTGTGTCGGCACGGCGGGCGGGTAGACAGCGAGGGGCCTGCTCTATCAGAACAGGCCGACGCCGACCGCGTAGGGCCACTCGACGCTACCGAGTGCCAGAAACGCCAGCGCACCGCCCAGGAGCGCGACGTTCTTCAGGAAATTCGTCATCTCGCTCTGCTGCTGGTCCTCGGGGACCGCCCAGAAGTCGTGCATCGTCGGCGTCGCGACGAGCAGGAACACGGCAATCGCGCCCGCCGCGACGACGGGGAACGCACCGATAGCGATCCCGAGTCCGCCAGCGAGGAGCTGGAACCCCGTCGCGGGAACGAGCACTCCCGCCGCCGGGATCCCCTTCGCCTGACTGTAGCCGATCATGTCCTCGGCGTTCGTCAGGTGGTTCAGGCCCATGAACGTGAGTATGACGCCAAAGAGGACGCGAGCGAGCAGGAACGCCTCACCTGAACCTGTCAGCTCGAGGATCATCAGGCGACACCTCCCGAGGGCCGTCGGTTGACCGTCGATCCGGTTAGCAGTTGCATCGAGATAGTTGGTTTCATTGCAATACCTGGTTCGTACCCGAACCTATTTATCGATTCCCGGACATAGACGCCACCAGGTAACCACGATGTCATCGGAACTCACTGCTACGGACGAACAGCCCGGGCCGTGTCCGGTCATCAGAACGATCGAACAGATCGGCTCCGAGTGGCGACTGGTCGTCCTGCACGAGCTGCAGAACGGCGAGCGTCGGTTCAACGAACTCAAGCGGGCGACAGACGCCAGCGCGCGGACGCTCTCGCGGGTGCTCGACGACCTCCAGGAGCAAGGGTTCGTCACGCGCCGCCTCGAGGAGGACGCGCCCGTCGCCTCGTACTACCGGCTGACGGAGAAAGGTGAGTCGCTGTGTCCGGTGTTCGACGCCATCGAGTCGTGGGGCGAGGAATGGCTCGCCGATACCGGGGCCTGATCGCCCGTCGACACGTCGGATCGTGTCGGAGGTTTTTCAACGCTCGGGACCGTGAACTCCCCTGATGGGAGTACGGCCACCTGCGAACGACGACCTGAGCGAACCGGAATCGGTCGAGTTCGGGATCGCCGCGCTCGACGGAACGCTCTCGGAGGCGGACTTCTCGTTCCCGGTCGACCGGGAGACCGTCGTCGCGGAACTGGGCGATCAGTCGGTTCCGTACGACGCTGCAGGGCGCACGGTGCAACTCGCGAACGCACTCGACGAAGTCGATCGCGATCGGTTCGAGTCGAAACAAGAGTTGCTCGACGAACTCTATCCCGTCTTCGAGGACCTCCGGAGTTCGCCGCGAGGGCTGCTCAGTCAGTTGCGGTCGCTCGTCCCGTTCTGATCCGCCCCGTCGTCACGGGCGCGTTCGCCCTCGCTCGCGACCCGTTCGATGAAATGGAGCTGTTCGCGGTGGAGCGTCACGATCATGTCCGAGAGCACGCCGAAGATCAGCAGTTGCACGCCGAAGATGATCGCGAGCGTCGCCAGGACGGCGATGACCTCGTGTGAGACGTTGCGCGTGAACCACTCGACGGCGACGTACGCGCCGAGAACGATCCCGGCGAGCACTGACAGGCCGCCGATACTCCCGAAATAGAACAGCGGGTTGTTGGTTTTCGCCATGCGATAGAGCGTCAACAGGATGATCGCTCCGTCGCGGAAGGGGTTGAGGTTCGTGTCGGCTTCCTCCGGTCGTCGCAGGTACGTTATCGGGACGACCTCTGTCGGGACGTTGTGTTTGACACACTCGACCGCCATTTCCGTCTCGATCCCGAACCCGTCGGCCGTCAGTGCGAACCGTCGAACTGACTCGGTCGTAAACGCCCGGTAGCCGCTGAGGATGTCGGCGAAGTCCCGCCCGTGGACGAACCGGAACGCGCTGTTGATCAGCCGGTTGCCGACCCTGTTGAGCCGGGACATCGCGCCCGCTTCCATGTCCGCGAACCGGTCCCCGATGACGTGTTCGGCCTCACCGTCGAGGAGCGGATCGAGCATCTCCGGTGCGTCCTCCGGGCGATAGGTCGCGTCGCCGTCGACCAGCAGGACGTACGGTTGCTCGATCAGCGAGATCGCTTCCCGGACTGCCTGTCCTTTACCCGAGCCGGTCTGCTGGCGCACCTCGGCGCCGTGTTCGCGGGCGATCTCGCGCGTTCCGTCGGTTGAGCCGCCGTCCATCACGAGAATGTGTTCGAAGCCTTGCTCGCGGAACCCGCCGACGACGTCGCCGATAGCCGCCGCTTCGTTGTAGGTCGGCACCAGCACACAGACGTCGCTCCACTCGCCCATCACTCTACTGTCCGCACAGACGTGCAAAAAGGTGTGTGATCTTGGCGGGACGCCGCGATCGATCAGTCGGCCCGCGGGAAATTGTTGATCGTCTCGCTCTCGAAGCCCTCCTCGTCGAACTCGTAGTCGGCTTCGAGGAATTCGACGAGCTGGCGGGTGTCCTCCATCGCGTTCTGCAGACAGGTCGAAGCGCCCGGAGAAGGCGTGATGTTGAAGATGATGCCGTGACCGCGGATCTTGGCCTCGCCCATGTCCAGCGATTTCGCGCTGGTGTCGACGATCTGGGGCCGGACGCCGCCGTAGCCTTTCGCGCGGTCGATGTCGTCGGCCTCGACGGTCGGGACGACCTTCTGGACGTGCGGCAGGAACGCCTCCTTGCCGACCTTCGGAACGTCATAGAAGAGGTTCTTGAGCACGAACGGGAACAGCACCCGGTCGGCGAGAATGTTCGCGTAGCTCAAAAAAGCCGCCGGGCTGAACCCGAACACGTCGAGGAAATCCGGGACCGTCGAGAGGCGACCGCGCTCCAGTGCCGGCACGAACTTCGCGGTCGGACCGAATCTGGTGATGTTCGGATCGTGGACGTCGGCGTCGCCGTGGACGGCCGCGAACGGCAGGCGCTTCATCTGGAGGGTGTAGACCTTCCCGTTCAGCAGCCCCTCCTCCGAAAGGAAGAAACTCCCCGCGACCGGGAGCAGTGCCATGTCGTCGCCGTAGCCCATCTCCTTGGCGATCTGCAGGCTGTGCGAGCCTGCGGCGACGACCGTCGCGTCGGACGTGTAGGTTCCGTCGTTGGTCTCGACGGTGAATCCCTCCATCGTCTCGTCGATGTTGGTCACCTTCGTGCCGGTGTAGACGTCGACGTTGCCTTCCTCGCGGGCCTGCTCGACGAACGACTTCGATATCTCGCCGTAGTCGACGGTGTAGCCGTCGGGCGTGTGCAGCGCGAGCAGCTCGGTGTCGGGCTCGCGCCCCTCGACGACCTTCGGTTCGAGTTCGGCGATCCGCTCGCGGCCGACCGCGTCCAGCTTCGGATACAGGTCGCCGAATCCCTCCTCTTCGTACCGGTACCTGAGTTTCTCGACTTCCTCGTCGCCGACGGCAAGCACCATCTTCGAGCGCTTGCTGTGCATCTCCCGGTCCGGGTCGTGGTCTTCGAGATAGCCCGCGACCATCTCGGCACCGCGCTTGACCGATTCTGCCTTCTCCAGCGTGTAGTTCGTCTCGATGTCCCCGAAGTGCAGCGTCTGGGAGTTGTTCGTGACGTGGGAGTTGATCGCCGCGATCTCGTCCTCCTTCTCGATCAGCGCGACGCGCTCTACGTCTGTGAACTTCGAGATCGTATACAGCAGCGATGCGCCGCTGATGCCCCCGCCGACGACGATGATATCGTATTCTTGTTCCATGGTATCATCCGAAGTGACTCGGTGAGTGCCCTTCGTTAGCACAGGGGACCCGAGCACACTAAACCGCTACTATCTATGTAGTACATTGGGATTACTGAAAGCAGCCAGATTGCCTACAACTGGTCGCGCTGCAGTCGCTGTCGTCGTCGTTCGAACTCCTCGTCGGAGAGTTCGCCGCGGGCGTATCGTTCCCGTAGTGCAGCGAGTGCACCGTCCGTGCCGGATCGAGGGTCGGCTTCGGTCGAGTTGTTCGGCCGCGCGTATCCGGTGACCAGCGCGACGATCGCGCCGATGACCACGATCCACAGCAGTGGCCCGAGCCCGAACCAGCCGACGCCGCCGACGCCACCGCCCATCGCGCCGCCTCCGTGCTGGGCGGCGGCGGGCATCGTCAGCGCCGCCAGGACCGCGACCGTGCCGGCGACGGCTCCGATTGCGCGACCGGTTCGCGAGCGGAGTGCTAGCTCAGTCAATGACATCCCCCCGGACCGCCGCGGTATCGCCACTCGGAATCGTCCGTACCGTCCGTTCGGGGTTCATCGGAGTGAAGCGGGCTGTTCCCGTAACCGTCACTCGGGTAGTCGGTTCCGTTCACGGTCGATGCATTCGGGTAGTACGTCCCGTTCTCAGAGCCGTCGCCCGGGTAGTACGTTCCGTTTGCGTATGCTCCGTGATAGTGCGCAGAACCGTTTACGTATGCGCCTCCGTGATAGTACGACGCGTTTGCGGGCCGTTCGTCACCCGCTCCGTACGCCCAGCTGTGATGTGGACCGTGATGTGGGCCGTACTGGCCGCCGTATCGGGTCTCGTTCGCGTAATTTCTGTCACCCGCGTAGCTGCCGTCGGCCGGACCGTAGTGGCCGCCACCGTGTGGCCCATGATGGCCATCACGCGCCGGGGCGTAGGGGCCGACGTCGTCCGGTGCGTCGCCGCCCCAGACGTTCGTGTTCACCCAGTCTGTCCAGCCGTCCGTCGTCTCGTTCGTCCCGTGTGCGCTGACGGCCGGGACGAGCAGTGCAACACCGATCAGTGCGACCACCAGGAGCAGCCAGCGGTCGGTTCCGTCTGTCATCGTGTGATCTCCTCACCCCTTCCTATGGGGGTTACTGGGTTATCCCCGTGGGTCTAAACGAACGCTGCAAACCGTCCGAGAACGTTTATACTTCGATTAGAACGTTTTTCATTGCCAAGATCGTTCGTGGCGGCAGTTCTCCGGTGATCAGCCTTCGAGCCGATCTCCGAGGTCGTCGCCCGGATAGACTCGGTAGGTTCGGCCCTGCTTCTCCCGATAGAGCAGGCCGCGTTTTTCGAGTTCGGACACGGTCTGGCTCACCTTGCTCTTCGAGAAGTTCGATCGGTCCCGGAGTGCGATCTGGGTGATTCCCGGCGACTCGACGACCGGCTCGAGGATCCGGCGCTCGTCGTCCGGCAACAGATCCAGGACCTGGCGGGCTAACTGGTCAGTCTGGTCAGTTTCGGCCCTCGATCCCTCGTCGGCGGATCCAGCCTGCTCCGACTGGTCCGCGGTCGCGCGCTGCCCTGTCTCGTCGGACTCGTTCTCCGCTTCGGATGTGCGTGCCGCCCCTTCGGACGTGCTCGTACTACTCCCGCCCCCTGCCGTCTCGTCGATACCGGTAGTCGGTCGTCCGCCCACGTCCGCCTGCACCGTGTTGGCGGCCGGAGCAGCCGTGTCCGTGCGTCCACTGGTCTCGCCCCGCATGATCGCATAGATGCCGATCAACAGCGCGACCGCGAGTACCGTTCCGACGGCGTAGACGGTCGGGTCTGTGCCACCCATCGTGGACGATCCGTCCATCATCGAGCCACTCATGTGAGTCGTCTGGCGTTGCTGGATCGCCTGCCAGGTGAGCACGCCACCGCCGACGAGAACCGTCGCGACTGCGACCGCGACGATCCTGTCCGACGTCTGCTGGTCCATGGGCGTGGCTACACGATTGGGACTTCTAACGCTGTCGGCTCGGCACCGGCCGGAGCGACCGGAGACTCCTCTCGTAGGTCCACTCTACGTTTGTGATACCGCCGGTGGTGTCACGTCGGTTCGTTCGGCAAAAAGCTGCGTGCCCGTGTCGCCACTACTCCGCGTCGCCGGTCTCGATCGGGGCGCGGATCGTGTTGCCCCACTCCGTCCAGGAGCCGTCGTAGTTCTCGACGTCGTCGAAGCCGAGCAACTCGTGGAGCACGTACCACTCGATCGACGAGCGCTCGCCGACTCTGCAGTAGGTGATGACCGACTGGTCCTCTTCGATGCCGACCTCTTTGTACAGTGCCCGGAGCTCGTCGGGGCTCTTGAACGTGCCGTCGTCGTTCAGAACTGACGTCGTCGGGACGTTCTTCGCGCCGGGGATGTGACCGCCGCGCTGGGCAGTTTCCTGGAGCCCTTCGGGCGCGATGACTTCGCCGGTGAATTCCTCGGGCGAACGGACGTCGACCAGCGGCACGCCGGAGTCGATCGCCTGCTCGACGTCGGATCGGTACGCGCGGATGTTCTCGAACGGCCCCCGTGCGTTGTACTCCTGGGGCGTGAACTCCGGAACCTCCGTGGTTAGCGGGTAGTCGTTTTCGACCCAGTAGGTCTTCCCGCCGTCGACGATGCGAACGTCCTTGTGGCCGTAGTACTTGTACTCCCAGTAGCCGAACAGCGCGAACCAGTTCGGGACGCGCCCGCCACCGTAGAGGACGACCGTCGAGTCCTCGGTGATCCCCGCTTCACCGTTCAGCTTCTCGAAGGACTCCTTGTCCAGGATGTCCCGCGCCACCGGATCGCTGAGGTCTTCTTCCCAGTGGAAGAAGGTCGCACCCGGGATGTGCCCCTCTTCGTAGGGGGTGTACTCCGAGTCCGCGGTGACCGTCGGGTTGTTGATCTCGACGAGTCGATACTCCGGATCGTCCGCCTGGAACTCCTCGAGATGGTCTTCGACCCAATCCGCCGTAACGAGCGTATCCGCACCGTGGTCTGTCATACACGACTTCCTATGGCCGCCCTCTGCATAAACATATCATTAGTGTGTAACTTTGCCGTCGTTCGTGACGGCGCTTTCGCGGTGATACCGGCATACCGGGCCGAACGGTGCGATTTTCCCGGGAATTACCTGTCTCCTCTCGTCGCCGGTCGGGGTGAAAATCGCCGAGACTGAACTGAGTTCCGTTCTGGCGCCACCAACATATCAAAGATAGTACTGTATTTTCCGAGCCTGAGACGAAGGTCCTCTTTCAGAGCTGTTCGACGAGTGCCTCGTCTTCGGGGAGCACTCTGACCGGCGTGTTCGCGCCGGCGAACGACAGCGCCTGTTCGAGCTTCGACTCTTTTTGGGCGTGGATGGTCAGCAGCTCCGTCCCCTTCTGGATCCGCTCGCCCACCCGGCAGTCGAGACAGACGCCCGCACGGATGTCTTTTGGTGCACCGGCTCGCCTTGCGAGCTCGTTGACGCGCCGATTGTCGACGTGTGTCACCATGCCGTCGCGGTCTGCAGTGTACGCCGCAACGTGCTGTCCGGGGACGAGGTCGTCGACGCTCACGTCCGGATCGCCGCGCTGTGTGTCGACGATCTCCCGGAACTTCTCGACCGCGCGGCCGTCAGCGAGTATCTCCCTCGCCGACGCTTCGACGCCGGTCGCGTCGAGCAACATCTGTGCGAGGCGCTCGCTTTTGATTCGGAGGTCGTCCGGTCCATCACCCTCCAGAACCGCGAGCACGTCGCGCGCTTCGAGGACCGGTCCGACGCCACGCCCGACCGGTTGTTCTCCCCGCGTGATTGCACAGTCAATTTCCATCCCGAGGCCTTGACCGACCCGGTTGAAGTCCCTGGCTATCTCCCGCGCCTCGGACAGGGTCTCGACCTTCGCGCCTTCTCCGTATGGGATGTCAATGACGACGTGCGTCGACCCGGCGCTTTTCTTCTTCGACAGGACCGACGCGACGATCTGCCCCTTCGGGTCGATCGAGAGCGGCGTCTCGGCACGGATGATCTTGTCGTCCACCGGCGAGAGGTCGACCGATCCACCCCAGACCATACAGCCGTTCGTCCGGTCGACGATCTCCCGGATCTCTTCGAGCGTGAACTCCACGTCACAGAATACTTCCAGCGTGTCCGCCGTCCCGGCGGCGGAGGTCACCGCTCGCGAGGAGGTCTTCGGGATCGGTACCCCTGCGGCAGCCACGATGGCGACGACGATCGGGGTCACCCGATTGCCCGCCACGCCGCCGATCGAGTGTTTGTCCCCAATCGGGGCTTGCTCCCACTCAAGCGTCTCGCCCACGTCGACCATACACGACGTCAGGCTCTGCATCTCTTCACGTGACAGCCCGTTCGCGAACACGCCCGAGACGAAAGCGCTCAACTCGACGTCGTTCAGCCGGTCGCGTTCGATGTCCTCGACGATCGTTCGCAACTCCTCGATTTCCAGTTCCTCGCCGACGAGTTTCTCCCTGAGGTGGACGACTGATTCCGGTTTGTCCGCGACCACGACGTCGACGGGCCCGGTGACGTGGCCGAGTGGTCGCGTGACGCCGAGGACCCCTCTCGATACCAACTCGTCGGTCACCTCGACGATTCCCGTCGTCGTCCCGCCGTCGAACTGGATCCGGACCCGGTCGAGCGGATGGACGCCGATCTCGGATGCGTCAGCCGAGTTGAGCAGCACGGTCGGCGTTCGCGTTCCGATGTCGATCGGCTCTGCCGTGAGTCGCATACCGTAGATAGGTGCGGCCGGCACATCAGGTTGTGTCCTCTCGCGGGAGAGTCTTGCACGGACGACGAAACCGGAAGTGGCATTCTTTGCCGGTGACTACGACGAACGGATACGATGAAAGTCTGCGTGCCGAGCCTCGGCGAGGGGGGCCTCGACGACGACGTGTCCCAGCACTTCGGACGAGCGCCGACGTATACGGTCTACGACACCGAGACCGACACCGTCGACGTCTACGAAAACGACAGCGACCACCGCGGTGGCAGTGGATCGCCGCCACAGACGGTCGTCGAGACGGGTGCCGACGCGCTCGTCTGTAGCCACCTCGGACAGCGGGCGATCGAGAAGTTCCACGCGATGGAATTTCCCGTCTACTGTGGCGCGGACGGAACAGTCCGGGACGCGATCGAGCGTTTTCAGGACGACGGCCTCGAGCGAGCACGGCCCGGCAGCGACAATTGTGGAGGTGGCCACGGGCACGGTGACGGCGGGCACGGCCATGATTACGCCCACGAGCACGGCCATGACCACGAGAACGGGCACGACCACGACCCTGGCCACGAACACGATCACAATCACGGGCACGACCCTGGCCACGACCACGATGGCAACGATCACGGGCACGACCCTGGCCACGACCACGATGGCAACGATCACGGGCACGACCCTGGCCACGACCACGATGGCAACGATCACGGCCACGAACATACTCGTGG
This sequence comes from Halapricum hydrolyticum, assembly GCF_025517535.1. Lineage (NCBI taxonomy): Archaea > Methanobacteriati > Methanobacteriota > Halobacteria > Halobacteriales > Haloarculaceae > Halapricum > Halapricum hydrolyticum. The sequence continues at coordinate 83,168 of NZ_JAOPKC010000002.1, forward strand.
AGGCGGTCGATGACGCGCGTGACAATTCTCTCGGACAACGAGGTCAGCGGGTCGCGGCCGAAAGGGCTGCGGGCCGAGTGGGGCTTTGCCGCCGACGTCGGTGGACTGCTGTTCGACACCGGGCAGACTGGAATCGCCGCCGACAATGCCGGCAAGCTGGGGCTGGGTCCCTACGAGACGATCGTGTTGAGCCACGGCCATTACGATCACACGAAGGGGCTTCCGGCGTTCGTCGACGACGTCGAGGAGATCTACGTCCACCCGGACGCGTTCGAGCCGAAGTATCACGGCGAGGAGTCCATCGGCCTGCCGTACACCCCGGCGTGGCTCGAATCACACGCGGCGATCAATACGCACCGCGACCCCGTCGAAGTGGTCGACGGGATCTACGCACTCGGCGAGGTACCACGCCGTTATCCCGACAGCGCGACCGGCGAACTTCGGGAGCCTGACGGAACTGCCCGACCCGATCCGGTCCACGACGATCAGTCGATCGTCGTCGATGGCGAGGACGGCCTCGGGCTGGTCCTGGGTTGCTGTCACGCTGGACTCCGGAACACGATCGCTCACGCCGAGGACGTCTTCGATCGTCCCGTCCGGACCGTCCTCGGAGGAACCCACCTCCGATCGCCCGACCCCGATGAGCTCGATGAGGCCGTCGCCTGGGTCGGCGAACGCGTCGACCGGATCGCGCCCACACATTGCACCGGTCACGACGCCCGCCGGAAACTCGAAGCCGCGTTCGGCGAGGACTACGAGCGCGTCGGCGTCGGTTCGACGGTCGAACTATGATCGTGTTTCGAATACCAATTTGGTACTAGCAAAAGGATTATGCTCGCCGACAACCAATCGACACGTGATGGCACCCAAACACGAAACCGGTGGCCGAACGGGCAAGGGACGTGGATGCGGGCACCGGCGCGGCGGTCGCGGCGACGTATCCGGGGGCAAACGCCGCGAGCGCCGGCGCGAGCGCGTTCGCGACGAGGACGGACAGTTCGTCGAGAAGGCCGACAGGCAAGCGGTCCTGAGCGTCTTCGACGCCGTCGCCGGGCCGGTCGTCACGACGACGGACGTCTCGGACGTGCTCGGCGTGAGTACCGAGTCGGCTCGCCAGAAACTCAACGGACTCGTCGAGCAGGGGGATCTCCGACGACGCAAGACTGGTCGCACGGTCGTCTACTGGCAAGTCGAATGAACGGACAGGAGGGACAATGAGCGAGTATCCGCCAGCGATCGACACGGAACTGCCGGTCAGCCCCGGCGAAGGCCGGTACCTCTGTGGGCTGTTGTACCGCACGTTGCTGGACGAGCCGCCGATCGGCAACGGCGAGCTCGCGGAGTATCTCGGCGTCAGCGGTGCCAGCGTCTCCGAGATGATCGACGCCTTCGACGAGGCCGGGCTGGTCGAGTACGAGCCGTATCGCGGCGCAACGTTAACCGGCGACGGCGAGCGACTCGCTCGGGAGATTCTCTGGCGACGCTGTGTCGTCAACCGGTTCTTCGATCGGATCGGCGGCATCGATCTGGCGGCCGAACAGGCGTACCAGATCGGCTGTCTGCTGGGGGAGGCGGACGTCGAAGCGCTCGCGCGGCAGGTTGACCAGCCCTGCCGAACCCGGTGTCTGGCCGACAATGCCGAAGACTGCGCGGAACTGGCGGTCTGATCGTCGGCCCGCACCCGTTTGTACGCTTCTCGCGTCTCCTCGTTCCGACCGTTTGCGGTACTGGTTGCTCCTCTCGTGTCGCCGCAGCATTGTATTGTGCGACAGTCCAGCTATTGCAATCTTACAGTCGTGTGCACCTATCCTCGATTCGTGTGTGCCCTCGATACAGTTGTGTACGCCTGGTCCCGGGCCACTTCCTTTTTATATACCGCCTTCCGTTTCAATTTCGGTATGTTCTTTTCGTTTCTTCGCTCCTAGACTCTCAGATCCGTGTCATAACATATATGGTGACAATATCATAACTGAGGAGAAGCGATGCCCGGCCATCCTATCATTCATATAGAATCATGCAATAGATACAAGTGGTTCCAGTTGGACCTTCGATCCATGCCAGATTTGAACGGGCATGAAACGCGCTCGGACGCTCGTCCGGGCGGTGTCGCTCACGCTCCGATCAACGTGTCCGATGACAGTATACCAGAGTCACAGGACTCGTGCGATTCAGGCCAGAGAGCGGTGGATCACTGATGGTGGGGACGCTCACGCTAGCAGCTCTGGCGGCGACCCCGATCGCGGCGGCGTTCGCGCTGCTACTGTGGCTTCGCTGGTCGGCAGCACGGGCGATGGGTGTCGGCTGGCTCATCGCGACGGTCCTCGGACTGGCGTACTGGCAGATGGACCCCACGTGGTTGGTTGCGTCCGCGATCTACGGCGCGCTCGGGGCCATCGACATCATCCTGATCGTGTTCGGTGCGATCTTGCTGATGAACTATCTGGACATCAGCGGCGCGATTTCGACGATCCGGTGGCACTTCAGCGGGATCGCGACCGACAAGCGGATCCAGTTGCTGTTGATCGGCCTCGGATTCATCACGATCATCGAGGGTGTCGCCGGGTTTGGCACGCCGGGTGCCCTCGCCGCACCGCTGTTGATCGGTCTGGGGTTTCCGCCGCTGGGCGCGGCCGTGTTCGCGCTGTTCTTCAACGCGCCGAACCCGCAGTTCGGTGCCGCGGGGACGCCGATTCTCGGCGGCGTCAACGCCGTCATCGATGAGGGAAAGCTCGCGGAAGCGGCCGACCCGATCACGCAGGCCGAGTTCCAGGCGCTGGTCTCGGGCTACTCCGGTGTAGTCACCGGACTGACCTTCGCATTCTGGGGCGTGCTGGGGATCTTCCTGCTTGTGTACTGGTTCGGCAGCGAGCACGAGCGATCCATCCGCGGGGCGGCCCGCGCGACCGTGCCGGTTGCGCCGTTCGCGGTGGTGCTCGGCGTGGTTGCGGGGCTGACCCAGTGGTCGATCGCGTGGTTCGTCGGGACCGAACTCCCGTCGATTGTCGCCGGGTTCGTCGTGTTCGGGCTCGGACTCGCCATGGCCGATCGGGGGATCCTCGTCCCCGGGGAGACCTGGACGTTCCCGGAACGGGAATCCTGGTCAGACCTGTGGCTCGGTGGTCTGACGCTCGATAGCATCTCCGGAGACGAGCCAAAGAAGGAAATGCCCGTGCTGCTGGCCTGGGCACCGTACCTGCTCGTGGGTGTGGTACTGCTGGTCACGCGCTGGCCAACGCTGGATCTCGTCCCCGTGCTCCAGGAGTTCTCGGTCAGTATCCCGGTCGTGCTAGGCTACAGCGAGCTCGGATGGGAACTGCAGTACCTCTACTTGCCCGGCACGATGCCGTTCATTCCCGTTGCGATCCTGACGGGGCTGATCTACCGGATGAACGGCTCGGATACGGCGGAAGCCTGGCGCGAGTCGACCCGGCAGATCGCGCCGGCGGCACTGACGCTGGTGATCGTCGTCTCGTTGACCCAGATCATGATCCAGTCTGGCGAAGCGGCATACGTGAACGCCTCTCTCGGCATGATGGGCGCGCTCTCGCAAGCCGTCGCCTTCGGTGCCGGCGGGGCACTGCCGGCGGTCGCCCCCTGGATCGGCGCGCTCGGCGGGTTCGTCACGGGATCGAACACCGTCTCGGACATCCTGTTCGCCGCGCTGCAGTACGACGCCGCCGGCGAGGTCGGCATCTCCCGGTCGATCGTCGTCGCGCTCCAGAACGTCGGCGGCGGCATCGGGAACATGATCTCCGTCCAGAATATCGCCGCGATCTGTGGCGTGGTCGGGATCACCGGTCGCGAAGGCGACATCCTCCGCAAGACGGTCGTCCCCACGATCCTCTTTGCGCTGTTTGCCGGCGCTGTCGGAATGGTGCTGGTGTACGTCGTCGCTCCCGGGGCGTTCTAACTCGAACAGATAACCTCATCCAACACAATGTCACAGAAAACACATTCCGATGGCGTCGCGGATCCGGTCGTCGATTCCCGCGCCAATTACGATTATCAGAGTACAGCGGTCGACCAGGAACGTCTCGTCGCGGACCTTCGGGCCCGCGTCGACGGTGACGTCCGATTCGACACCTATAGCCGACAGCTGTTCGCGACGGACGCGAGCGCCTACGAGCAACTGCCGATCGGCGTCGTCTCGCCGACTTCGACGGCGGACGTCGTCGCGGTCGTGGAGTATTGCGCCAGCGAAGGGATCCCGATACTCCCGCGTGGCGGCGGGACGAGTCTCGCCGGCCAGGCGGTCAACGAAGCCGTCGTCCTGGATTTCAAACACTACATGGACGAGTTGCTCGAGGTCGATCCCGACGCGGCGACGGCGCGTGCCCAGCCGGGTGTCACGATCGCCCATCTCGATCAGGCGCTCGCACCGCACGACCTCAAGTTCGCCCCTGATCCGGCGTGGGGCGACAAGAGCGTTCTCGGCGGTGCGATCGGGAACAACACCACCGGAGCACACTCGCTGAAGTACGGCAAGACCGACGCCTACATCGAGGAATGTGAGGTCGTACTCGCCGACGGCACCAGAACGACGCTCGGGTGGACCGACGTCGACTCGCTCTCGGATCGTGCACGGGAGGCCGAACAGGACGGCTCTCCGATCGAGGCCCGGCTGTACGCCGAGGTCGAGCGGATCCTTACCGAGGACGCCGAGGAAATCGAGCAGCGCTACCCCGACCTGAAGCGCAACGTCTCGGGGTACAACCTCGACATGCTGATCGAAAACGCTCGTGATCGAGGCGAAGTCAACCTCGCACGGCTGCTGGCCGGCAGCGAGGGGACGCTCGCGATCGTCACCGAGGCGACCGTCTCGCTGGAACCGATTCCGAACGAGACGGCGGTCGTCCTGTTGACCTACGACGGTGTGATCCCGGCGATGCGCGACGTCGCTCCGATTCTCGAACACGATCCGTCCGCCGTTGAGGTGATGGACGACGTCTTCCTGGATCTGGCGCGGGACACGTCCGAGTTCTCGAACCTCGTCGCGACGCTGCCCGACGGGACCGATTCGACGCTGCTGGTCGAGTTTTACGCCGACACGGCCGAGCAAGCCAGAGAGAAGGTCGCCGACCTGCTCGCCGACCGGCTTCCCGGCCACGACGGGGCGGCCGACCAGCCTCCTGACGCCGGTGGCTCGGACGACGTCTACGCCAGCGACGCGCTGGAAGCCTACGACGACGAGCGACAGGCGAAGTTCTGGAAGATGCGAAAGGCCGGACTGCCGATCCTGCTCTCGCGTACGACCGACGAGAAACACTGGCCGTTCGTCGAGGACACGGCAGTCCCGCCCGAGAACCTGCCGGAGTACGTCGCCGGCATGCGGGAGATCTTCGACGAGCACGACACCTTCGCCGCGTACTACGCCCACGCCGGCCCCGGCGTGTTGCACATCCGGCCCCTGCTGAACCTCAAAGCGGACGACGGTGTCGAAACGATGCGGGAGATGGCCGATCAGATCACCGATCTGGTCATCGAACACGGCGGATCGGTCTCCGGCGAACACGGCGACGGACGGGCCCGCACGAAGTGGAACCGGAAACTCTACGGCGAGGAGCTCTGGGAGACGTTCCGGGACCTCAAGTCGGCGTTCGACCCCGATTGGTTGCTCAATCCCGGGAACGTCTGCGGGGACTTCGACCCCGGCGAGAACCTCCGGTACGACGCCTCTTACACCTTCGACGCCGACTTCGAACCCGTCCTGAACTGGGAGAACGACAACGGCTTCCAGGGGATGGTTGAACTCTGTCACGGCTGTGGCGGGTGTACCGGCCACCAGGACACCACCGGCGGCGTGATGTGTCCGACGTATCGCGCGGCCGACGAGGAGATCACGAGCACGCGCGGGCGGGCGAACATGCTCCGGTCGGCGATGAACGGGAACCTGCCCGAGGATCCCTTCGACGACGAATTCGTCCACGAGGTGATGGGTCTCTGTATCGGCTGCAAGGGCTGCAAGAACGACTGCCCCAGCGGCGTCGACATGGCCAAGCTCAAAGCCGAAGTCGTCCACGAGTACCACCAGCGCGAGGGGACGAGTCTGCGCGACAAGCTGTTCGCGAACGTCGAAACGGTCCTCTGGCTCGGGAGCACCTTCGCACCGCTCTCCAACTGGGCGATGCAGGTTCCCGGCAGCGGACTGGTGATGGAGAAGGTCCTGGGGATCGCCCAGGAGCGTGATCTCCCGTCGTTCCATCGGACGACGTTCAGAGACTGGATTGACGACCGAGGCGGGACACGCGTACCCAGGGCCAGCGCGGCGCGGAAGGCGCTGCTGATAGCCGACCCGTACACGAACTACAGCCACCCCTACGTCGGAAAGGCGGCCGTCCGCGTCCTCGAAGCCGCCAATATCCACGTCGAAGTTCCCGAGGAAGTGTCCGACAGTGGTCGGCCGGCCTTCTCGAAGAGCATGCTCGATCATGCTCGGGCAACCGCCGAGGAGAACGTCCGGGCGCTGGAACCGTACGTCGACGACGGCTGGGATATCGTCACCGTCGAGCCGTCCGATGCCGTGATGTATCAGTCGGACTACCTGGATCTGGTGCCGTCCGACGCGGCGGCGCGGGTCGCGGCCAACACCTACGGCGTCACGGAGTACATCGACATCCACGAACTCGATCGCAACGTCGACTTCGATCCGCCCGAGGGGTCGCTGTCCTATCACGGCCACTGCCAGCAGAAGGCGACGAAGAAAGACCACCACGCGGCGGCCGTCCTGCGACGGGCCGGCTACGAGGTCGACGCCGTCGACTCGGCGTGCTGTGGCATGGCCGGCTCGTTCGGGTACGAGGCCGAACACGTCTCGATGAGCAAGTCGATCGGGTCGATACTGTTCGACCAGCTCGACGATTCGCCGGCAGACCAGCCCGTCGCGCCCGGTGCGTCGTGTCGATCCCAGCTCGAAGACTACGAAGGTGAGCCGCCACACCCGATCGAAAAAGTCGCCGACGCGCTCTAGCGACCGGCGAGAAACCGCCGAACGCTGTTTCCCGGACTGTACCCGACACCCGACCGCGACTCGACGGCGAACCCGCGTCGATCGCCGAGGGACTCGAGTGCGGCCGAGAGTGCCTCGACGTCGACGGGTGCATGAATCCGATACCCGTAGGGCGGGCCGTTACTCATGTCGACCGCGAGCTTCGGTCGTGCCAGTCGACTGTCGTACGTCCGCACCCGCTCGATCGACTCGTAGTGGACGACGTGGGTCCGCTCGGCCAGTTCGAACAGCCCTGCTGGCCCGTCCTCTCGATACCGTTCGCGGGCCCGGTCGCCGGCGTCAGGGAGTCTGCCGCGTGCCAGTCCGAACAGCGGCGTCAGGTACGCGTGTTCGACGATGTGCAAGCGGTCGTCGGCGAACAGCAAGTCACAGGCGCGAAGCGGGAACGAGCCGGCGACAGCGAGATGGACGTGTACATGTACGGCCGATCCCGGTCGAAGTGCCTCCGGGGAGTGTGTCATGATCAGTGGAGTGGTCCTTGCGCCTGTTCGGAACCGGGAACGGTGTCTTTCGACGCGAGCTTCGCCCGTGCGGACCGCACCACGACGAACCCGACCACGAAAGCTGCGACGGCAAACAGCGCCAGCCCGCCGGGCTCGCTCGCGAGGACGCCCGCGTCAGTTTCGACCCACGGCAATCCGGCAGCGGACGCCCACGTGCCGAGTAGCAGGACGCTGAAGTACCCGAAAAGCGCCGTCGCCCACCACAGCATGGCGAGCCGCGTCCAGCTGGGCTGGGTGTGCTCTGGCAGTCGTTCCGTGTTCATGATCGCGAGCAGGGCCGTGTAGGGCCACATCATCAGTCCCGAGGCCGCCGCCCCGACTACGAGCAACTCGAAGGGATGATCGAACGCGAACGGCACCGGGAGCGCCAGGACGGCGATCCCGCCGCCAGTGAAGACGGTCAATAGCGCCCAGAACAGCCGCGGCAGGCTCCATCCGGCCGAACGACCGTGCAGCTCGTAGACGATGTCGGCGCTGTTGCGAACGAACGATTCGACGATGCCGTACTCGGTCGTCAACAGCGCGGTGAAAAGCGCCACGTACAGGAGAACCCCCGGAAGGGCGCCCACCTGTGGGGCGACGACGTCCGTCCACATGGCGATCCCGCTTTCGGCCGTGCCGGCCGCGTATTCGGCGGCGATCGCCATGAGCATCGTCGCGACGGCGACCAGCCCGAGGACGAACGTCAGCAGATGCTCGAGCTGGACGAGCCGCCACCAGCCCCGCCACCGGCGCATGTTCGTCGGCGTCGGCGGAAACGTGAATCCGCCGCGTCGCACCGGCTCCGGATCGTCGCCGACGATGGGGTTCTTGATCCGGCCCTGGTAGCGACCCATTCCGTACCCTTTCTCGCGAACCCAGAGACTCTGTGACAGGTTGAGATATCCACCCGCGCCCGCGAAGGCGATGCCACCGAGCAGCAGGGCGATGTCGCCTCCGGGCGGGAGCTGGCCGACGCTGTCGACCGTGGTGGGGATCGCCGCGAGTTCGGAGATCGACCCCAGAAGAACGAACAACAGGATCGCGATCAGCAACGCGGCCGAAACCAGGACCGCCTGGATCCGCTCGACGACGTTGTACATCACGGGCGTCACCTGGTAGGTGAGCCAGACGACAACGAGCAACGCGATCCCGAGGACGCGCCAGCTCGCCAGGCCGATCCCGTCGAGGCCGACCGTCGTCTCTTCGATCCCGAGACCGATCGTGCCGATCCGGGCGGCCCCGGCCGCCCAGCCGGGCCAGCCGAGGCTCGCGAACCCGAGCACGAGCAAGACCAGCGGCCACACCCTGCCCAGCCGCTCGAATCCGCGGAAGATCGACTCGCCCGTCGCGACGGTCCAGCGCTGGATCTCGGTGTTGAGAAAGAACTGCGTGAAAACGCCGAGGAAGAACAGCCAGTAGAGATCCCAGCCGTGCGTCGCGACGAGCAGGGGCCAGAACAGCGTTTCACCGCTCCCGAGCGACGCTCCCAGCAGGATCGCACTCGGGCCGAGGACGTGTGACAGCCGGGGCACGCGCGGCAGATCGAGCAGCCGGAACCCCTCGTCGTCACCACGAGCGGGTTGCGTCGCGTCTTCGCGCGCGATGTCCAGATTGTCGTACGCCGTCGGCATGTAGGAGCTGCCGTGGTACGTTCGGCCCTCTGAACCCGACAGGTACACGTCGTCGCGGACAGGCATATCATCGTCCGACATGTCGTAGTCTCGTCCCTCGGAGCCGAGTTGTCGGTAGGGAAAGCACGATGAGTATAAAACCGTTACCCACCGAGGAAATGCCAGATGTGGCCGCGCTCTTCGGGCGGGTCGACGCCGGGCAGTTCCGCCAGCGCCGGCTGCAGCGCGTTCCACCATCCCCCTGCAGTCTCGAACTCCGCCGGATGGTCGGGATAGACGTCGGTGAGAAAGTCGGATTTCTTCGCCTCCGGATGTTCGCGGAGATACTGGTACGCGGCAACGAGTGCCTGCTGGCGTGCCTCGAGCGTCGTACCCGTCCCCGGAAGATCGACCTGCGTCACCAGTTCTTCGATCCGTGGCCCTACAGGCCCGTCGTCAGGCTGCTCTTCGATCGGGATCCACCAGACGCGACTCCGGGAGCCGACTTTTCGCGTCCGGAGCACGCCCCGATCGACGAGTTCGTTGAGCTTGTTGTGTGCGGTCCGGCGGGAACAACCGACGGCCTCCATGATGTCGTCCGCGGTCAGCGGACGGGCCTGGTCTTCACGTTGCTCGAATACCTCGAGGACATCGCTCAGCGGGATCCGCCCACGGTCTGTGGCCTCGAGTCGTTCCCGCTCGGGAACCATATACGAATGTCCTCTCAGAAGACGCAAAAGCGTTTCCCCGTCACGATCCCGGCCGATCGGTCGGGTGGTCGTCGTCCTCCCCGAACAGTCCACACTCGGATACTGACTCGACCGCAAACGCCTCGATGGCGTCCCGACAATCGGTATAGACTTGATCCACGCGTGCCTCCATGCGCCGGGCGACATCCTGCGGATCGACGGCGTCGTAGACGGTGCGCTGGCAGGTGCTGTCTCTGATGATCGTGGACTCGACCAGATCGTGAGTCTCAGCGTATCGACGATTCGGTAGGCCGTCGTCAGTGCACAGTCGAGTTCCGCTGCGAGCTGCTGGACGCTCATCGACTCGTCGCTCTCACAGAGACGCGCGTAGGCAGTCCGCTCGGAACCGCTGAGCCCGAACACGATCGCCAGCGCCTGTTCCGGCTCCGGCTCGACGACGGCTATCCGCTTTCCGACGACCGGATCGCGACGAGCATGGAACTGATGCGCGAGAGCCTGTTCGATCAACTCGAAGATCAACAGCGCGTCGCGTCAGCCGACCAGTAGCGCCGGCAACGTCTCGTCTCCGAGGGCCTGATCCCGATGCTGAAAGAACTGTGGGCGGGCTGGCGATTCCGGATCGATCGCCACTGTAAAACGTGACGCTCCCGTTTCGCTTATCGATGGAAGTCACGCTGTTGGGAACCGGGGACACGACGGGAACGCCAACCGTCGGGTGTGACTGTGACACCTGCGAACGTGCCCGCTCGCTCGGGGTCGAGCGCACTCGCTTCTCGGTGCACGTCGAGTCGGCGGCCGGTCAGTCGCTACTCATCGACTTCAGCCCGGATTTCCGATACCAGTTTCTTCGAGCCGACGTCGACCCGCCGGACGCCGCCATCGTCACGCACGTTCACTTCGACCACCTCGACGGACTGGGGAACGTCTACCGGCTTGCCGATGACCTGCCGGTGTACGCGGCCGACGAGACCGACCCGACGACCGGCGAGAGCGTCGCACAGACGGTCCGGAACCGCTATGACTACCTCGATGCCGTCTCGGTCGAGCCGACGGCCCCCTTCGAGCCGTTCGAGACGGTGGGGCTGGAGGTGACGCTCGTTCCCGTCGATCACCCACCGCTTCTGTGTTACGGGCTGCTCGTCGAAGACCCCGAGACGGGTGGACGGCTCGCGCTTTCGGGCGATACCAGCTACGCCATCCCCGACCGGTCGCTGGACCTGCTTGCTGGGGCCGACCTCCTCCTGGCAGACGGGATCGTCCCTGCCGAGAACTGCGAGTACCACCCGCTCGGCGGCCGCCATCACGACGAGTCGGGCGTCCCGCGAACCTTCGGCGACAAGCACATGACTATCGAAGGCGCTCGCCAGCTCGGGGATCGGCTCGACGCCGAGCAGACTCGACTGGTCCACCTCTCGCATTACATCCCGGCCGATCGGGCCTTCGCAGACGACATGGCCGTCGACGGAGAGCGTTTCGACCTCTAGTCTTCTCGCGAGTCGTCGCTTCGAAGCTCGGACAACCGGGCACCTGGAGAGAACCACTGGCCGGGCAGCATGCCTGAGATGTCCCGCCCGAGAAACGTCGGCTGGGGAGCCACCGTCGACTCGGGGTAGTGTTCCGCTTCGAGTCGTTCGACCAGTTCGTCGTCTCGGAGTGCCATGAGGCCGCGCCACAGTCCCAGGAACATCAGTGTCGGCAGGACGGAGAGACCGAGCGTGAACGCCAGCCTGAGGACGGCCTCCATACGGAGGGGTACGGACCGGAAGAGGTAATCGGTATTGGTCTGTGCTATCGCTTGCCGCGATCTGGGAGCGCGCCGACGGGGAACGTCATACTATCGGCTATTCTTCGAAGCTGTCTTCGAACCAGAAGGTACCGTTTCGCTGGACGACCTCGCCGTCGAGTTCGATGTAGCTGTCCTCGCTCATGTCGAGGATCATGTCGACGTGGACGGCTGACTCGTTCTGGACGTTACCCTCGCCGACGGTCTCGGGGTAGGCCCGGCCGACCGCCATGTGGACGGTGTCGCCCATCTTCTCGTCGAAGAGGATGTTGCGGGTGAAGCGATCGATGTCGCGGTTCATCCCGATACCGAGTTCGCCCAGGTATCGTGCGCCCTCGTCGGTCTCCAGGACGTCTGTCAGCAGTTCCTCGTTCTTCTCGGCGCTGTGCTCGACGACCTCGCCGTCTTCGAAGACCAGTCGCGCGCCGTCGATCTCCCGGCCCTGGTGGTAGATCGGGATGTCGAAGTACGCTTCACCGTCGACGCTGTCCTTGACGGGCGCGGTGAACACCTCCCCGCCGGGGAGGTTGTTCTCCCCGTGGTCGTTCAGCGTCTCGTTGCCGGCGACGGACATCGTGACGTCGGTCGTCTCGCCCGAGACGATCCGGACCTCCTCGGCGTCGGTCAGTCGGTCTGCCATCTCCTGCTGGTGCTCCCGGACCGACTCCCAGTCCTTGACGATGGCGTCGTAGACGAAGTTCTCGTACTCCTCGGTGGCCATCTCGGCCTGCTGAGCGTTGGCGGCCGCCGGATACAGCGTCAGGTTCCAGGTCTTGTTCAGGCGGGTCTCCCGGACCGGCTCGTAGGCCTTCTCGTAGGCCGACTGGGTCGCCGTGTCGACGTCGCCCAGTTCTGTCTCGTTGTCGCCGCCCTTGATCGCGATGTAGGCGTCCATCGCCTCGTAGAGTGCGTGGGTGTGCTCGGGCGCTTCGAACTCCCCGTCGTAGTGTTTGAGATACGCCCGCCGGAAGCGCTTGCCGAGTCGCTCCTGGACCACGAGCGGGTGGCCACCGACCTCGGCGACAGCCTCGACGATGGCCGTGACGAGGTCCTCCGCGACCGGATGGGCGTCGATGACGACGTGATCGCCCTCGCTGCAGTCGATCGAGTGGTTGACGATGATCTCGGCGTGTTCGCGAATGCGCGGATCCATACACGCCTGCTCGGAGCGGCAGGGGCTAACCGTTTTCGACCGCCGGCCGACGTGGGTACTGTCGCGGTCGGATAGTCAACCTCTTGGATCGGAGGGTACCTACCGACGGACATGGACCTCGAGATACGGACCGTCGACGCGCCCGACGAGGACGATCCGATCTATCAGGACGCGCTCTCGGTTCGCACGGACGTGTTCGTCGAGGAGCAGGACGTCCCGGCCGACCTCGAAGTCGACGAACACGAATCGGCGGCGACTCATTTCGTCGCCTACGACGACGGCATGCCGATCGGAGCGGCGCGACTCCGCGAACCCGAGGAATCGACGGGCAAGGTCGAGCGATTCGCGGTGCAGGCGGACTATCGGGAACGGGGCGTCGGGACCGCGCTCATGGAGCGACTCGAGGCGGTCGCTCGCGGGCGCGGGATCGAACGGCTGCGCCTGCACTCCCAGGTTCGGGCTGCACCCTTCTACGCCCGGTTCGGCTACGAGCGCGTTGGCAAGCAGTTCGAGGAGGCCGGGATTCCCCACGTCGAGATGCGAAAGTCGATCGAACCGCCGAGCGACTTTTGACTGTCGCCGCCCCATAGTTACGTCATGGACCCCGTCGAACCGCCGAGCGGAGAGATCGACTCGGAGTTCGAGGCCCTCGAAGCTGCCGCTGCGGCGGGCCGGCCGCTGTTCCGGGGCACGCATCACTACGATAGCGCGACCGTCGAACGCACCTATTACGTCGAAGACGGTGTTCTCAACGTCGAAACGGTCTATCTCGACGGCGGGACGGAAATAGTGACTGTCACAGAAAGCTGGTTGCTCGAGGACGATCACCTCCGACACACGGGCGAGCCACTGGCACAGTTCTGCCGCAGACACCACTTCGAGGAGCCGGCGACGGACGTTCGGTACTGTCTGGACGAGTCGGCAGCCGAGGACGATCCGTTCCCCGATCCGGAGATCGAATCGACGTTCCAGCCTGCGACGACAGTCTCTGTTGAGGAGGGTGCCGCCCTCCGCTACGAAGGGATCCACCGGGCTGGCGAGGCACGCGTCGAGCGGTCGTTTTTCGTCAACGACACCGACGCGTGCATCCGTGTCCGGACGACCTACTTCTGGGACGACGAACGGCTCGGCAGCCTCGACCGGACGCGAGACCTCCTCGAAGACGGCGAGTTCGTCGCCACGACCGGGGAGCCGGTCGAAGCGTTCTGCCGCCGGACACACCTGGTCGATCCCGAAAGCGACGTTCGCTACTGTGCGCGCCTGGGGACCAACAGCATGGGGTCGCCGGAGGCCGGTGACGAAAGACAGCCGGAAGGTACGGATCGCTGGTAGTGACCGGCTCGCCGCATCGCCAAACGGTCGACCGCGCGGCTAGCCGGCGGCTCACAGAGAAACGAGCGGCTACTACTCGCCCCAGTCCTCTTCGAGTTCCGGGGCGGTCTCCAGTTCGAGGGGATCGACCGCGACGACCTCCAGCTCCGCACCGCAGGTCGAGCAGTCGACGATCTCACCGATCTCGACGTCGTCGTGCAGCGCCACGTCGGCACCGCATTCGGGGCAAGTTGCCATAGCACTCGACCAATCGGATCGAACCACTATCAAACGGTCGAAGTTCGACCGGCAAACAGGCTTTTGTGACTGGTCGTCGCCGTTAGGATATGGCGCTCGCGCTCGACGCACTCCTGATCGCGGTCGGACTCGTGCTGGCGACGACGGGGATATTCATCTATCGCAAGGCGCTGTACGGCTTCGGCGGACTGCTCGGGGCGGCCGGCGGCGCGCTGCTCGGCACGAACCTCGCCGGGGACTGGTTGCTCGTCCTCGGCGCGGGTGTCGTCGGTGCCGTCGTCGGGATCTGGCTCATGCTCTCGGCCTACCGGATGGCGATCCTCGCGGCCGGGGCAGTTAGCGGGCTTGCGGTCGGCCTGTACGCCTCCGGTGGATCGTTCGCCAGCCCGGCGACGATCGCGGATCCGCTGGTGCTCGTGGGCCTGCTCGCCGGGGCGGTCGTGGGGTGGCTGCTCCGGAAAGTCATCGTGCTCGTCGTCTCCGCGGCCTGGGGCGCAGCGCTCGTCTCAATCGCTCTTTCGCCCCCGATCGCAGACGTGACGAACGTCACCGAGGTCGTCGACGCGTTCGTTTCGCCGTGGCTGTACGGCGTGTTCGTCGCCGGGATCGCCGTCCAGGTCGGTCTGTACGGCTATCTCGCGCACTCCGGCGACAGCGACGACCCGGCCCCCGGGCCCCTCGCTCGATTGCGGTAGCACCCGAGCACTCGAAAAGCCCTTTTTCGCTTGACTGCGTAGCATTAGGTATGGCCGACACAGTCTCACGCGCGGGCGGCCCGAAACAGGTATTGCAGATGGGTATCATGGGGTACGTTATCGCGCTCGGCGTCGCGCTGTTGTTGCTCCCGCTGCTCCCGATCTTCATCGCACTCAAGCTCATCGACGTGCTGCGACGCCCGCGGTCGCCGGAACCCGCCTAGGGAGCAAGAGGCGTTTCGGCCCGGACGTTTATATACTGATCCGGCACACTCCGGGCTGTGACCGACGCTACAGGCGTCATACTGGCAGCCGGCAGTGCCTGGGAGGAGGAGTGAGTCGTGGCCCATCACGCGCTGGTCGCCTACGAGCGTCCGGACGGCCGGTACGACGTGCACACCTCGCGACTGGGCGGGCTGGACTGCCGACTCGCCCGGACGATCAGTCCGTCGGATCCGTATGCCGGCGGGGACGTCGATCCGACCCCGAACGTCGTCGCGCGCCCGTTCGAGCACGTGCTCACGATGGTCGATCCTGTCCGCCACGAGGCCGTCTACCGCGTCGGCGTCGAGTACGACGTCGAGACGTACCTGCCGCTGTGGTTCGGACTCGCCCACTATTTCGATACGTGTTCGGCAGAGAACGACGACCGGGGGCTGCTCGTCGCCGTCGACGGCCCCGACGAGGCGGCCGAACTCCGGCAGTGGTTCCGGGCGGCGAAAGGCGTCCTCGCGACGGGAATCGAAGCGGGCACGCTCGGCGTCGCCGAGGCGCACACGATACTCGATCGTGCGGTTCGAGAGTGGGCCAGTGAGGTCTACGAGCCCCGGGGGCTGGGCGGGGACGGAACCGAGTCGTGGCGGACGGACGAGCAGTGACCCGGGACGCCACGAACGGACGAGTATTAGTGGCCGGATCGAGTACGGACGGGCGTGACATCCGACGTTCGCGCCCGGACCGACCCTTCGATAGAGACGGCACGGTCGATCGTCGAGACGGGCCTCGAGGGCGGTGCCGTCGTGACGGTCTTCGGCGAATGCACGGTCGAGTACGACGGCCGGGCCGCGAGCACGCTCGGTCCGGGCGACCGCCACGTCATGTGCAAGCCCGACGGGACCGTCCTCGTCCACACCGACGAGGGCCACCAGCCGGTGAACTGGCAACCGCCGGGGTGCACCCACGAGGTGGTCGTCGCCGAGGACACGTTCACGCTCGAAAGTCGGCGGGACAACCCGGACGAGTTTCTCGCGGTGACGTTCGAGAGTGTCGGTCACGTCGCAGCCTTCGACGTGACCGATCCCGAGGAGCTGTCGCTGTCCGGCACCGAAGAGGACCTCCGCCAGCGGATCCTCGAGAACCCGTCGCTGATCGAGCCCGGATTCACGCCGCTGGCGACCGAGCGGGAGACCCCCGCCGGCGCCGTCGACGTCTACGGCGAAGACGACGACGGCCAGGCCGTCGTCCTGGAGCTGAAGCGTCGTCGCGTCGGCCCGGATGCCGTGGGCCAGCTGGCGCGTTACGTCGAGGCCCTGCAGCGGGATCTCCACGCCGAGACCGGCGTCCGTGGAATCCTCGTTGCGCCGTCGGTCACCGACCGCGCCCGGTCGCTGCTGGCCGAGCGCGGCCTGGAGTTCGTTGCGCTGGAACCATGACAGTTCGCTCCGCCCACCGATTACAACCGACCGGTGGCGACGAGATGTTCCATGCGGGCCGCTATCGTCGCCACTGCCTTCGAGACCGTTCCGAGCTCCGACGGCCGGACGCGCGTGAACGGGATTTCGTAGCTGACGTGTCGCCCGTCGATCCGTAATCGTCCGGGGATCGAGACGTCCAGTAGTGCCGACTGCACCTCGGCGTCGAACACCGACGCGAGGTTCGACCCGGCGGTGACCTCGAAGACGAACTGCTCGTCGAGC
Organism: Halapricum hydrolyticum; assembly: GCF_025517535.1. NCBI lineage: Archaea > Methanobacteriati > Methanobacteriota > Halobacteria > Halobacteriales > Haloarculaceae > Halapricum > Halapricum hydrolyticum. The sequence goes on from NZ_JAOPKC010000002.1 coordinate 100,095, forward strand.
GCGTCGGTCCCGGTCCTGATCCCCCGTTCGGTCCCCCCGCTCCCGACGTAGGTGAGCGTGACGTCGATCGGTGCTGTGACGCCACCGGCTGTCGCTTCGACGCGGATGCCCTGCTGGCGGACGAGGCCGCGACCCACCGGCTCGGCTGTGATCACGTTCCCTTTCAGCGACCGTTGCAGGGGCGGACGACGATCGTCCTCGTGCTGTGGTTCGAACGGCGTCTCGTCGATCAGTCGCCGCCAGGCGCGTCGCTCGCGCCGCCGGACGACCAGCACGCCCGCCAGCCACACGCCCGCGAACGCGGCGATTGCAGCCGGCCGATCCGCGTACGCGGCGAGTTCATTCTCGAATTCGGTGATCGCGACCCAGCCTCCGCCGGCGATCAGCACCGTCCACACGAGCAGACGGTGGCGTTCGCCGAGATACCGTCGCAAGCGGGTCATTCCCGGCTAGTTCGACGCGTGTCACCAAAAGTGTCAGCCCCGAAACGCCAGTCGGGACTCACTCCTCGATTTCGGACTGCAACTCCGCGAGCAACTGTAGCGCCTCCAGCGGTGTCGTCTCGGCGATCGACACCTCGCGCAGACGGTCGCGGATCGCGTCGGTCTCCCCCGCTGAGTCCAGGGTCTCGTTGCTCGCACTCTTCGACTCTCGATCGCTCCCTGGGGCGGACCCACTCCCGTTCGTCCGTGTCGGGACGCCGTCGTCCGCCGAGGCGGTCGTCTCGCCTGCGAGCACGTCGGCCGCTCGCTGGACGACCGTCTCGGGGACGCCGGCGACGCCGGCGACCTCGACGCCGTAGGACGCCTCGGCCGCGCCGGGGGCGATCTCGTGCTCGAAGACGACCTCGCCGTCCTCGCGGCTGGTTCTGAAGTGGCGGTTGAACACGCCGGGCAGTTCGTCTGCGACGTCGGTGAGTTCGTGGTGGTGGGTCGCAAAGAGCGTCGTCGCGCCGACCTCGTCGTGGACGAACTCCGTCACCGCGCGGGCGATCGCCAGCCCGTCGGTCGTCGACGTGCCGCGGCCGACCTCGTCGAGCAGGACCAGCGAGTCCGCTGTGGCGTGTTCGAGAATCTCGGCGAGTTCGGTCATCTCGATCATGAACGTGGATCGTCCGCCTGCGATGTCGTCGCTGGCTCCGACGCGGGTGAAGACCCGATCGACGATGCGCAACCGCGCCCGCTCGGCGGGCACGAAGCTCCCGGCCTGGGCGAGCAGCGCAGTGAGCGCGATCTGGCGCATGTAGGTGGACTTGCCGCTCATGTTGGGTCCGGTGACGATCATCACGCGATGCTCCCGATCGAGGGCCGCTCCGTTCGGGACGAACGCGTCTTCAGTCCGCTCGACGACCGGATGGCGGCCGGCCTCGATCTCGATGCCTTCGGCGGCGATCTCCGGGCGGGTGTAGTCGAACTCCGCGGCGACAGTCGCAAAGGAGACCAGCACGTCGAGCTGTGCCAGCGCGTCCGCCAGCTCCTGGACGCGCTCGGACTCGGCGGCGACAGTCTCGCGCACCTCGACGAACAGCTCGTATTCGCGGTCGTCGGCCCGCTGTTCGGCGCTGATGATCTCGTCTTCGCGCTCTTTCAACTCGGGCGTGTAGTAGCGCTCGCTGTTTTTCAGCGTCTGACGGCGCTGATAGTCCTCCGGTACCCGGTCGAGATTGGCGTCGGTCACCTCGATGTAGTAGCCGTGGACGGCGTTGTGACCGACCTTCAGCGAATCGATACCGGTCCGTTCGCGTTCCTGTTCCTCCAGATCTTCGACCCAGGCCTTGCCGGAGCGTTCGGTCTCGCGCAACTCGTCGAGCGTCCCGTCGTATCCCGGAGCGATGACGCCACCTTCTGTGAGCTCTGGCGGCGGATCGTCGGCGATCGCCTCCGCGATGAGCGACCGGATCTCGGGCAGGTCGTCCAGGTGGTCGTGAACCGACTGGAGTTTCGTGCTGTCGCTGTCAGCGATCGCGTCCCGTATCTCGGGGACGACGTCAAGCGTCGAGCCCAGCGAGTTGAGATCGCGAGCGTTCGCCCGCCCGCGCGAGACCCGCGATATCAGCCGTTCGAGGTCGTAGACCTCGCGCAGACGATCGTGGAGCCGTTCCCGGGTCCGGACCGCGCCGACGAGTTCTTCGACTGCCTCGTGTCGGGCTTCGATCCGATCGCGCTCGATCAGCGGCCGACGCAGCCAGTCGGTCAACTCCCGGCGCCCCATCGCACACGCCGTCTCGTCGACCGCGTCGATCAGCGCCAGCCCCTCCGAACTCCGGACCGAACGGCGGTCGAACACTTCGAGACTCTCCAGCGCGACGGCGTCGAGCACCATGTACTCGCGAGGATCGTATCGCGTGAGGTGATTGAGGTACTCCAGCCGACCATCCTCACCCACGCCAGCCCCGCCGCGGGTGTACTCGGCGTAGGCGAGCAACGCTCCGCAGGCTCGCACCTCAGCGTCGCTCGCGAGCAGCCGCTCCGGCGGGCCGAAGTACTCCCCGACCCGTTCGCGTGCCTGCTCTGCCGTGAAGGCACGCTCGTCGTAGGGCGTGACCATGCAGTCGAACGGATCGGTCGGCGCGTCGGGGCCCACGATCGCCTCCGAGGGATCGAAGCGGCCGAGTTCGTCAGCGACGGTCGCGAGCGAGTCGCTGCCGGTCGCGTAGGCGTCGCCGGTCGAGACGTCCAGGATCGCCAGCCCGTAGCGACTGCCCTCGCAAGCCAGCGCGGCGACGTAGTTGTTCGCGGCCCCGCCCAGCAGTTCGTCCTCGGTGAGCGTGCCGGGCGTGATGATGCGAGTCACCGCTCGTTCGACGACGCCACTGACCTCGTCGGGGTCTTCGACCTGGTCGGCGATGGCGACGCGATACCCTGCGTCGAGCAACGTCTCGACGTAACTCTCGGCGTTGTCGATGGGGATTCCGGCCATCGCGTACTCGCCGGTAGAGTCCTCACGCTTCGTGAGCGTGATCTCGCAGAGTCGGGCGACGCGCTCGGCCGCCTCGCAGAAGGCCTCGTAGAAGTCACCGACCTGAAAGAGTACGAGCGCGTCGTCGTACTGGCGGGTCAACTCGAAGTACTGGGCCATCATCGGCGTCAGTTCGTCGGCCCGCCCGGCCATCTTCTCCGGTGCTCCGAGTGCCGCGTCCATGCCGAAAGCGAAGGCGCTCGCAGCCCATAGGCTTCTCGAAACCGACCGGACTGATCACCGCGATAGCGTTCGACGTTACTGGTTCTCGATGACTTCGCTTGCGATGTTCCGTCCGCGCGGCTGCAGCGAGACTTCCCGTCGCGTCCGCACTTCCTGGAGCAACCCCATCTCGACGAGTTCGTCGTAGATCGCTTCGACTTGCTCGACGTCCATCCCGACGAAATCGGGGATCTTGAACGGAGAGACGCCCGAATAAAGCGCCATCAACACCTCGTGTTCGGCCTGGCTGATGTCCGCGTCCGGTTCGTGCTCCTGGCGGACGAGCCCGGCGAGGATTGTCACGATCCGCCCGGGGCCCGTGACGTGCGTCTGGACGACAGTATCCTCGATGAGGTGTTCAATCTCGGCGACGCGGCGTTGGTTGTCGTTGACCGTCTGATCGGTCAACTCGACCGTCCCGACGTCGTCGCGCTCGATTTCGACGAATCGTCCGGAGGCGACCGCCAGATCGACCGATCCGTTGCCGAGCTTGAGTCGAGCCTTCTCCCAGCCGGTGTCCTGCACCACTCCGCCTTCGACAGCCGGATGCTTGACGTAAACGACGCGCTGGTCCAGTATCGCCCCGTATAGTTTCTCTTCGAATGACTCTTGATCCTGTGGGGCGACCAGATAGACGTCCGAACCGATCTGGATCGAGAGGTAACTCGACACCTGCGCGATCGCCTCGTTGACGTCTCCGCGACTCTTGATGCTAGAAACCTTTCCGAGCGGGATCGTCTGCTTGCTCTCGTTCGTCAGGATGAGCAGGCGCTTGTTCGACAACAGCAAGCGACACGACTGCCACTCGACGTCGCTGGCCTTGCGGCCGTCCGAGACGACCTGCATGAACCTGCCCTGCACGTCCGCGAGTTTCTGTTCGCCCTCGCCCATCGTCTCTCGATACTGCTAGGTTGGCCGGCCGTGCTAATAATCGTTGGTCTCCTATGTTGCCAGTGTTCGGTCACAGCACGTCGCCGGCCTGGCCGCCGAGTTTCGACAGCGCCGAGAAGGCACGCTTGCGAATCTGTTCGTCTTCGGTCTTGTCGATGATCGACTCCAGGGCGTCCCGTGAGCGTTGTCCGCCGACTTTGCCCAGCGTGAAGATTGCCTGAGCCCGCACGTCGCTGCCTCGGTCGTCGTCCTCGACGACTTCCAGAAGTCTGTCCTCGACGGTCTCGCCGTCGAACTCTGCGAGGCTCGTCGCCGCGAACTGCGAGGTCATCTGATCGTCGTCGTCGAGACAGTCGATCAGCGCCTCGATCACACGCTCGTGTTCGCCGTCGGTGACCCGACCCAGCAGCCAGGCCGTGTTGCGTCGCTGTGCGGTCTGGGTGCTCTCCTCGAGGATCTCGACCAGCGGGACGACGACCGTCGCGTCCTCGGTGGCGCTGAGTTCGTCGACGATCGATTCCCGGATCTCGTGGCTGCGCTGGCGGGGGACGTTCGAGAGCAACTCGATCAGCGAGTAGACTGCCGTCCGTCGGACGGCCGCCGACTCGTCGGAAAGGGCCTCGACCAGGTGTTCGACTGGCCGGCCGTTGTCGAAGTTACCGAACGCACCGACGGCGATGCGGCGAACGCGCTCGTCCGGGTCGTCGTACATCTCCAGCAGCGCCTGCAGCGCCTGCCGGTTGGCGATCTTTCCGAGCGCGTCGGCCGCCTCCCGCCGGACTGCCGGGCTCCGGTCCTCGAGTAGCCCTTCGAGCGCGTCGGTCGCGCGCGGATCGCCGATCGACCCCGCTGCACGGGCGGCTCGTGCGCGCACCCGGTAGTCTTCGTCGTCGAACGTCTCGATCAGCTGCCCGAGCGTATCGCTTTCGCCGAACTGTGCGAGCCCGTTGGCCGCGGCCATGCGCAGTTCCGGGACGTCGCTGTCCAGCGCCCGGGTGAACGCTTTCGCTTTCATCCAGTCCGCCCCTTCATCGAGGTCGACGCCGGCCATGCTGGCGATTAGCTGTTCGATCGCGTCGCCGCCCAGCTCTTCGAGCGAGTCGATCGCGGCGGCCGTCACGGCGTCGGCGTCGCCGGTTTCGGCGGCCTCGACCAGCGCGTTCACGACGTCCCGGCGATCGTCGTGATCGTCGAATCCACCGAGCATATCGGCCGCACGCTCGCGGATCTCCAGGTTGTCACTCTCCCGGAGCAGACGGATCAGTTCCTGCGCGTCGCCGTCGCGTTCGAGCTGGTAGAGAGACATTTCACCCTTTCCGGTAGATCCGATACTGCTTGTCTGCCGGTTCGAACGTCTCTCGCATCTCCGTGGGGATCGTCTCGGTCATGCCAATCATGAGATACCCGCTGTCCCGGAGCGATCCCTCGATCGTCTCGAAGATCGGGACCTTGTAGGACGAATCGATGTAGATCAGCAGGTTCCGGCACAGAATCAGGTCGAACGTGCCTTTCGGCTCGCCGCGGATCAGATCGTGTTGCTCGAAACTGACCATCTCCTTGACGTGCTCGCGGACCTCGAAGGTATTCCCGTCCCGATCGATGTACGGGTCCAGTTTCGAGAGGGGCTCGAGCTCCTCGGCGATGTCGGTCGTTTTCGAGGTCTCGTAGACGCCGCTTCGAGCCGTCCTGAGAATATCGCGGTTGATGTCGGTCCCGAGGACGTCGACCCGCCCGGCGTCGATCTCGGGGTCGTCGAGTGCCAGCATCGCGACCGAGTACGGTTCGCGTCCGTCCGCACTGGGAGCACTCCAGACGTCGACCTGGCGGTGTTCGTCGGTCAGTTCCCGCAGGATCGTCCGTAACCCTTCCCATGCCTCCGGGTTCCGGAAGAAGCCGGTGACGTTGATCGACAGCGAATCGAGCAGCGCCTCGCGTTCGCCGTCGTCGCGTTCGAGCAACCGGCGGTACGCCCGATAGCTGTCCGTGTCGGTCCGGCGCATCCGGGCGGTGATTCGCCTATCCATGTAGGCGTCGTTGTAGAATCCCGACTCGAAGTCGAGCTTCTCCCCGATGTATTCGAGCAACTGTTCGAATCCGCTCTCCGAGCCCGATCTACGCGTCATCGTCGCCACCTCCAGGTTGACATTCGAACCATCTTACAGCGTCACCACGTCGAGGATGTGCACGATGTTCCCGTCGCCTAGCACTGCCGTCCCGGAGAGACCGGGCGTTCCCGAGAGGATCCCCTCTAGGGGTTTGACGACGACTTCCTCCTGGCTCTCGACGGAATCGCAGTGCAGGGCGATCCGACGTTCGGACTCGCGGATCCGAACGAGCATCCCGTCGCCGTTTTTCGTCTCTCCGGGCACGTCGAACGTCTTCGCGATGTCGACGACCGGGTAGATCTCGTCGTTGTGCTTGATCACTTCGGTTCCGTTGATCGTCTGGGCTTTCGTCGCCCGGGTGATCTCGTCGACGTTCTTGATCGGGACGCCGTACTGTTCGTCGCCGACCTGGACGAACAACACCTTCACGATCGCCATCGTCACCGGCAGACGTAGCGAAACGGTCGTCCCTTCTCCCGGCGTGGACTCGACGTTGACGCTGCCGTCGAGTTTCGTGACTGTCTCGTGGACGACGTCCATGCCGACGCCGCGACCGCTCGTGTCGGTGACTTCGTCCGCCGTCGAAAAGCCGGGGTGGAAGATCAGATCGTAGAGATCCGAGTCGGTCATCGCTTCGATCTCTTCCGGTGATCGAACCCCCTGGTCGAGCGCCTGGTCTTTGATCGCATCGACGTCGAGTCCGGACCCGTCGTCCGCAACCTCGATGATGACGTGATCGCGCTCCCGGGAGGCCGACAGTGTGACCTCGCCCGTTCGGGACTTGCCGAGCCGCTCGCGTTCCTCCGGCGGTTCGATCCCGTGGTCGACCGCGTTCCGCAGGATGTGCATCAGCGGATCGGAGATCTCTGTGAGGATCGTCCGATCGAGCTCGATGTCTTCGCCCTCGATGGTGAAATCGATCTCCTTGCCCAGATCCCGCGAGAGGTCCCGAACCAGCCGCGGGAACTTCCCGACGACCTTTTTCAGCGGGATCAACCGCATGTCCATGACCGTGTTCTGGAGGTTCGCCGTGATCTTGTCGAGTTCGTTGAGGTTCTCCGAGGCGGAATCGAGCCGTTCCTGCTCGACCGCGCGCCGGAGCTTGATCCGGCTCGTCACTAGCTGTTCGACCAGTCCGTGCAGTTCGTCGAGCTGATCGACGTCGACCCGAACGGACTTGATCTCCTCGACCGATCCGGCTTCACCGTCCGACGCGTCCGCCGTATCGGCCGTGGCCGAACTCGCGCTCCCTGTCCCGGCAGATGCTCCACTGCCGGTACTCGAAGCCGCCCCACTGTCGGTCTCTGTCGACGACGCCCCGTCGTCGACTCCCGCCGCCCGTGCTTCGAGGGCGTCGGTCACGTCGGTCACCGTTGCGTCTTCGACCTTGCTCGCGGCGCTCAGCGTCGCCTCGACCGCCGAGCGGTGCGCGCCCGCGAGGAACACGTCGAAGGCGTCCTCGAAGTCACCGTCTTCGATCGCGTCGCGGGACGGATCGGTGGCCAGGATCGCCAGTGCGTCCTCGATCGACTCGAGGGTCAGCATCGCGTCGACACCCGGCATCTGTGCGTCACCGGCCGACACCGACGCGTGGTAGACCGGTCCGTCGACGTCCGGCAGTTCGATCCCGGAGAGCAACTCCTCGGGATCCCGACTCGGTTCGCCCGTCTGTTTGTCGGTCGCCTCGCTCACGCCATCAGCGGAGTCATCCATAACTCCGCGAATGTCCGCGACGATCGCGTCGGTGTCGACCGTCGATTCGCCAGTCTCGTCGATCTCGTGGACGATCGCTTCGATCTGGTCGACGCCGGCGAAGATGAGATCCATGATCTCCGGCGTGACTTCGAGGTGGTCGTCACGCATCTCATCAAGGAGGTCCTCGATGGCGTGAGCGAGGTCGGAGGCGTCGTCGAAGCCCATCGCGCCGAAGTTGCCCTTCAGCGTATGTGCAGTCCGGAAGATCGCCTCCATCGCCTCGGTGTTTTCAGGGTCCGATTCGAGATCGAGCAGCGAGTTGTTCAACTCGGTGATCGCTTCCTCGCTTTCGCGGATGAACGCGTCGAGATACTGATCGTCCATGTTAGTGAACCTCCTGTGGTACCGCATCGAGAATGGCCGCCGGGATCGACTCGATCGACGTGATCGTATCGACACAGCCAGTTTCGATCGCCCGCTTTGGCATCCCGAACACTGCCGAACTAGCTTCGTCCTGTGCGATCGTTCGAGCGCCTCGCTCTTTGAGCGCACGGATACCGTCCGCACCGTCCTCGCCCATCCCGGTAAGGATGACACCGATCAACCGATCGTCGACCGTTTCGGCGGCAGATTTCATCGTCACGTCGACGGCGGGACGAACGCTGTTGACCGGCGGATCGTCGGTCAGTGACACGCGGAGTCGGCCGTGACTGTAGTTCGCGACTTCCATGTGCTGGTCGCCGGCGGCCACGAGCGCTTCGCCGCTGCCGATACGGGCCCCGTCTTGCGCCTCGGAGACGTCGTATTCACTTCGGGCGTCCAGCCGTTCGGCGAACCGACCGGTGAACCCGCCGGGCATGTGCTGGACGATCAGCACGCGCAGCGACGCCGTGAGCGGCAGCGACGACATGACCTCTTCGACCACTGTCGGCCCGCCGGTCGAGGAGCCGATGACGAGTGTTGGCCGTCCGCCATATCGCTCTGGCGCAGCGTCCGGACGTTCCGTCCCGGCACCTGAACTCGTGGTTTCGGCGGCGGTGTCGCCGGCTCTCGGTTCGGCCTGTGCGACTGAATGGACGATATCGACCAGCTGATCTTTCAGCCGAGACATCTCCATCGAGACCTCACCGCCGGGTTTGGTGAAGAAATCGACTGCCCCCTTCTGGAGCGCCTCGAACGTGACGTCGGCGTCCTCGTCGGTATGCGCGCTCAACATCAGGATCGGTGTTGGATGCTGGGCCATGATCCGCCCGACGGCCTCGATCCCGTCCATCTCCGGCATCTCGACGTCCATCGTGACGACGTCGGGGTCGTGCTCGCGGACGGCTTGGACGGCTTCATGACCGTTTTTTGCCTGCGCGACCACGTCGATCCCGCCCTCCGAGAGAATATCGGAGATGACGCTTCGCATGAAATGCGAGTCGTCGGCGACAACAGCCCGCGGCGATGATCGTGGCATAGGTCTTTTACCTGTGAAACATGTGGACACGACGTAAATCGCCCGGTCGTCTGTCCACGTTGGCCTCATCTATCCCGAGCGACAAAATAAAGACACCGCCCTGGTATTCAATCTTGATAGCACAGGAGACACGCTTAAGGGATTTTGTCGGGAGGGTTCAGATATCGACCGCCGGAAACGAGTCGGCCGTGCCGTACACAAAGACCATGTCAGACGCAACGAATCAGGTCCTCGAATTTCAGCTCGGGGACGAGACCTACTGCGTGAGTATCGATTACGTGACGGAAATCGTCGACGTCGGGGAGCTGACGTCGGTCCCGAACGCCCCACCCCACGTAGAGGGCGTCATGGATCTTCGTGGGCGAACGACATCGATCATCAATCCCAAAACCGTCTTCGACATCGACGGTGGCGAACCGTCCCGCATTATCGTCTTCGACCCGGAGATCGCGGACGACGAACAGGGGGCGGTCGGATGGCTCGTCGACGAAGTTCACCAGGTGAGCCAGGTCGACCCCGAGAACGTCGATCGATCGCCGACGACCGACGACGTCGATTCGGTCCGAGGCGTCGTCAAGCGCGACGGCGGATTCGTCATCTGGGTCAATCCGGACGCGATCCGGACCGCGTGATACTGCCGGCGATCCTTTCTCGAACCCATTCGGCCCCCCGTCGTGCCGAATATCTCTCTGAATGTGTAGCTGTATGCCCTTACGAACGTGTCGCCAGCACGATGAGAACGCGAAACTGCGCGCGCGGTGATCTCTCCTCAGAGAGCACGCCTCCGTCGGTGGTGGCGTCGGAGGAACCGACGTACGACGACCACTCTGTGTGTCGAGGCATGAATAAGACTTTTTTGCTTCCCCGCCAGAGATACATCCAACAGAGCGTCGCGTGACGCGACGGGACCACAATGATCGAACTCACAAAAACCGGCATCGACGGCCTGGACGAAATCTTGAACGGCGGCATCGTGAAGGACTCGACGACGCTCGTCAGCGGCAACCCTGGGGCAGGAAAGAGCATCCTCGGACTGCAATACATTTATAATGGCGTAGATATGTTCGATGAGAAGGGGATCTATCTCTCTTTCGAGGAGAACCAGCAAGACCTCCGCGAAGCCGCCGAGTCGATCGGGTTCGACAAGTGGCCGGAATTCGTCGAGAGAGGAGACATTCTCATCTACGACAAGAAGCAACTGCTCGGGGAGAACGATTTTTCTTCATCACTCGATATGCTGCTCGAAGACTTCAGAGACAGCGAATACGAGCGACTCGTGTTGGATTCGCTCGCAATGTTCAATCTCTTTTTCGACGACGAGCGCGAACGTCGCACGTATCTTCTGAAGTTCTCTGACATCCTGAAGGAGAACGGACTGACGACTCTGATGACCAACGAACAGGGGGCCGTCTTCCCGAAAAGCGACATCGGGCTGGAAAACTACCTGACCGACGGAAATATCTACCTGCTACAGACGCCGACCGAATCGGGCGTCAAACGGTACGTCTGGGTCGCGAAGATGCGAAAGCAGGACATCAAAACGGACATCTTCCCGATGGAGATATCCTGGGGTGGGATCACCGTCCACCAAAACGCCAGCGAGTTTTCGATGATGAACCGGGGCGATTCCCCTATCGAGTGACACTCCCGAGATCTGACTGTGTCGGGCCTGCACCCCGTAATATCACGACTGAAAAGCCCCTACTGTAAGAAATTCTAGTGGATGGTAGAGGCGGTAGATTTATTGTCTACAGAATTCAAAACTTGATAACGATGGCTTCGGTCGATCTTCTCCGGACACTGGGGAACAAATACAGTGCGGAGATCCTCGACGCGGCGGACGAGCCACAGTCAGCACAGGACCTCAGCGACGAACTCGATATTCCGATCGCGACCTGTTATCGGCGGATCGACGAGCTGACCGAACACGGATTGCTCGAATTACACGACAGTATCCTTTCGGAAGATCGTCGACGGATCAAGGTCTATCGGCGCAACGTCGAGTCGGTGACTGTCGATTTCGACCAATCGATGGGTATCTCTGTCGAAGAGCGATCGGAAGTGACGAACAAACTCGACGAAGCCTGGCGGACGCTCTCTGAGGGGTAGTCACGCGCGCCCACGGGCACAGTTATCAGCCGCGATATTTTCAAGGGTGGGATTTAATAGACGACGTGGACGAGTACCGGGTAGGATGATCGAGTTCCTCTATGCCGTCCTGACACTGGTCTTCGTCGTCGCGGGTCTGACGATGGTCGGGATGGCGATGCGTGCGTACGTACAGACGTCTCGGCGGGCAATGTTGCATCTGTCGCTCGGGTTCGCGCTGGCCGTGGCGGGCGCGGCGGCGACCATGATCAGTGCGTTCCTGACAGACTTTGGGATGTCGTCCGCTACTAATCCCCAGTCGCTGTTGCTGGTCAACAGCGGCCTGACGACGTTCGGGTATCTGTTTGTGATCTACAGTCTCGTGACGTACCAGGCCTGATTGGTCGCAGCTCGGAGCTGCCTGTTTCGAACAGTCTGCCGGCCGTTTTCAGTACTGACAAAGGGATATGCGGGTTATGAATACATCTTTTCAGACATGATAATGAGGGGAGTAGGGTTAAGTTGGATAACATACCAGTTTCGGACAGAGCCTGGATACCAGGCGTGATCCAAACAATGTTCGACCGAATCGACGACAGACGAGATCGCGACCGGGGGCAGGTCGGGATCGGGACGCTCATCGTGTTCATCGCGATGGTGCTGGTGGCGGCGATCGCCGCCGGCGTCCTGATCAACACCGCCGGCTTCCTGCAAAGTACTGCCGAGCAGACTGGTGAAGAGAGTCAACAACAGGTCACTGACCGCATGGAGGTGAGTGCTGTTGCGGGCGAGGTTGTTGAAGTATACACTGATGATGTCGCTACTACGACAAAATCTACCACTGCGGCTACCGCAGATGTCGCTCCAGGTGAGACTGTCAGTATCTCTGGTGGTCTCGCTACAGACGATGTTGTAGTAGGGATCGATACGCTCCAAGATAGCGTCTCCAATGATGTCTCCGACCAATTTAGTATCGTAGACCGCTCTGGAGATAATGCCCAGCTCCGTAACGATGGGAGTGAGACCGTTACCCTGGACACCACCAGTGATGCTGTCGTAGTCAACGTGGTTGACTCACCCGGTACTGCGGAGACTCGAGACACGATCGGCGTGTTGGAGATAACGGTGTCGAAAGCACCGGGCGCGAGTAACATCGACCTGTCGGAAGCAACCATCCAGCAGACTGACGACACCGGTACTTTCGACCTCGTCTACGAGGGCGTCTTCACGGCCGGGGCACAGGACGGTGCCTTCGACGTGGCGGCACTCAAAGACGAGGACGGGTCGCTACCGGTGATCAATTCTGTCGACGACCGCCTGATCATCGAACTCGACATGGGGACTAACACGCTCGGGAGTCCGGCCAACGTCTACGGCGAGGAACTTGCGGAAGGGTCCAGCGCCCGGATTCAGATCAATACCCAGCAGGGTGCCTCGACCACCGAACGCATCGTCGTCCCGCAGTCGCTGAGTGGCGAGGAAGCCGTCGCGCTGTAACGACTATCAACTAATTCAATACGAAATCAATCAAAACAATGTTCAAGACAGACAATTCGAACCCAGATCGCGATCGCGGGCAGGTCGGGATCGGGACGCTCATCGTGTTCATCGCGATGGTGCTGGTGGCGGCGATCGCCGCCGGCGTCCTGATCAACACGGCCGGCTTCCTGCAAAGCAGTGCCGAACAGACTGGCGAAGAGAGCCAACAACAAGTCACTGATCGCATGGAGGTGAGTGCTGTTGCCGGTGAAGTTGTTGAAGTGTATGCTGACAGTGTTTCGACGAGCACGATAGACCTGAGTAGCGCCACAAGTACGAGTGTTGGCCCAGGGGAGACTGTTGATATCAGCAGTGACGTCTCCAACCCAGTCGTGGCAATCACAAATCTCCAGGACAGTGATACAAATGACGTGTCTGATCAATTTAGTATTGTTGACAGAGACCCTACTAATGCGAAACTCCGAAACGATGGTAGCGAGTCCATCACTTTGAGTGGTACCGCAAGCAATCTGCAGGTTGACACTGTCGACTCGCCAAGTACGGCCGAAACCGAAGACGCAATCGGTGTGTTGGAGATAACGGTGTCGAAAGCGCCGGGTGCGAGCAATATCGACCTGTCGGAAGCGACCATCCAGCAGACTGACGACACTGGCACTTTCGATCTCGTATACGAGGACGTCTTCACGGCCGGGGCACAGGACGGTGCCTTCGGTGTGGCGGCACTCAAAGACGAGGACGGCTCGCTGCCGGTGATCAATTCTGTCGACGACCGCCTGATCATCGAACTCGACATGGGGACTAACACGCTCGGAAGTCCGGCCAACGTCTACGGCGAGGAACTCTCGGAAGGCGCAAGCGCCCGGATTCAGATCAATACCCAGCAGGGTGCCTCGACCACCGAGCGCATCGTCGTCCCGCAGTCGCTGAGCGGCGAGGAAGCCGTCGCGCTGTAACGACTATCAACTAATCCAACAGCAATCAGAACAATGCTCAACACAAATAACAAGAAATCAGACCGCGACCGCGGGCAGGTCGGGATCGGGACGCTTATCGTGTTCATCGCGATGGTCCTGGTGGCGGCGATCGCCGCGGGCGTGCTCATCAACACGGCCGGGTTCCTGCAGAGTAGTGCTGAACAGACCGGCGAAGAGAGCCAACAACAGGTCACTGACCGCATGGAAGTGAGTGCTGTCGCTGGTGAGGTTATCGAACTCACCGCGGAAGAGAGGATCGTTGACGACAGCGCCAACCTCGCCAGTGGTCTGGGTACTTCCACTGAAGACTCAGTGTTTGACTCTACATTTGACCCCGGTGCAATTGATACGAGTGAATCGGCTACTGCAATAATTAAAGATAATGATGACGGTACAGAGTACACCGTCAAAAGTGAGGACGGAGATCTTAACGTCAAATCGGATGATATCACGCTTGCTTCCGGTGTCGATCCGGGAAGTACAAGCACATCGTACGATGTCGTTGAGGTCGAGTACGCAGTCGAGCTCGCCGAATCCGAGGACGCCATCGGTGCGCTAGAAATAACGGTGTCGAAAGCGCCGGGCGCGAGCAATATCGACCTCTCGCAAGCGACCATCCAGCAGACTGACGACACTGGTACCTTCGACCTCGTTTACCAGACCAAGTTTAGCGCCAATCAGCCCGGTCCGGATGGTGCCTTCCATGTAGCGGCGCTGAAAGACGAGGACGGATCGCTGCCGGTGATCAACTCTGTCGACGACCGAATGATCATCCAGCTTGATCTCGGTGATGGCACCGACGAACAACAGACGTTAGGGGTCAGCGAAGCCCAGCGGTTCAGTGAGCCGCTCGCAGAAGGTGCCAGCGCTCGGATCCAAATAAACACCCAGCAGGGTGCCTCGACGACTGAGCGCATCGTTGTCCCGCAGTCCCTAAGCGGCGAACAAGCCGTCTCGCTGTAACGACTATCAACTAATTCAATCCCACACCAATCAGAACAATGTTCAAGACAGATAATTCGAATCTAGACCGCGACCGCGGGCAGGTCGGGATCGGGACGCTCATCGTGTTCATCGCGATGGTGCTGGTGGCGGCGATCGCCGCTGGCGTCCTGATCAATACGGCCGGCTTCCTGCAGAGTAGCGCCGAACAGACTGGCGAAGAGAGTCAACAACAAGTCACTGACCGCATGGAAGTGAGTGCTGTCGCTGGTGAGGTTGTTGAAGTACCTGTTGACAGTGAGCCAACAACCACACAGACGGATAGTACTGGTTACACTCTTGCTCCGGGTGACACCCAAGACTTATCATTAGGTGGTAATGGCAATGAGATTGTTGAAATAAATAGTGTCACTACTAGCCCAAGCTCTTCTAGTACGGACCAATTCACAATAGTTGATAGAGAAGCACATACGATCAGGTACGATGGTGAAGAAGAAATCACACTTGACAGTATCGATGTTGCACAGTTGGATAATGCTGATCCTGAAACTGATGATGCCATCGGTGTGTTGGAGATAACGGTGTCGAAAGCGCCGGGTGCGAGCAATATCGACCTGTCGGAAGCGACCATCCAGCAGACTGACGACACTGGCACTTTCGATCTCGTATACGAGGACGTCTTCACGGCCGGGGCACAGGACGGTGCCTTCGGTGTGGCGGCACTCAAAGACGAGGACGGCTCGCTGCCGGTGATCAATTCTGTCGACGACCGCCTGATCATCGAGCTCGATATGGGGACCAACACGCTCGGGAGTCCGGCCAACGTCTACGGCGAGGAACTCACGGAAGGTTCCAGCGCCCGGATTCAGATTAACACTCAGCAGGGTGCCTCGACCACCGAGCGCATCGTCGTCCCGCAGTCGCTGAGCGGCGAACAAGCCGTCGCGCTGTAACGCTCAGTTTAGTTCTCTTATTTCGTTCTGTCCCGCAGAGCACGTGAATACTACGCTTTGATCTGATCGGTGAATTCACCGGATACGGACAAGTAGATTTTTCTTCCCCGTGTCTCACTACGACGTATGGACACGCGCAGGACACTTGTTTTGCTGTTGGCTCTCTCTGCAATCGGGCTGGTAGCACACGGCACTATCGCACAACCTGGCCAGGACTGCCAGCCGGTCGACGACCGACAGGTCTGTATTCAGGATGCCTCGGCACCTGACACGCTGATCATCAATGGGGACAATGAAGACCTCTCGATCACTATCGAGAATGTCGGATCGACGAACTCGACGGCGATCGTGATGCTGGATGTCGAACGCCCAGACAACTCGACCGCGCGGTACCAGCTCGAGGAGCCGACGCTCGCGCCCGGTGAGACTGCAACCGTCACGCAACCGCTGAACGCGACCACGGAGGGAACCCATCTGCTTCAGGTCGCTGTTGTCGACGACCAGTCCCTCCAGATATACGAGACAAAGACCCTCTCCGTTGAGGTCCGGACTGAACCTGCCCCGGGACTCGGTGGCCCGATCGACCGCGTCGAGATTGCACTCGCCGCGTTGATCGTCGCCCTCCTCGGTATCGCTGCACTCGCATACAGGACCGTTGACCGCTAGACGAGTTGACGGCACCGTAGTCAGCCGGTCGGCCCAGCCGACGGAATTATACTCAACCGTGATAGACACCTACGTATGGGACCCGGGGACGATCCCGACAACGAGGACGGTCGCGTGCTCGCCCCCGAAGAGCTGGACATCTCTGACGACGAGCACGTCGCCGAGATCGAGGACGGCCGATACGTCGTCTCCCCGAACGATCCGATCGAGGACGCGCCGAACGTCGCTTCGAGCCAGCCCGCACGGGAACGAGTCGACGCCGATGCGCAGACGGGGGACGCCGACGAGAACACGTCCCGTACAGAGCAACCGACCGCCGGACCGGATCGTCCGCCGGCGACTGACAGCCAGCCGACCGACGTCTCCGAGTTGACCGAACGCGACGTCTCTCGCTGGCTGGAGACGAGCTTCCAGGAGGCCGACTCCCGATACGGTTTCCACGTGACTGCGACGTTCGACGGACGGGTGTTCCAGCGCCGGATGATGTCCAACGACGTGGTGACGATCTTCGAAAGTCTCATCCTGTGGTACGCCCAGCACATCGACAGTGAGACGCCCGTTGAGGAGATCCTTGGGATCTTGCTGACCGAGTCGAACGTGCCGATAACCTATCCGACCGAGAGTCTCTCGACGGCGATCAAACGAGAGGGACTCGACCCGGACGATACGATCGCCGATCTGCTGGAAGCGCTCGGTGACGACGGATTCAAGCTCTAGTGCGGCCACGGAAACGGTATCAATGGCGATAATCTCTCGAAAGCATTTATTTAGGTGATTCCAGTACGTTCAGAGTGACTGATCATGCCAGAAGTACTGATCGCTGACGACTCCGAGTTCATGCGTAACCTCCTGCGAGAAATCCTCGAGGAAGACCACCAGATCGTCGGTGAAGTCGAGAACGGTGTCGAAGCCGTCGAGACATACAAAGAAGAGCGGCCGGATCTGGTCATGATGGACATCGTGATGCCGATCCGGGACGGCATCGAGGCGACTGACGAGATCAAAAGCCAGGATCCGGATGCGAACGTCATCATGTGTACGAGCGTCGGCCAGGAGGAGAAAATGAAAGAGGCAGTCAAGGCGGGGGCGGACGGGTACATCACCAAACCCTTCCAGAAGCCGAGCGTCATGGAAGCAATCGAAGACGTTGTTCCGTCATAGATGAAAGTCGACATCCAGTCGCTAGAGACGTTCAACCAGCTGGCTCGCGAGGGTGCCGAGCAGGCGACGACCTCGATGACTCAGATGACCGGCATCGAAGCCGACGTCGAGGTGACGAAGCTGTCGCTGGTCGATCGCCAGGACGTTGGCGAGGAACTCGGTGACCGTGAGTTCGTCGGCGTTCAGTTCGACTACGAAGGCGAACTCGCGGGCGAGACGGTGCTCGTGTTCAGCCGGGACTGTCGCACGTCGTTGATCGAAGCGCTCGTGGGAGGTGCCGACAGCAAAGCGATGGCCCGCAGCGGTGTTAAAGAGATCGGTAACATCATGATGAGCGGGTTCATCGACGGCTGGGCCGACTACCTGGGTGCTTCTATCGATCACTCGCCGCCTTCTTACATCGAAGGCAACGGCGCGGCGGTGCTCCCGGACGCGCCCGCTGGCGGCGACACGAACCACGTGTTCGTGTTCAAAAGCCGGATCGAGTGGGTCGACGAGTCGATCGAATTCTACATCTATATGCTTCCGGAATACGAACCGCTGACGACTGTGATGGCCGATCACGCCGACACCGGAGACGATGCGATCCCGGTCGACAAACTCGAAGTCTTCAACGAGATGACCCGGAGTGGGACCGAGAAGGCCGCCGAAAACGTCACGATGATGACGGGGATCGAGACGGTCGCTGAGGTCTCACAGATCAGTTTCGCACCGATTACCGACGTCCCGAAGCAAATTAGCAACGAGACCTACGTCGGGACTGTCATCGAGTTCACGGGAGTTCCGAGCGGCTATCTGATGGTGCTGTTCGATGAGGTGTCGGCCAAAAACGTTGCCGAGGCGATGATGCCGGTCGACATGGGGGACGACGAGCTGACCGACCAACATAAATCCGCGATCGAAGAACTGGGGAACATCATGACGAGCGGGTTCGTCGACGGGTGGGCGAACGTACTACAGACCTCGGTCGATCATACGCCACCGCGACTGGTCCACGACATGGGACAGGCGATCATCGATCCGCTCGCGGCACAGGTCGGTCGCCATCAGGAACACGCCTTCATCATTGACTCGACGATGCGCACTGACGATATCGAATTTGAGGCGGAGATCCATGCGCTACCGAACGAGCAGGAACTGCGACAGGCACTGGACGACTTGCTGGTCGAGCGTGCCGGGAAGACCGACGCAGATCCCGAACAGATATTCCAAGAATGAAAGTCTACGATGGACAGGGGGAGACGGAATCGGAAATCAAGTCCGAGCAGATCAAAGTCGGGATCGCGGAGTACGACGTGACGAAAAACGGCGCCGTGTTGACGACGAGCGGCCTCGGGTCCTGCATCGGCGTCGCGCTCTACGACGACACAGCTCCCGTCTCCGGACTTGTGCACGTGATGTTGCCGTCGGCCGATGACATGGAAGACGGAAATTCGGCGAAGTTCGCGGACACGGGCGTCGAAACGCTCATCGAGGAACTCGAAGCCACCGGCGGAGACAGAGAGAACATGGTCGCAAAAATCGCTGGCGGCAGCGATATGCTCGATTTCTCCGAGAGCGGATCCGGCATCGGGCAACGCAACGTCGAACAGGTCAAAGAAACACTCGAAGCATATGACATCCCGATCGTCGGTGAGGATGTCGGGGGGAACCACGGTCGTTCGATCAAACTCAAAAGTTCGACCGGCGATCTGGTCGTCAAAAGCGCAAACAAAGAGAGTACAGTTTTGTAATTACTGATATCTGTGGGATATAATTTCTGCGGACCAGTCGTCAGTCCCGACCTTCAAATCCTCTCCAGATTTTGATATTTAATCCGAAGCGTAGCTGATACGGCCCCACAAGCGACCAGCTAGAACGGGTCTGCAGTCCTGATCGACGCTTTCACTCCGATGTCAGACGATCGTTTCTATATAAAACTGTGTGAATACACTCGTCAATTATCAAATACGATACTCTAAACGGTACATTGAAGAGCCTAAGAGCGAATTTTCATAGTAATGAGTGATTTCGCCACCGTCGCCGCACTGTCGAGTCTGGTCGGGACGACGATGGCCTCAACCAGCGGCGTGTCTGGAATCGGTCAGGTGGCAATACCGGCCGATCCGGCGGTGTTGACGCTGTTTTCTGCAGGTGTCGTTGGGATGAGTATCAAGAACGTCTTCGATTCGATTCTCTCGGACGAGGAGGAAGATGACGGGAACGAGCAGATGAGCGACGGAGCCGGCCTGATGGACGAGGACGGCGGCGACGACCTGGGTGGGCTCGGCGGCTTCGAGGAGGGTGACGACGAGTTCGGCGAGTTCGGTGACGACGAGTTCGGCGACATGGACAGCGGCCCCGATACGGACGAGCTCGAACACCGGCTCGACGAACTCGAAACGGAGGTCGGGAGTCTCTCCTCGACTGTCAACACGGTTCGCAACGAGAACGAGCAGATAAGCGAGACCGTCGACGAGGTCGAGGAGAACGTCCGGAAGCTGCTCGACATCTACGAGATGGTCACGCGAGGCGTCAACCCGTTCGCCGACGACATCGAAGGCGGCGGCCTGGGCGGTGCGGGCGACGGCGACTCGTTTGGACTCTTCGATAACGGGCAACAGGACGACGGTGGTGACGACGAACTCGACGAGGATATCGCCAACGCGGACGCGGAGGGCTTCTTCGACGACGACCTCGTCGAGGACGACGAGGAAGGATTCGGCGAGTCTGTCGAGGACGTGATGGGTGAAGACGAACTCGAAGACAGCGGCGATCCCTTCGAGGAGGAGTTCGACGACGACGCGCTCGGAGAAGACGAGTTCGACGATGACTTCGACGACGGCGGGTTCGAGGACGACTTCGACGATGGCGGGTTCGAAGAAGATACGGCTGACGATGACGGCGGCAGTGGTGGCGGCAAATCGTTCCAGGAACTCAAAGACGAGTACGAGTCGGGCGAAGCAGACTGGGCAGACGAAGAGACGGGTACCGACGACGGAAGCGCCGACGAGACGCTCGAGGAGGACCTCGGCGGCGCTACAGCTGCCGGGGACGATGCGTTCGAAGACACCGGTGACGGCGCGCTCGATGACACCGAAGACATCGGAGTCGAAGACGGCGACGTGGCTGGCGATGGCCTCGAAGACGAGCTGGCCGACGACGAGCTGTTCGATACGGTGATCGAAGACGACGAGGGAACGGCGGCCGAAGCCGACACGGACGAAGCGACCGTTGAGGCCGACGACGCGGACACCGCCGAAGCGACTCCCTTCGAAGCGGGCGAACCGTCCGCGGACGACCACGACACAGCCGGCTCGACCGGAGGGGAGCCCACCGCCACCGACGAACCGGCAGAGACGGACGCACAGGCGAATAACGCTGCGACGACCGAGACGGAAGCCACTGCAAGCGGCGGAGAGCAGACGGAAGCCACTGCAAGCGGTGGAAAGCCGTACCTGGCGACGATGCCGGAGGGCTACGGTTCGGAACTCATCGTCATCGAGTGGCTCGAATATCTCGTCGGCCAAGTCGGGATCCGTTCGACTGCGGAGGCGATCGATTACTACGAGCGGATCGATTGGGTGAGCGAGTCAGTCGCCGACAGTCTGCAGGACTACCTCCGTGGCTTCGACGACGACGGTTCCGGCGGCGACCTGACTATCGACCACCACACGCGATCGCTGAAGTACATCGGCCAGCTCAACGGCACCCCACAGGTCGAGCGCATGGGGGTCTCCGGAGGTGGTTCCGATGGGCTTCAGCGTTAGCGGTTCGGCAGCGATCGTGTTCGTCGGGTTGTTCATCGCGTTCGGGACATTCTACACCGCCAGTACCAACACGGTGGAAGAAATGACCGACGCAAATGATGACTGGCAGGACCGCCAGCTCGCCCAGCAGAACACGGAGATCGAGATCGTTGCAGCCGTCTACGACAACGAGACCGAACGTCTCGTCGTTGAAGTCAACAACACGGGGGCGACGGTGCTATCTGTCAACGATACGGACCTGCTCGTCGACAACGAGTACCGGACAGCCTCTCGGGACGTCGACGGCGACGCTGGGACTGACATCTGGGCACCGGGCCAGCGACTCACGTACAGCGTGAGCGCAGCGAGTCAGCCAGACCGGGTCAAGGTGGCGACCGAGACTGGCGTGGCAGCGACGGAGGTGGTGACTCGTGGCTAGCGTTTCCGCGTCCCACCTGATCCTGTTCATTGCCAGTGTGCTCGTCGCTGCGAGCGTCGCAGGGACGATCACGAACACTGTCGGCCGCCTCAGCGATGGCGTCTCCGACCAGGGAGACGCGCTGAGCCAGGACGTCCGTACTGACGTCGAGATCATCAGTGACAGCGGCGCACAGATCTACAACCGCTCCGACAACCAGAACGTGACGCTGCTGATGAAAAATACCGGGTCGAGGGTACTGCCAGCGAACGGCGATCAGATGGTGATCCTTCTCGATGGCGTCTTGCAGTCGCCACTCGAAGTGACTGTCATCGAGGGACAGGACCCCGACAGCTGGCGGCCTGGAGATGTCGTCCGCGTCGAGTTTGGTGCCCCGGATCTCGACGCGGGCGACCATCGGATCAAAGTAACTGTCAACGGTGACGAGGAGGTGTTCAGGTTTAACGTATGAGCATTGCAACGACAGACCTGTTCTCGCTCGGGCTTGACGAACGGGACCGGCTGAACAAGGAACTCGGCGGTGGCATCCCTCCCGGGAGCATCGTCCTCATCGAGGGCGACTACGGGGCCGGCAAGTCGGCGATGAGCCAGCGGTTCACCTACGGCCTCTGCGAAGAGGAACATCAGGTAACGATGCTCTCAACGGAACTCACCGTCGGGAGCTTCCTGGACCAGATGCACAGCCTCGATTACGACATGGTCGAGCACATGCTCGAGGAGAATGTGCTGTTCTTGCACGCGGACATCGGCGATTCCAACACGTTCTCCGAGGACGACGAAGGTGACCGGAAAGACCTTCTCAAGCGGCTCATGGACGCCGAAGTCATGTGGGAGTCGGACGTGATCATCATCGACACGTTCGACGCGATCTTGCGAAACGATCCGAAGTTCGAAGCCCTCGTCCGGAAAAACGAGGAACGACAGGCGGCACTGGAGATCATTTCCTTCTTCCGCGACATCATCGCCGAGGGGAAGGTCATCGTTCTCACCGTCGACCCGTCGACGCTGGACGAGGACGCGATCGGTCCGTTTCGGTCGATCGCTGACGTGTTCCTCGAACTGGAGATGATCGAGGTCGGCAACGACGTGCGCCGACAGATTTCGGTCAAACGCTTCGCCGGCATGGGCGAACAGGTCGGCGATACCATCGGCTACTCGGTCCGTTCTGGGACCGGCATCGTGATCGAATCACGGAGCGTGGCATAATGGAGCTGAGAGCATGACAGAACAGGGGCGACCGAAACCGTCCGACGAACTCAGACAGTACGCGGCAAACCGGCCGCATCTCCGGGACCACCTCAAGAAATTCAAGCAGATCACTGGCGAGTTCCCGATGTTCGTCGAGGAGGCATCGGGCGACCTCGAAACCGATCGTCCCAACATACTCTATCCGGTCGGCGGCCCCATCTTTACGCATATCTACGGCGATATCGGGCAGGACATGAAGTACTACGCGATCGAGCCGGAGCTGTCCGACGAGGAGCAGGTCGTGTTCAACAAAGTTCGCAACCGCCTGCTTCAGCGCAGTGTCAACAAGCCCGCTCCGACCGACGAATCCGAGTACGACGACCGTATCGAGGAGCTCCTCCAGGAGACGACGAACGTCAAGACCCGCGAGAGCGGGTCGGGCGTTCTCTCGCGGCTCCGCAACCTCAGTTCGATCGGGAAAGTCGACGTCAAGCCCGAGACCTACGAGAACATCCGCTACCGGCTCAACCGGGATATCGTCGGCCTCGGACCGCTCGAGCCGGTCATGCGGGACCCGGCGAACGAGGACATCCACGTCATCGGGCCGACGGAGTGTTACGTCGACCACGGCGTCTTCGGCATGCTCGAGACGACCGTCGAGTGGAACAGCAACGAGGAGTTCGACCAGTGGCTGCGCAATATGGGCGAACGTATCGGCGATCCCGTCTCCGACAGCGATCCGATCGTCGACTCGACGCTGCCGGACGGATCGCGTCTGAACCTCATCTATTCCGACGACGTCTCGATCAAAGGCCCCAGTCTCACGATTCGACAGGGCGACGAAACGCCGCTCTCTATCTTCCAGATTACCAAGTGGGGGACGCTGAGCCCCCAACTGGCCGCGTATCTCTGGCTCGCCCTGGAGAACGAACAGACCGTCTTCGTCGTCGGCGAAACGGCGTCCGGGAAGACCACGACGCTGAACGCTGTCATGTCGTTTATCCCGCGTGACAGCAAGATCTACACCGCCGAGGACACCGCTGAAGTCCTCCCGCCACACGACACCTGGCAGCAACTTCTTACCCGCGAGGGCGACGAATCGAGCGGAACCGGAGTCGACATGTTCGATCTCGTCGCTGCTGCCCTGCGTTCCCGTCCTGACTACATCATCGTGGGCGAGGTCCGTGGCGAAGAGGGCCGCATGGCATTCCAGGCCGCCCAGACCGGTCACCCGGTCATGCTGACCTTCCACGCTTCCGACATCGTCTCGATGATCCAGCGGTTCACCGGCGATCCAATCAACGTCCCCGAGACGTTCATGGACAACGCCGACATCGCACTGTTCCAGAACCGCGTCAAGCAGGGCGACGACGTGCTCCGCCGCGTGACCAGCGTCCAGGAGATCGAGGGCTACTCCAAGGAGATGGAGGGTGTCATCACCCGGCAGGTCTTCTACTGGGACCCCGTCGAAGACGAGATCGTCTTCCAGGGGATGAACAACTCGTACGTCCTCGAAGAGCAGATCGCGACGCTGCTCGGGTACGAAGACACCCGGGACATCTACGACGACCTGCAGTTCCGGGCGGACCTGATCCAGCGCGCCATCCAGGAGAACATCCTCGGTTACCACGAGGTCAACGAGTTCATCGAGGACTTCCAGCGGGACGGACTGGAGGGCGTCCCATTCGACATCCACCGCCCTGACTGATGGCAGCGAAAGATTCCGCCACGATCGACCTGTCGCTGTCGAGCACCTTCGCGGGGCTGATGGACTCCTACAGGAAACTGGACATCCCGCTGCAGCGATATCTCCTGACGATCCTGTTGCCAGCGACCGTGTTTTTCCTCGTGACGATCGTTGCGACGCTCCTGCTCGACGCCCCGCTGTTTATTCGGGCTCCGATCCCGCTGCTCGGACTGCTGCTGTTCGGGACTGCGGTGTTCTTCCCCAAAGTCCAGCTCTCCCAGCGACGACGCCAGCTCAACAACCGGTTTCATCTGATGGTCACGCACATGACCGTCCTCTCGACGACTAAGATCGACCGGATGGAAGTCTTCCGGGCGCTCGCCGAGGAGGAAGAATACGGTGAACTCGCGACCGAGCTAGGACGGGTCGTCGAGCTGGTCGACACCTGGAACCAGAGCCTCGACGACGCCTGCCGACGACGAGCCAAGCAGGTCCCGAGCGAGACGCTTTCGGACTTTTTCGAGCGACTGGCGTACAACCTCGGTGCCGGGCAAGCGCTCGACGACTATCTCGTTAGCGAACAGGACATGATCATCGAGAACTACACGACGGTCTACGAGGGGACCCTCGGCAACCTCAACGTGATGAAAGATCTCTATCTGTCGATGATCCTCTCGATGACGTTCGCGCTCGTGTTCGCGGTCGTCTTGCCGGTGTTAACCGGAACCGACCCGACAGCGACGGTCGCTTCGGTCATTCTCATGTTCGTGTTCGTCCAGGCCGGGTTCTACCTCGCAATTCGATCGATCGCTCCGTACGATCCGATCTGGTTCCACCCCGAGAAGTATCCCTCTCCGGCCGACGAGCGTCTCAATCGGGCGTTCGCGATCGGTTTCGGTCTCACGGCCGTGCTCGTGTTCATCACGTTCGGTGGTCGGATCGGCGTGAGTCCGATCACACTGGACATGCTCGTCCCGTTCTGGTCGCCACCGCCGTTGACGCTGTATGCTGC
Organism: Halapricum hydrolyticum; assembly: GCF_025517535.1. Taxonomy (NCBI): domain Archaea; kingdom Methanobacteriati; phylum Methanobacteriota; class Halobacteria; order Halobacteriales; family Haloarculaceae; genus Halapricum; species Halapricum hydrolyticum. Next base: position 125,763 of record NZ_JAOPKC010000002.1, read on the forward strand.
CGTCCCCGTGACGCCACTTCTAATCCCCGGACTCGTCGCTCGGGCCGAAGAGCAGCGGATCCAGGGCCGTGACGAGGAGTTCCCCAGCTTTATCCGCGGGCTCGGGGCCACCGAGGGCGCAAAGCAGTCGACGACTTCGACGGTGCTGAAGTCGCTCCGCAAGAAGGACTTCGGTGCGCTGACGCCACAGATAGACAACCTGTACAAGCGATTGAACATGCGGATCGAGCCTGCCAGTGCCTGGCGTCACTTCACCGCCGAGTGTCGCTCGTATCTCATTCAAACGTTCTCCGAGATGTACCTCGTCGGCCGGGAGATGGGCGGCGATCCGAAGATGCTGGGAGAACTCATCGCCGAAAACATGAACCAGGTGTTGCAGTTACGCCAGCAGCGCCGCCAGGAGACGACCACGCTGATCGGGCTCCTGTACGGTATCACCGCAGCGTCGACGTTCGCGTTCTTCATCGGACTCCAGGTCGTCAACATCCTCACTGGACTCTCGCTCAATCTCGCCGATACACCGCAGTTCGACGTCGCCTCACTGATCAACACCAGCGTCTACAACATCCCGCTGATCGAGTTCCTGTTGATCGTCGTCATCGTATTCAACGCGATGCTGTCGGCACTGATGGTCCGCACGCTCGATGGCGGCCACAAGATGAACTCCTACATGCATTTCGTTTTTCTCACCTGGCTCGGGGCGCTTACGGCCATCCTGACGAAGTGGATGGTGACGCAGTTCCTGGCCATCTAGACCACTTTTTGCGGGCGGGGGCTTCCTCGCGCGCTTTTGTCGCGCTGCGGTGAGCCCCCACCCGCAATAACGCGGGGAAACACATCCTTCACGCTCCCTTCGGTCGGGTGAAGTGAAACGCCGGCCGTCGGCCGCCGTATGCTCGAAGCTCCGCATCGACACCGGACAGTGCCGAACTGCCACGCGCGTCCTCCGCATCGGGTCACTTTTCCACGCGGATCGCCTCCTGATAGGCATGAGCAAGCGATCCGAGTTCCTGGCCGGCGAGCGGCCAGACGACGTCGCCTTCTTCCTGCACGAGGACGCTGTCGAGAACCTCGACGCCCTGGACGACTACGCGGAAACTGTCGAGGACGGCGTCGTCCTCGTCCTTCCGGGAGAGAACGGCCGCAACGCCTTCCAGAAAGCCGCCGGGACCGACCCGATGGAACTGGCCCAGGCCGCCATGGGCACCGAGGGAACGATCGAACCGGACCTGACCGGTGGCACCTGTCCCGCTATCGAGGACGACCCCGAAGCGGATCACACCACACGCGTCGTGTTCGCGTTCGCCGAAGAACAGAACGACGAGGTCGGTGGGATCTACGCCGAGGGTGACGTCGTCCACGCCTATGCGGTCTGCAGTTGCGGGCAGCGATACAGCCAGAAGTGGGTCGTCGGCGAGCGGTGAGCCGCCTCACTCCGTTCGGCGTATGCTATGCCACCGGCGTCCGCTCGACAACCGTCCCGTCGACCGTCGGATACTGCTCGACGATCTCGCCGCGCTCGATATCTCCCTCGTCGACCATCTCCTCCAGTAGCCACCAGGCCACCTCAACGTGTTCGGACTTGACGGTGTAGTACTCCTCCGGGACGCCCAGCTCTTCGAACCGCTCGGGATCGATCGTCGTCTTCCCGTAGACGAGTGTGCCGTCGTCGGTGATCTCGTCGAATGGGCGGCGGACGTTGCGGGCCATCCGCTTGAGTCGACGACGGTGCTGGGCGGCGTCCTTGAACACCGAGGTACAGAAGTAAACCTTCTCGTGGCCGCCCATCTCGTCCAAGATCTCCCCGCGGCCGCTCTCGACGGCACTCATGTGCCCTTCGCGGAGCTCGTATCCTTCCTCTTGCATCCGACGGAAGTTCCCGTGTGACATCTCGAACTCGTTGATATTGCAGAACTCGGCGGCACCCTCGTCGAGAAAGTCCAGGAACTCCGTTTCGGGTCGGATCCCCGGGATCTCGAAGGCGGGTGTGATCCCCTCCTCACGAGCTATATAGAGGATTTCCTCCCACTCGGTCCCGTGGAGGTCGCCCCACTGTTCGAGTGGTGGATGGAAACGGATCTCGTCCAGTCCGGCTTCGGCCAGCCGGCGCATGTTCTCACGACCGCCGGTGATCCCCGTGTAGAGGTGGACGTGATGATCCTCGCCGAACTCGTCTTTGAGCAGCGAGATGTAGCGGGTCGTCCGGTCCATCACTTCCTGGGGTTCGCCGCCAGTGATCGACGATCCCATCGCGCTCATGCGCTTGGCCTCGCGGATGATGTCCTGATCTTCCTCGACCTTCCGCTCGTTGGCGTAGACGTCGGTGACGTTCTTGCGGTTCTCCCCAAGGGGACAGTAGAAACAATCGCGCTGATCACAGTAGCCGTAGACGAATATGACCATCTTCCCGCCTTTGGCACACTGCTCGCAACCCTTGGAGATCATCGTGTCGTAACCCCCTATAATTGGGGCATACTCAAAAGTCGTGCGAAAACACTCGGCGATCAGACGGCGAACCGCCGGTATGCAGCACCGACGAGACACACGGCCCCGAGGGCCATCGCTCCCAGTCGCGGGAGGTGCTGGGTCGCGAAATCCGCCTCGTAGGTGCGGTGTCTGACCTGCAGGAGATACCACTCGTTTTCGTAGCGAACGTTGTAGATACTGATACCGTCCGGGGAGGGGGTCAGCGATTCGGGAGCCTCATCGACTGAGAAGTTGACCGGCGTGCCGCTACTCGTGTTCTCGTTCGTCCGGCGCGCCTCCTCGAAGACCTCGCGTTCGGCCTCGGTGAGGTTCGCGTACACCAGGTTCGGCTGGTCTTCGTTGTCCATCCAGTCGCCTTCGACGTAGTACTCGACCCGGTCGTTCGGGACGTCCGGCGGCACGAGGACCGGGAGCGCTATCAGGACGACACCCACGACGAGGAGGATTCCAATCAGGGCTGTGTCTCCATTGAAGTCCATACCCCCGGTTCTCCCGGCCGAGGAAAGTATCGTCCGGTTGCGGAACGCCACTTAAACGGGTATTGTACATTCACGGGTCGCGCGACGGAGTCTGCTCCGGAAAAACGTTGCTGGAAAGCCGACGTGGGGACGTCAGACTCATACGGATTACTGTACGTCTGTTCCGCATCGACCGCCCGATATGGGGCGGTCAGAGCGGTACATCGGTACAATAATCCGTATCACTCGCTGTCGTCAGAGACTCCGAATCCGCCGGAATCACGTCCATGCAGGCTACGCTATCGTCGTCCTCGACGTCCAGTGACCACTTTTTCCGCTCGTTCCCGTTGGTCACTCGCGCAAAAACGTGGGGAAAAAGTCCCGAGAGTCGGCTTACTCGTCAGCGTCGGTTTCTTCTTTTCTCGTCCTTGCCGGAATCACGTCCATGCAGGCTACGCTATCGTCGTCCTCGACGTCCATGATCACGACACCCATCGTGTTCCGGCCGACCGTCGAGATATCGGCGACCGGACAGCGCATGATCTGGCCGGCTTCGCTCATGACGACGAGGTGGTCGTCCTCGGTGACGGCTTTCACGTCGACGACCGAGCCGTTGCGGTCGCCGGTCTTGATGTCGATCAGCCCCTTGCCGTAGCGGGACTGACGGCGATACTCGCTGAGCGGCGTGCGCTTGCCGTAGCCGCGTTTCGTGACGGTCAGCAGCGAACGGCCGTCATCGTCGTCTGTCGCCACGAGACCGGCGACGGCGTCTCCGTCCTGCAGGTCGATCCCGCGGACGCCGCGGGCGGACCGACCCATCTTCCGGACCTCGTTCTCGTCGAATCGGATCGTCATCCCGCCTTCTGTCGCGACGACCAGATCCTGCGTGCCGTCCGTCACCTCGACGTCGACGAGTTCGTCGCCGTCTTCCAGCTTCGCCGCCCTGATCCCCGTCGAGAGGATGTTCTCGAACTCCGAACACGCGGTGCGCTTGACGTACCCCTGGCGGGTCGCCATCGTGATACACTCGTCTGGGTCGATGTCGTCGGTCGGGACGACCGCTGTGATCTGCTCGCCGTCGCTCAGATCCAGCAGATTGACTGCGGATTTCCCGCGGGCAGTCCGGGACATCTCCGGAATCTCGTAGGTCTTCAGCCGGTAGACCTGGCCGTGGTTGGTAAAGCACAGCAGGTAGTCGTGGCTGTTGGCCCGGAAGATCGTCGTCACGCGATCGCCTTCTTTCGGATCGCCGCCGATGATCCCCTTGCCGCCCCGACGCTGGGGATCGAAGTTCTCGGCGGGCATCCGCTTGATGTAATCGTCGGCAGTCATGACGACGACCACGTCTTCCTCCGGAACGAGATCCTCGCGGGTGACCGTCCCGACGTCTTCGACGATCGCGGTTCGGCGGTCGTCGTCGTACTCGTCTTTGACCGCCCGCAGTTCGTCTTTGATCACCTCGTCCAGTTTCTCATCGCTGCCGAGGATCGCCTCCAGGCGCTCGATTTCGGCCTGCACCTCCTCGTATTCGGCTTCAATCTCTCCGGCTTCGGCGGAGGTCAGCGACCCGATCTGCATCCGGACGACGTGCTCGGCCTGCTCCTCGGAGAAGTCGTACCGCTCCACAAGCGCTTCCTTGGCGGCCGAACGATCCTCGGCCTCCTGGACGAGTTCGACGATGTCTTCGGCGTTGCGAACGGCCGTCAGCCGCCCTTCGAGAATGTGAGCGCGATCCTGCGCTTCCTGGAGGTCGAACTCCGAGCGGCGGCGAACGACCTCTCGACGGTGCTGGATGTAGTGTTGTAGGGTCTCTTTCAGCGTCAGGACCTTGGGTTGGCCGTCGACCAGCGCGAGGTTGATCACGCCGAAGGTCGATTCGAGATGGTGCTCCAGCAGCTGGTTTTTGACGACCTCGGCGTTCGCACCGCGCTTGCACTCGATGACGACGCGGACGCCGTCGCGATCGGACTCGTCGCGGAGATCGGCGACGCCTTCGATCTTCCCTTCGTTGACGTCGTCGGCGATCCGCTCGACGATCCGCGCCTTGTTCGCCTGGTAGGGGAGTTCGGTGACGACGATCCGATCCCGTCCAGTGTCGGTCTCCTCGACCTCGAACTCCGCACGGACGGTCAATCGCCCTCGTCCAGTGGCGTACGCCGAGTAGATGGCGTCCTTGCCGACGATGTTCGCCCCCGTCGGGAAGTCGGGACCTTTGACGTACTCCATCAGCTCCGCGACGTCGGCGTCGGGGTTGTCGATGAGGTGAACGGTCGTGTCGATCACCTCGCCGAGGTTGTGTGGCGGGATGTTGGTGCTCATTCCGACGGCGATCCCCGACGAGCCGTTGACCAGCAGGTTCGGGAACGCCGCAGGCAAGACCTCCGGCTCTTCGAGGCGGTCGTCGTAGTTCGCCTGGAAGCCGACAGTGTCTTTCTCCAGGTCGGCCAGCAACTCCTCGGCCATCGGGGCCATTCGCGCCTCAGTATAGCGCATCGCGGCCGCCGGATCGCCGTCCATCGATCCGAAGTTCCCCTGCCCGTCGACCAGAGGATAGCGCATCGAGAAGTCCTGTGCCATCCGCACGAGCGTGTCGTAGATCGCACTGTCGCCGTGTGGGTGGTAATCACCCATCGTCTCGCCGACGATCGAGGAAGACTTTCGGTGAGACGACCCCGAGGAGACCCCAAGCTCCGACATCGCATAGAGGATGCGCCGATGGACGGGCTTGAGGCCGTCTCGAACGTCCGGCAGCGCCCGGCCGGCGATGACGCTCATCGCGTAGTCGATGTAACTCTGCTCCATCTCGTCTTCGATCCGGACGCGCTCGAGCCGCGCGGCGCCAGCGCTCACGTCCGGTCCATCTGGGATATCTGAGCTCATATGTCGACCCACTCCGCTTCGGGCGAATGTTCCTTGATGAATTGCTTGCGCGGTTCGACGGCATCACCCATCAGCACCGAGAACATCTTGTCCGCGGTCGCGGCGTCCTCGATCGTGATCTGCTTGAGGAACCGATTCTCGGGGTTCATCGTCGTCTCCCAGAGCTGCTGGGGGTTCATCTCGCCCAGCCCCTTGAACCGCTGGACTTGCGAGGGGTTGCCGTCGCACTTCTGTTCGATGATCTCGTCGCGCTCCGCGTCTGTCATCGCGTCGTAGGTCTCGCCGCGATACCGGATCCTGTACAGCGGTGGTCGGGCGGCATAGACGTGCCCGCCTTCCAGAAGCGGTCGCATGTGCCGATAGAAGAGCGTCAACAGGAGCGTCCTGATGTGGGCTCCGTCGACGTCGGCGTCAGTGGCGAAGATGATCTTCCCGTAACGCAGCTCGTCGATGTCGAACTCGTCACCGATGCCGGTCCCCAGGGCGGTGATGATGTTCCGGATCTGCTCGTTTTCGAGGATCCGGTCGAGACGGTGCTTCTCGACGTTGAGGATCTTTCCGCGGATCGGCAACACGGCCTGGAACTCGGGATCACGCGCCTGCTTCGCGCTGCCACCGGCGCTGTCCCCCTCCGCGATGAACAGCTCGGCCTCGTCCGGATCTTTCGTCTGACAGTCGGCCAGCTTTCCGGGCAACGCCGTCGAATCGAGCGCGCTCTTGCGACGGGTCAACTCCTCTGCCTTTTTCGCTGCCTTGCGAGCCTTCGCTGCCTCGACGGCCTTCCCGACGATCGCCTCTGCAGTATCCGGGTTCTCCTCGAAGTAGGTGCCCAGATGCTCGTGGACGGCCGACTCGACGATCCCTCGAACTTCGCTGTTGCCCAGTTTCGTCTTCGTCTGTCCCTCGAATTGCGGGTCCGGGTGTTTGACTGAAATGACCGCGGTCAGTCCCTCGCGGATGTCTTCGCCCTTGAGCGTATCGTCGAGGTCTTTGAGCAGGTCGTTGCTGGTCGCGTAGTCGTTGACGACCCGCGTCAGTGCGGTCTTGAACCCGGTGAGGTGCGTCCCGCCCTCGCGGGTGTTGATGTTGTTCGCGAAGGCGTGGATCGATCCCTGGAGTTCGTCTGTCGCCTGCATCGCGACTTCGACGTGAATACTCGATTCGATGTCTTCGAAGTAGATGACGTCGGCGTGGAGCGGCTCCTTCGTCTCGTTGAGATACTCGACGAACTCCCGGATGCCGCCCTCGTAATAGAAACGCTCGCTCGTCCCGTCGCGCTCGTCCGTCAGCGTGATCTCGACCCCGGAGTTCAGGAAGGCGAGCTCTCGAAGCCGACTCGAGAGCGTCGAGAACTCGAACGCCGTGGTTTCGAAGATCTCCTCGTCGGGCCAGAAGCGGATTTCCGTCCCTGTCTCTTCGTCCGAGTCGGAATCGCGCACCCGTTCGAGTCCCTGCGGGACCCCTCGTTCGAAGCGTTCGCGGTAGACGCCGCCGTTTCGGGTGACATCGACGACGAGTTCGGACGACAATGCGTTCACGACCGAGACGCCGACACCGTGGAGTCCGCCGGAGACCTGATAGGATTTATTGTCGAACTTGCCGCCGGCGTGAAGGACCGTCATCACGACTTCCAGCGCCGGGCGGTCGTATTCCTGGTGGGTATCGACCGGAATCCCCCGTCCGTCGTCGCGGACCGATACTGACCCGTTTTCGTGGATCGTGACGTCGATCGACTCGCAGTGGCCCGCTAGGGCCTCGTCGATCGAATTGTCGACGACCTCGTAGACGAGGTGGTGCAATCCGCGCAACCCGGTCGAACCGATGTACATCGCCGGGCGCTTGCGGACTGCCTCCAGCCCTTCGAGGGCCTGGATCGAGTCCGCCCCGTACTCGCTGTCCTGACTCATAAAGTAACTCCACGTACGCCGGCCAGTCCCTTAAGTCCCACGTGCGCGCGCGAGACTATTCGAAATATTCGGAGTAATTTCGGCGTTCGAAAAAAGCGTCGAGAATAGAGGTGGCGCTATCCTTCCATACCGCCGAAGGAGAGGCCGGCCTCGATGTACCGCTGCATGAAGAAGTACACCAGCATGAGCGGCGTCGCGAACGACAGCGCGAACGCGGCGAACTTCGGCCAGTCGACGCTGTACTCCCCGATCAGGGCGTAGAGACCGACCGGGAGCGTGTAATCGGCCGCGTCGAGCAGCGTCTGGGCGACAATGTACTCGGTCCAGCCAGCCAGGAAGACGAACACGAACACGGTCGCCAGTCCGGCCTTCGAGAGCGGGATGATGACTTCATAGACGAGTCGCCACGACGGTGCTCCGTCGACGATAGCGGCCTCCTCGTAGGAGACTGGGATCCCGTCCATGTAGGTCTTCAGTAGCCAGGTGTTGAACGGCACGGCACCGCCGGCGTAGTAGACCGCTAGCCAGAACCGGGTGTTTGCGCCGGGATCGAGCCATCCCATCATATTGAAGATGGTATACAGCGCGATCAGCAGCGCAATGCCGAGACCGCCAGCGACCTGCGTCAGCAGGACGTAGACGTACAGCAGTCGCTTCCGGCCGACGAAGTCACGCCGGGACATCCCGTACGCGCCGGGGATGATAACGGACATCCCGATGAGGGCAGTCCAGAAGGCGACGTACATGCTGTTTTTGGCGTACGCGATGAACCGACCGGACTGTCGGGACTCCTCGACGCCGAAGGCCCCGGGATTGATGATGTACCGGTTGCCGATCGCGTCGGGGACCGGGATACTGAACAACTCTCCAACGAACGGCAGGCTGACATTGATCGCCTCGGGCGTGGTTATCGGCCCGATGACCCAAATGAAGTTCTTGATCGACACTGAGTCGGGAATGATCTCCACCCCGCCGGCCGTGTAAATGGACGACGCGGACGGATCGAGCGCCGTGATCAGGATCCAGTAGATCGGGAACATCAACAGCGCCGCGATCAGCATCGCCGCCGTCGTCGAAACGATCGTCCACGCGACGAACTTCGGCGGTATCTTCCCTTCTCGAAGCCCGTTGATCGTATACTGAATCTCTCGAACGGCTTTGTACGGGGCAACGACGATGCGTCGAATATCGCTGTAGATTCGCTGTGCGACTTGTCCTGCACTCATGATTCACCAGCCTCCTCTGCGAGGTTGCCGCGCTTGACGGCGACGTACATGAACGCCCCGATGAAGATCAGCGCGGTGATGCTGATCGCGCCACCGAGGGCGTAGTCGGACGGGTTCCGGAACGCCTCCCGGTAGGCGTAGACGAGGATCAGCGCGTTCTGTCCGGGATCGGTCCCCGGTCCGCCCTCGTTGAAGATCCACGGCACCAGGAACTGCTGGAACGACGCGGCCGAGGTCAGGATCGTCCCGAACATGACCGGTCGCTTGATCGACGGCAAGATCACGTGCCAGAATCGGTGGAACCAGTTTGCCCCGTCGACTTTTGCTGCGTCCAGGAGGTCCCCGTTGACGTTCTGCAACGCGCTGACAGTGATCAGCATCATGAACGGATACGCCAGCCACATCTCGGTGACGACGTAGCTCCCGAACGCGAGCCATCGCTCCTGCAGCCACGGGATCGCCTCGTTGATCAGGCCGGCCCGAAGCAAGATGTCGTTCAACATCCCGAACCGGGCGTCACTGAACACGAATCGCCAGACTGTAATCGAGAAGATCACCGGGATCCCCATCGGCATAATCAGGATCCCACGGAGGAAGCGCTTGCCACGGACTCGGTTCCCGGTCAGAACCATCGAGAGGCCGACACCGAGCAAGACCTTCCCCGCGACGCTGACGATCACGAACAACCAGGTCACCAGCATCGAGTTCCAGAAGGCGTACTCGAATATTCCTACCGGATTGCTCATGAACGCGTCCAGCAATCCCTGATTCAATGCTTCTGTGGTGAACAGCAGGTCTGCGTAGTTCTCCAGTCCCACGAAGTTCGCCTCGCCGATCGGGAGAATCCCGAGTAGCATCCCGTCGCCCCTGAACAGGTTCGACTGGTCAGCGTTGGTGAGCGAGAGAGCGGCGAGGTAGAACATCGGCAGCACCATGAACGCTGCCCAGAGCAGAAAACCCGGAAGCACCAGCGCGGCCGACTTGTTCTCACTCAACGTGTCGGCGACGGAACTGACGGTGGCGTTCTCCTTTAATCGCTGTTCGACATCGGAAGTACTCATTTGTATGTACAGTGTTTGCCGAAAGTTGGTAATTAAGCGTTGCGAGCGACGGCAGCGTTATTCGTTCCAGGCCTGGCGGATGTCTTGGGCGGCGCTCTCCAGCTCACTCTCCAGGTCGACGCTGTCGAGACCCTGGCTGAACGCCGTCGAGACGACGTCTTCGAACGGACCCCAGACTTCGGCCAGGTCCGGGTTCTTCGGCATCAGGACGGCCTCTTCGGTCTGGTTGGTGAACCCTCGGACCAGCGGCGGGAGCTGGTCACTGCCGGAGAGGTTGCTCTTCGTCGGCAGGTAGCCAGCGTTGTTCGCCAGGTTGAGCTGGCGTTCGTCGCTGGTGGCGTACCACTCGGCGAACTCGCGGGTGGCCTGTGCGGTGTCGCTGCCCTCCTCGGCCATGTTGCTCAGGAACAGCACCTGGATTCCCATGTAGGGGCGCGCGGTACCGTCGCCTTTGTCCGGAATCGTCGTCACGCCGACGTTGAAGTCGGCACCTTCGATGATACCCGTGATCTCCCAGGGGCCGGTAAGCATGAACGGCGCGACGCCGTCGGCGAAGATCGCCGTCTGTGCCTCGTAGGCACCGTCTGCGGGCATGTACGGTTTCAGTTCTTCGAACAGAACGCGAAGCCCCTCCGCGAATTCGGGGTCCTCGAGACCGAGTTCTTCCCCGTCGTACAGCACCGAGCCGAACATGTGGGCAGCCCACGTGACGTGATACGAGTCGATCGGCTGCCCGAATCCGTACTGTCCGTCGTAGTCGTCCATGATGGACTTCATGTCCTCGATGGTTTCGGGCGGCTCCGCGCCCAGATCGTCGAGGATGTCCTGGTTGTAGATCAGCGCAGGCGTTTCGGCGGCGAACGGGAGCCCGTAGACGCCGCCGTCCCAGTTGACTGCTTCCCACGCACGGTCGGTGAACATGCATTCGTCGACGCGGAGATCGTCGGAGACGTCCCGGAGCATCTCGTTGCCGACGAACTCGCCGATGATGTCGTGTGCCCACTGGAACGCGTCGGGACCCTGGTTCGCGTTGAGGTCGTTCCGGAGCTTGTCCACGTAGTTCGACGGGATCTCCGTGACTTCGACCTGCGGCCCACCACGTGCGTTGAACCGGTTTTTCGTCGTGTCGAGGAGGTCCGCCGCGGCCGGGGAGCGGTTGTGCCAGAGCTCGAACGTGCCCGAGGTCGCCTCGGGCTCGACGATCGAACAGTCGCACCCCTCTGGACAGTTCGTGTCTTGGATCGTGGTAACGGTGTTGTTGCCGTTACCGTTGCCGTTACCGTTGCCGTTACCGTTTCCGTCCGCTTGTTCGCCACACCCGGCGAGAAGGCCAGCGGTCGACGCGCCAGCCATGTACTTGAGTAGTGTTCGACGGTCGTAGGACATTGTGTGAACAAGTGAGGAATTACGTCTTCACCTATTTATGTATTACGAACATTCGTTCACAACACAATACGGGACCGGCATTTCGCACGTCTGTAAGCCGTATTTCCGCGTAGAACAGGGGAGAACGATTGTTCATAGAGAATGAGAGATTGGCGAACAAAAATGGATGCGAAACGTTTGTTGAAATATTTTATCCAGGATCGGGCTGAGAGGGCAAGAATTATATCATTGACTATACTGGGTTTACCCAATGGCAAGCGTCGAACTGCGCAACCTCCGAAAGGAGTACGATCGAGGCACCATCGTCGCGGTCGACGATCTGGACATCGAGATCGAAGACGGAGAGTTCATCACTGTCGTTGGCCCGTCGGGCTGTGGGAAGACGACGACGCTCCGGATGGTCGCCGGGCTGGAGCGGCCGACCAGCGGTTCAGTCATCATCGGCAGCGAGGACGTGACCGATCTGCACGCGAAAAACCGGGACATCGCGATGGTGTTCCAGAACTACGCGCTGTACCCGCACAAGACCGTCCAGGCGAACATGGAGTTCGGGCTCCGGATGAGTACCGATCTCAGCAAGGAAGAGCGCCGAGAGAAAGTCCAGTGGGCTGCGGAAATGATGGGGATCGAAAACCTCCTGGAAGACAAGCCGGACGAGCTTTCCGGGGGACAGAAACAGCGTGTCGCACTCGGACGCGCGATCGTGCGCGAGCCCGAAGTGTTCCTGTTCGACGAGCCGCTGAGCAACCTCGACGCCAAGCTCCGCAAGACCATGCGGACGGAGGTCCAGCGCCTGCAGGACGAACTCGGCATCACGTCGATCTACGTGACTCACGACCAGGAAGAGGCGATGACCATGGGCGACCGGATCCTGATTCTCCGCGACGGGATCAAACAGCAGGTCGGCGCGCCGAAGGAAGTGTACAACAACCCTAAAAACGAATTCGTCGGCGGGTTCATCGGTTCGCCGAGCATGAACTTCGTGGACGTGGTCGTCGAGCAAAGCGACGGCGGACTGGTCCTCGCCGGCATCGACGAAGACTTCCGGTACCACCTCACGCCCGATGTCGTCGACAAGTTCGGTGTCCTCGAAAGCGGTGGCGAGTACATCCTTGGAATTCGGCCGGAAGACGTCTTCCCGGCTGATGGGTCCGAACGGGATACGGTTTCGGCGGTCGTCGAAGTCGTCGAGCCGATCGGATCGGACAACTACGTCTATCTCGATCTCAGTGGCGAGCTCGACACGGGCCTCGATGGTAAAGACGAGATCGAGTTCATCGCCCGTACGGATTCGGCGTTCGAGCCGGAGACCGGCGAGCAGGTCGAGGTGACGTTCTCGGACGAGGACATCCACCTGTTCGATCCGGCGACCGGCGAGTCCGTGCTGTACGAACAGGGTCAGATGGCCGGCGTCGCGAAGGCCGAAAGCGGAGCCGACGAGGGTACGGTCGCGAACGACTGATCGGGCAGGCCCGGACCGATAACACGCGAGCAGACGCGTTTTCCGAGACACAGTTCGTCTCGAAGCCGGACGATCACCGATGTGAGCCAACAGCTGTTTTGGCCTCGACCGCTCTTTCCTCGGGTACAGCCTGTCGGCCAACTCTCAAAAACCGGCGTATAGCGGACGCGAACGACTACTGGTCGAGTTGATCGGCCGTCGCAAGCTGAGCGACAGTCGCGAGCCGGATCGCGTGTGGCCATCCCAGCGGCGTCGCACAGTCCGGCGTTCCATCGTCGAACAGCTGTTCCGGGAGATACCCGTTGTCCATCACGAGCGAGCCATCGGCGTCGATTTCCTCGAAGAGCCGCCGGGCTTCGGTGTAGAACGTCTCCGCTCGGGCGTCACCGCGATCGGCCAGCAGCGACGCCAACTGCGTGCACGCGTTCGCGCCCCAGGCCGTCGATACCGTCCAGATCTTTTCGTCGTCCTGTATGCGCCGCCGCCACTCGTCGCCTTCGAACCGATACAGCCCGGCGATCGCGTCGGTTTCGCGCCACAGCCCTTCGAGTGTGTGCTCGAAGTGGGCTGCCAGCTGGTTGATCCGCCGATCGCTGATGGATGCGACGGCGGCGTACTCGCGATGTGCCTCGGCGAGCGCGAGCGACCCCGTATCGAGTCGGGGATCGAGATCACCGTCGGGATCGATCCGGAGCGCGAATATCTCCTCGTCTTCGACCCACAGTTCGTCGAGGCCTTCGTAGACTGTCTTTGCACCCTCGAGAGCGCGTTCGCGAATCGATTCCTCGACGGGCGCACGCGCGATTGCCGCATATCCCTGGAGGAACGTCGCGGCCGTGTGGACGAACCGACCGGTCATGTTCTCCCAGGCGTTCTGACACTCGATCGGGAGCCCGTCGGCTTCGAGCGTCGAATCGAGCCCATCGAGCGCCAGTTCGAGTGTCGATTCGATAGCGTCCGGATCCGACGGGGTACCGAGCCGGAGATACGCCGAAAGGAACGACGCGACGCTGCCGGTCTGGTCCGCCTGATAGTCGATGTCGTCGCCGGATTCGAGCCGCGCGTGTGCCCAACCGGGCGCGATCGTACCGTCGTGGGCCCACACGCGATGGGGCCAGGATCCGTCATCGAGTTGCGTGTCCATGTAGAAGGCGGCACTGTCGGCGAACCACTCTTCGAGCCCGGTGTCGAGGCGCTCGTCAGTTTCGAGGAGGTATCGGGCGATCTCGGAGTCGTCCCGGAACCACGTGTAGCCGTAGCCGCCGGTATACGCGTAGAACGGATCGGGATCGGGGCCGGCGATGTGTGCGCCGGTCTCGGCAGCGAGCAGCGACAGCACGCGCAGATCGTCGACGGCGAGCTCGCGCCGGGGCGTGTCCTCCGGGACCGCGACTGGCACTTGCGCTTCGGCGGCGTCCCGGAGTGTGGCGACCGTGTCGTGTTCGCTTGCGGTGTCCGTGACCTCGGCAACCGCCTCTTTCCGACCAGTGTCGTCGAGATCCGCAAGGAGCGACGCGACGGTCGTCGTCGCGACGGACTCTGCGCCGGAACGGTCCACCTCGAAGGGGACCTCGATGACGACTGTCCCGTTCAGGAGCGCGTCTTCGTACTTCTGCACACCGGTCTTTTCACGCGGGAACGACACGGTTTCGGTATCGGTCAGCAGTTCGTCGAACTGTTCGGGCAACTGCCCGTAGATCTCGTCGACCTCCGTCGTTGCGGTGACGAGATTGGCCTGACGATGGTGGTGGACCTCGAGCGTGTCCTCGTGTTCGAGTTTGCCGAGCCGCGTTTCCTGGTGTTCGGGCGTCAGATCGAAAAACGCCTGGAGCGTCGGATCGGTCGGCAACTCCCCCTTGAGTTCGAACCGGGTGAGATGCACCGCGCCGAGGGTCAGATCGTGCTGGGTGACGGTATAGTCGCCAGCGTCGTGGACGGTACGAACAAGGGCGGTATCGCCGACGTAGCCCTGCTCGACTGTTTCGAGATCGCCGAGCCAGCTCGTTCCGTCGAGCAGTTCGATCCCGAACCGCGAGCGATTCACGCCCGACAGCCCGGAGACTGGATAGGTGTGATCGCGATGCCAGCCGTCTCGATCGACGTAGACGAGCCGCTCGTCGAGTCCAGAGAACGTGCCGGTCGTCGTTCGACGTTCGCCCGGAAACACGCGGGCGTCGTTGCGAGTGCGCTTGTAATCGTCGAGTGCACTACGGAGCGTCATAGATCGTGTTTCCCCCAGGACACATTAATCCTGACCATTGCGACCGGCGACGAGCGGTTCCCGGCTGCGAGCGCGTTCACTGGTTGTAGCCGTCGATGTCCTCGGCGGGGTCGGGAACGTTGCGGGGTTCAGTCGGGTAGGGGCTGCCCTCGATGGGTGCGGCCCACTCGGCGGCGTTTCGCAGGACGGTCTGGATCTCCTCCTGGTGGTAGACGGGATAGGTCTCGTGGCCGGGCCGGAAGTAGAAGATCCGGCCTTTGCCGCGGCGGTAGCAGCAGCCCGAGCGGAAGACCTCGCCGCCCTCAAACCAGGAGACGAACACCAGCCGGTCGGGCTCGGGGACGGTGAACGGTTCGCCGTACATTTCGGCCTCGGGCACGACGAAGCTCTCGGGCAGGCCGCTGGCGATGGGGTGGCCGGGGTCGATCACGTGCAGGCGCTCGCGTTCCTCGGCCTCGCGCCAGGTCAGGTCGGCGTCCATCCCCAGCAGTCGCCGGAAGGGTTTGGCGTGGTGGCCCGAGTGCAGGACGACCAGCCCCATCCCCTCGCGGACGTGCCGGGCGACGCGGTCGGCAACTTGGTCGTCGACCTCGTCGTGGGCGACGTGGCCCCACCAGTAGAGGACGTCAGTGTCTTCGAGAACTGCTTCGGTGAGGCCGTGTTCTGGTTCCTGCAGGGTGGCAGTGTGGGTGTCGTGGCCGGCCTCGGCGAGGATATCGGCGATGTAGGTGTGGATGCCGTCGGGGTAGAGTTCGGCGGCGCGATCGTCTTCCTTCTCGTGGATGTACTCGTTCCAGACTGTGATCGAGGGCATGGTTCGGCGTTCGATTTGGGGATAGCTAAACCCCCCGATCAAGCAACATTGATGTGTGGTCCTCGCCCACCACCGAACGTGGTACTACTACGTCCGGTCTCGGCGATGGATCTCGTCTTTCTCGCTAGCGTGGGGGCGCTGTCGTTGTCGTCACTGGCCCGGCGGCATGAACATTCCACCCTTGCGTGGACGAGCGGTGTCGTCGGCTGGACGGTCTTCTCGGCTTTTTGGGCAACCACAGCGGTCGAGTACCTCGGTGACAGTCGCTACTTTCTCGGGTCGGTTAGTCTCGTCACTGCGGGACTCTCCGGGTACGGGGTCCGACTCTCGGCCAGCCGTATCCAGCCACACGCCAGACTGACGATCGTCTTCGCGGTCATGGGGCTATTGTTCGTCCCCTACCAGTTTCTCGATCCCGTCTTCATGCTTGTCGTCCAGACGGTCACGATCCATACGGCGACCCTGCTTTCGGGACTGGGATTCGAACCGACGATCGTCGACGGATCGGCCGGTCCCGCGACCGCTATCGTCTTCGAGACCCATCCATGGATCGTCTACAACATCGTCTCGGCGTGTACGGGCTTCGGCGCGATCGCACTGTTTGCCGGCCTGCTCGCAGTCGCTGGCGGCTCGGTCCGAAGGCGGATCGTGGGTGCGCTCGGACTCGGAACATTGATCTACGCATTGAACCTCCTCCGGACGGTCATCGTCGGTGGATCAATCCCGAGCGAAATCTTCGCCGGAACGGGAGTGCTGGTCACGCCTCTGTTCGGCGTCGATCAGCCGGCACTGGTCTCGTTTTATTTCGCCGAGTACGTCCTCGCACAGACGCTGGTGGTTGTCGTCCTACTGCTCGTCTACCTTCGAGTGGTACGGCTGTTCCCTGGGATACAGACCTACGTCGACGCGCTTCTCTCCACGATCCGGGCGGATTCCGAGCGTCTTCTCAGTCGCGTCGCCGACGCGTGATCCAGCCTCCGACCAGCACGGCCACGACTAGCGCTGCCGCCCCAAAGCCGGGACTCTGGACTTCGACCTGATATGGGGTCGTTTGTGTAGCCGTGTCAGACTGACCTTCATCGTCCACCGCTTCGAGATAAATTGTCGACGATCCGCTCTCGCTGACGATGGCGAGTCTCGTCACTTGATCTGTTGTCTCTTCGACTAGTACCGGGCGGAACATGCCGTCGACGTACCAGCGATAGGTCAGCCCTCCACCGTCCGGATCGTACGACTCGCTGGCGTTGACGATCACCTGATCGCCGTCCCGGGTCGTGGTGAATGTCGCTACCGGCGGTCCGTAGACCGTCACGGTCTGGCTCGTCGCGTTCATCACGCCGTTGTCGTCGGTGACTAGCGTGGCCGTGTATTCACCGGCATCACTGTAGGTGTAGGTAATAGTCTCGCCCGTAGCGTCGTATGTGCCGTCACCGTCGAAGTCCCACTCGTAGCTACTGATGTTCCCGTCGATATCGGACGAGTCGCTGGCGTTGAACGTGACCGACTCGTCGGTCCCTGGGGCTTCGGGACTGTACTCGAAGACAGCAACCGGCTCGTGGTTCGGGGCGGTCGGAATGACGATCTGCTCGTCGTGAACGATCGCGTTCGACGGTTCGTGGACGACGAGCATGCGCGCTAAGCCGGTCGTAAGAGTGTGATTGCTCATTTCCCAGCGTTCGCCGGGCGAGAATCTATCGCCATTCCGGCCGCGCGTCTCGTTGAACGAGGTGAGGTCGTGTCGACGTTCGACATCGCCCTGTCGAAGAATGGCCGTCACGTCTCCGGCGTTGAGGTCGTCACCGCCCTCGTGGATTAGCACGAAATCGTCGGCGGTCGCGGTGGCGTTGAACTCCGTGAGTGGTTCCTCGCTGGCCTGATCCGAGACGTTTCCGATTACGACGGCGCTGACAAGAAGTGCGAGCAGGGTGAACACGGCGACGAGTAAGGTGACGCCGACGACTTCTGATTGGGCGCGATTAGTCTGCCATAGAGGCAGGTCTACGGCAGTCATTGCTGTTCAAAATAGAATACTTGCTCAGTGCCGTCGCTCAGTACGAATGTGACGATCACGTCGGCGGCGGTTTCAGAAGGCGTAAATTGCAAACTTCCACCGCCGTCAAGGGGCTGATCGAACGTCTCCATCACGATAGTCGGTCGGTCGCCGGCGTTAAGAATCGCGTATTGGCCGTCGTTTCCTTTGTTGCTATCCGCAACCAAATCGTAGGCGGTTCCATCAGCTTCGAAGGAACTTGGGTTTTCGTTCTTCCCTCGATTCGCTTCACCGTCCTGTTGACCGCCGCGGATCTCTACCTCGAGAGCGTTGTCGTTGTCGAAGAAATTCCCAGTGGTAATAGCACTCGTGTCAACTGAAAACTGTTCGATGGTTACTTGCTGAGATCCTGTATTTTCGATAGTGAAGTTAAGCGTTGTATCGCTTCGCTGGACTGTATCAGGTTGCAACTGTTGTTTTGCAGTCTCCGTCGCGTTTTCGACGACTAACCCGATTCGGTCACCGCTCCCACCGCTAGCGACGAACACCGCCACAGGGCCGTTGTTGTTGGGATCGAAAGTCGTCGTCGCCTGGCCAGTGTCGTTCGTCCGCGAGTCTCTTCCCGTGAGTGTCCCGACACTGGAGTCGTTCAGTGAGAAGTCCACCGAGGCGTTCTGTGCAGTCGGTGTCGTCTCCGCAGTGAGATCAACGGTGTCCGTCCGACTCGCGTCAACGACGTAAACACCGTTTGTCTCGGTAAAGCCATCTTGACTGGTATCCGGTGTCCAGTCAATACTGTAGGCGCTGTCACTACCGTCAGCGAGCCCACTCCCGTCGCTGTTGTCCACCCGAACTGGCACGGAGACGTTCACGGGCGTCGACCCATTGAACCCCGACTCGTTTACCACACTCGAAAGCGACGTATCCAGACTCAGCTGTACGTGATCGGTCCGCTGGCTCGCCCCCGAGACGTTCGGGGCCTCGTAGGTCACCGTCACCTGTCCGTCGCCGTCACTGTCAGTGCTGTTCGGCGAGACTGACGAGTCTCTTCGGTTGGTCCCGGCGATCACTTCCACGTCCCGCTTTGGATTATCGAACCGGTCCCGGACCTCGACGGTGACCTCCACTTTGCCACCCTCGGGCACGGTCGGCGTGTTCTTGGAAACACGAGTCAGGTATGCCGGCTCCGGCTTGACGACGCCGGTCCCAAGCCCCACCCGGGACAACTGCAGGTCGTAGGTCACGCCCTGCTCAAGGACGACGTGCACCAGTTCATAGTCCGCACCTGTGACGGACGACGTCCGCACGTCCACGACGTGGCGCTCCCCGTCGAGCAACTCTTCCCAGTTCTCTTCGTCCAGCCGCGTCGGCAGCGTGATCGTGACGTTCGAGTCGGCGGTCGCGTTGGTCACGGAGACCGTCTGACTTGACACACTCGCCCCACGCATGTCCAGCGAGACGCTGCCCGTTCGGCTCGCCTGATAGGTGCCGTTGAGTGTCACCAGCGAGATCGTCGTGCCGTCGACCAGCTGCTGACCGGTCGTCGTCAGGTTCGCATCCCGGAACTGATCGAACAGCACCGAGTGCTCGTACCACGTCGTCGGCGCGTTGTCGTACTCGTTGTATCCCGGCCGATAGACCAGCGCACCCGTGTTGTACGACCGGTTCGCCCCCGTCCAGAAGTCGCCTGTCTCACCGGTCGCGTTTGCGTTGGCGATCGTCGCGGTGATCGAGCCGTTGGTCGTCCCGACAGTCGAGAGGGTTCCGGACGGCGGGCCGGGATTCATTGCGACGATCCGCGACGGATACTGCGTGCCAAGCGTCACCGCCACCGACTGCCCACTACCTGTCGAGCCCGTCGAAACGATGGCATTGCGGGCGTCCTGAAGCTGGTCACCGACGGTCTGGCTGTGCTGGAACTCGATCTCGCGGTTCTGTTCGGGGACGACCGTCGACTGGTAAATCGCGAACGAAAGAACAATGGCGCCGAGCAGCAGCACGGCTCCGATCTGAATCGCCTGGCCACGGCAGTCGCCCCGGAACTGCATTGCCCGTATGTCACTACCCGAGACGCAAAAAGGTGACCACCCGCTTCTCAGAATTCGAAGTGGGAACGCTCGTACCGCCGACTATCGGATCGAAAAGCTGTTCGACACTCAGGAGTGGCGACTCTCTATGGCCGGAGTGTCACTCCTCGTCTTCTTCGACGACTTCCGGATCGCTCATCGCGGTCTGGAGACTGTCGAGACCGTTGACCCACTCGGCAACGAGCCCGAACTCCAGATCCTCGGCGACCTCTCGATCCAGCTCGGCGCCGTCGATGATCAGCGTCCCTGCCTGGGCGCAATAGCCCAGCGCCGCGTCGAGGTCCTCCTCGCTTTCGGCCTCGTTCGCGGCCTCGATGTAGTCGGTGACGGTCCCCTCTGCGGCCGGACCGCCCGCGACGTACTCTTCGGCTGCGTAGAACACGCAGACGAGCGACGTCTGGACGCCGTCAACCAGCATCAGCTTCTCCTCGTCGTCGATGTCGACTTCCGAGAGGACGACCTCGCGGATGTCCGCCAACTCCTCGAGCGCAACGTCTTCATCGAGCTCGTCGTCCTGGTAATCGGTGATAATCTTCGCGACGGCGATGGCAGTATCGTCCTGCAAATTCAACAGCAGGCGCGCCGAATCCTCGTCTTCGGGATCGATCTCTTCTTGGGCGATTCGGTCTAACCAGTTCTGCCACCGTTCTTCGGTGTAGTATTCCCCCGGTGGTGTGCTCATGTCAACTCTGTTCGTGCGTCGGGGGATATGGTTTTCGTTGCCAGCGCCGTCTGTGGTGGCCCCGCATACGGATACTGCCGACGGGATCGATCACCGATCGAGCGTGGCCTCGGTGTCGATCCCGTACACTCGCGCGGGCGTCTCGACGTGTGCTCGCCGCACGGCGTCCTCCCAGCCTTGGTCGAGCATCCACCGCACCCGCCGTGGGACGGTCTTCGGACCGAGCACCGCGCCCGGTCGGTCGGGATCATCGATGAAGTCCGTCTCCATGAGGAACGGCTCGTCTGACTCGACGGCCACTTCGAGTTCGTCCTTGTCGGCGATGACGCTCTTTATCGGACCGCGCAGCCGCCCGCCCGAGTAGTGTTTGACGACCTGCTCGGGAGGCAGCCCTTCGTCCTGTGCCCACTCGGTGATCTCCGTGAGGTCCTCGCTCCCTTCGGTGTGGAGCTGGACGGCACAGCCGACTTCGCTGGCCAGGTCGAACGCGTGGCACATTACGGCGTTCGAGGCCTCCCAGACGTCCTCCTCGACGTCGTAGTGGGGTCGCCCGGACTTGATCGCCAGTGCCGGCCCGTCAGCGACGTACCCGGCGGCGACGTCGAGCCCAGTCTGCATGATGTCGCGTGCCTCTGCCGGCGTGTATCCGTCGTCGATCAGCCGCGAGATCAGGCCCGGATGAACGCCCAGCACGGGCCAGGCACGGCCGGGCAACACCTCGCGCGCATCGGCGGCCGCGTCGATCGTCAACTCGAATACGTCCTCGAAGGTCGCCTCGTCAGTGGCGGCCTCGCGGAGGTGCCACGAGGGCTTGTTGAGAACGAGCAAGTGGGTCCCGCCGGCGGAAACGAAGTCCTCGACTGCGTCGATGTTCCGCCCCTCGGTCGGGTCGAGGTGCATGTGATTGTCCAGTACCGGCGTGTCGTCGACGTCCATACTCGAAGATGTGCACGGCAATCGCAAAAGGAGTTCGTCTCCGGAAGTACTCAGTGCACACGGCGTACCAGAGACGGCTTTCGGCAATATTATGCGTACTCGGGCGCCCGTACGAAACAATGGTTTCGTCTGGGCAAGCAGCCTTTCTGGCCATTGCGATCGCAACCCATGGAGCGGTCGGCTACACGCTGGGAAAAGCACTTTTCGATCGCCCGATCGCTGGTCTCCTCGCTGGCGTGGCCCCCGACGTCGATTTCTTGTTTCCGAACGCGCTCGGGTGGCCGTTCGTCCATCGCGGGGTCACCCACACGCTCCTCGTCGGCGGACTCGTCGTCGGGTTCGTGGCCTACCGAAATCGGCGAACTGCCACTGCAGTCGCGGTCGCGTACGGCTCGCACCTGCTGATCGACACGACCACGCCGAAGGGTGTCCCGCACCTCTACCCGCTCGTCGAGACGAACTACCACCTCGGTCTGGGGACGACCGGTCACTCCCCCGTACCGACTGCCGTCACCTGGGTGTGCTGTCTGATTGCACTCTGGCTGGTCCGTGATGAACGCCTCGACGTGACGCGATTCTGACCGGCACGCCCGTCACGGGCCTGGCAGGGGGCGATCGGGTCAATACAATATAAGGACTATCGGACACCATAATCGCATCTGCACAAAAGCCTTATACGTTACTCGTTCGTGCGACTAATTGCCGATGAAAACACAAGGACGTGGCATTTCACCCGCTTACGTCGACAAAGTGGTAAGGAAATCAAAAAATAACAGGAAAAACGCCCAGACGGCAGATTGAACGTATCGCTCGCAAACCGATCTCACGTGCCCGTATGAGCGTGCAGCCAGTGTTCGACACCCGCGGCGGGATCGAGTGTGCTCCGATCCCGCCGACCCGTATCGGGCCGGTGTCCCTGACCGCCGGTCCGTACCGTTGCCGTGGGCCCATCCGCCCGGGGGGCGGCGGCCGCCACGGCGGACTACCGTTCTCGAAAACAGCAGACGTGTATCTGGCCCTGGGGGCCGAGTTCAACCCTGGAGTCGCCGGAACGTGTCCGAGAGCGACTCGCCTTCTTTGCGTTCGCGCCCGAGTTGATCGTAGACAGTCCACATGTTCGTCCCGCCGTGGACGTCGCCTGAATCGACTCCGGAGTCGTCCAGCTGCGCTCGCTCGGTATCGATCTTGAGCACGCGCGCCAGCAGGTCGTCGATCGACTCGCCCGGTTCGGTTTCCTTCTCGAGTACTTCGTAGACATCGTCGCTGACTTCGATCGTGGCCATTGTTCTCATATGGCCCTTGGCTAGACACGTCTATCAATAACGATCGTTATTATCCGGGGTCTATAAATCACCGTCCAGAATTCGGCAACGGGACGGCGCCCTCCCTCTAGAGAACGTCCATTGCCTCGAGACGCTCGGGCAGGTACGTCTCCGTGACGAAATCCAGCCCGTGGGAGGCCAGCGCCTGCTGTTCGGACTTCTTCTCGATGTCCAGTTGCAGTTCGATCTGCTCTCGCCAGTAATCGGTCTGGAATCGCGGATCTTCCAGTTCGGATTCGAGCGCGTTGATGTCCGAATCGCTCAGCGGATCGGTCGGCAGGTCGTATTCGACGATGTCTTCCGGCTGGACGCCGACGAACTGCGCCTGGGGTGTGGCCAGATACTCCGAGAGGTGTGCGGATTTGATCGAGCCGTACGCGACCGAGCCGTAGATCCGGTACGACCAGGGATCCCCGTCAGTGAACACCGTCACCGGCAGGTCGAGTTCGTCGTGCAGGCGTTTGGTGATCCGCCGTGTCGCGCGGGCGGGCTGCCCCTTCAGATGAACGATCAGGGCGTTGTGCTCCTCGTCGAAGCCGTTTTCGACGAGCCGATCGCGCATCCCACCGGTCTCGACCGCCAGCACGAAGTCGGCGTCGTTTTCAAGGAATTCGATCTGATCGGGGTTGTTCGGGATCTGATAGCCGCCTTCACCGACGTCCTCCTGACAGTGGATCTCCCGCTCGCCCCGGCGAGTTTGCTCGCGGATCAGCAGCGGCCCCATCAGCGTCGCGCCCGATTCCTCCGGACGCATGTGGAAGTCCTCACGCGTGACCCCGGAGACGATCTCCAGGTCCTCGATCAGCTGGTTCGATTCGTCCTGGCTGTTGAACTGTGCCTCGGCGAGATCCCAGGACTCGCTGAGGTAGTACAGCTCACGCAGGGTCGACGAACGGTCCTCGCCGAGTTGCTGGGCGAGGAAGTCGATCGTGTAGACAGCCTTCAGTAGCTTCTGTGCCCCCGAGACGGTCTTCGCGCTCCGGGTCGATGTCCGGTCACCGTACACCCAGACGCCGCTGTCCTCGTCGTACTCGATGTTGGTCTTCGTCCGGGTCGGGACCTGCAACCGGGGTACGTCGCCGTCCTCGAACTGCTCGTAGAACTGTTCGGCCAGATCGAGAAGTCGCTGGCGCGCGTCGCCCTCGCCGTAGTTAGTGTGGTCGTCTGCGCTCATTGTTGGATCGTGAGTTTCTCGTCGTCGATTCCCTCGACGGCGATCTCGCTGTCGGCGTCGTCGTCGATGCTGTACTCCAGCCGTGCTGTCTCGCCGCTACTCACCGTCGGGGACCACTTGAGATAGTACTCGCCGTCCATCTCGACGACGTTCGCCCCGTTCGCGTTCTGTGGCTCGGCGCCGAGGATCTCCGTCAACGCGACGTCAGCGTTGCGATCGGAGTTGTTCTCGATGCTGATGGTCGCCGTGCCGTCCTCGACCACCCGCTCGACCAGCACGTTGTTCATGATGCGGGCCAGCGCCTCGTCGATGTCTGGCTCTTCGCGGCCCGTCACTGACGCGAGTTTCTCGGCCATCTCCGGCAGAATCGTCGCCAGCTTGTCCTGTTTCTCGCGGCGCTTGCGCATCGATCGACGCTTTTTGAGGTAGCTTTTGAGATCACGGGCCGCTTCCCGGACGGCGAGTTCGATCTCGCTTTCGATCTCGGGCACGTTCGCGACCGCGTCTTTGGACTCGCTGGTGAAGGGGACGTTCGTCGACGCGACGTGGATCATTACGACCGCAGGACCGTTCGGGATGCCGCTCCCGCCGGGTTGATCGAGCCCGTAGTTGCGCCAGTTGATCTCCTTGACGACGTCGGTCGTCGCACACGCCCCGCGCTGGTAGACGAGCGGCACGCGGTTGGCAAAGCGCATCACGTCGACGCTACTACTGTCCTCTAGTTCGCCGCCGTAGGCGATCCCCGCTTCGACGATGAACGGATCGCCACCGTGGACTGCGGCGTCACGGGTCGCCGCGGCGTAGAAGTCCGCGTCGAATTCCTTTTTCAGCCCGGACAGCACCAGCTCTTCGGTGATCGGAGCGAGACAGCCCGTCGGCGGCGACATGATGTCGGTCGCCCGCATCGCCTCGAGCAACTCGGAGGCGGCGTCGCGGTCGTCGGCGATGGCCGATACCGTCGGCGGATCGTCCGGTACCGTCACCATCACCGCCCAGACCTCCTCGATCACGTTCTCGCGGGCGGTTTCGCCAAACGTGGCGTCGTCGTACTCTTCGGTCGCGTCGGCGGCCCGGTCGACGTACTCAGTCAGGTCGTCGCGCGTCAGTCGATGCCGGCGATCCTCGCTGCCGACGAACTTCGCGGCGAGTCGCTCGGCCAGCCCCTGGATCGTGGCGTCGTCCTTGCGCGTGCTGGTCGCCGCGTCCACGAGTTTATAGAGGTCGGCGGTGATCGCGTCCGTCCGAGATTCTTTCTCGTCCCCGCCCAGTATCTGTGTCCAGGCGGCCTCGGTGGCCTTCTCTCGAACCGTCGAACCGAAGGTCGTCCCGAAATCGTTCGCGACGGTCTCGGCCTTGCTGTCGACGATCTCCCGGAGCTGGTGGTAGGCCACTCGATCCCGGTCGGCGATCGTCCCGGCGACCGCCTCCGCGAAGGTCTTCGTCGCGTCTTTACCCTTGTTGGCGACCGCCCCGCGGACGGCCGCCTGAACGTCCGCGTCTTCGTGAACCTGTGGTGGCCGCCAGGCCATCTCGCGGCCGAAGTGGCGATCGCGGAACCGATCGACGACGCTGTCTGCGGTCTTCTGGCCGACGCGGGTGAACTCCTCCTGCAAGAACCCGGAGACCGAATAGGAGTCGGTCGCCTCCAGCATCTTCAAAAGCGTCCCGAGTTCGACGCCGTGAGGATGGGGGCGGATCTCCTCGGTCTCGGCCGGGAGTTCGGCCCCGTCCGCGCGTTCGAACTTCAGCGGTTCCTCGAGACTCGGCTCGGCGAACTCGATGCGGGCGTGGGGGTTGACGACCGCTGTCTGCTCGACGTACTCGTGGAGGCTCTGTCGAGCGCGCATGTTCGCCTCCAGTTCCAGTTCGATCCGCGTGCCGTGCGGGCGATCCCACGACGCCGTCTCTTCGACGCTGATCTCGGGCTCGTTAGTGTCGGTGTCGATGATCAACTCGAAGTACTGTGCCTCGCTGGATCCTTTTGTCCGGGAAGTAATCTTTGCCGGCTTGCCGCTGGTGAGCTGTGCGTAGAGCACAGCTGCCGAGATTCCGATACCCTGCTGACCTCTATTTTGTTCACGCTTATGAAACCTTGAACCATAGAGAAGCTTCCCGAATACTTTCGGGATCTGATCTTTCGTGATCCCGGGGCCGTTATCTTCGATGACCAACCGGTAGTAGTCGCCGAGATCCTCGATCTCGACGTAGATGTCGGGGAAGATATCGGCTTCCTCACAGGCGTCGAGACTGTTGTCGACGCCCTCTTTGACGGCCGTGACGAGTGCCCGGGCACCCGAGTCGAACCCGAGCATGTGCTTGTTCTTCTCGAAGAACTCGGCGATCGAGATCTGTCGCTGGCTCTCGGCCAGCTCCTCGGCGATCCCTGAATCGCCCAGCGTCGACTGCATCGATGGCATTCGTTAGGCAAAAGCAGTTCTGCCCGCCTTAAAGACTTCTCGGTGCCGCAGTGAAAGTGAAGACGGAGGCGACTGTGGGCGTCGGGGGACACACCGTAGCGACAGCGCGGGAGCAGTCCCGGCTACCGGCATGTGGTGGATGTCACGGCCGTTCGAGGGTGACCTTGCGCGCCTCGTAATCTTCGAGGAACGAGTCGGGGCCACCGATCGAAACCTTCCTCTCGTCGGTTTCGATAATGATCGTGTGTTCGATCGGGATCGTGTTCGTCCGCGGTTCGACCATTCCCTGGCGGGTCTCGACGACAGTTCCCTGCAGCGTGGTGAACGGCTCGTCAGTGTCGACGGGCTGGGCGGTCGCCCGGGCGTAGACCGTCGCCTCGGCCTGGTTGTGCAGCGTCGCCTGCAGCGTCGCATGGCGGAAACTTCGGTACGTCTGAGGGAGTTCGACCGGATCGACCACGAAGTGTTGCTGGGCGAACGGCCAGTAGTTCGCGAGAAACGATCCGGCGATGATCGGCACGATCTGCCCCTGGACGATGGCGATCGCGCGATCGTCACTGTTGGCACGGGAGACCATTTCCGCTGGCGAGGCGATTCCGAGCTGTTCGTCGGCCGCCAGCAGGACCGGCATGCCGAGTTCCCAGACGCGAACGACGCTTCCGACGGGGCCGTCGACGTCATCGAGGACGTGCTCGGGATCGTCGACGTCGCTGATCAACAGCAACACCAGGACGCCGCGGTTGATCGCTGCCGAGAGTTCCTCGGCCACTTCGGGAAGATAGCCTTCGGGAACGGCGAGTACTAGCTCCCGTTCGGCACTCTCGATGTATTCCCGCAGACGCTTGATGACCGTTACACGCGATTTAATGACGTCGAACCGCTGCGGTCGTGAGGAAGTCTCGGAGTAGCGCTGTTTCAGTGCGGGCTCGATCTCCTCGAGCCGTCCGGCGAGCAGCCCGATCACGTCTTCGGGTGGCTTTGCCCGGATCTTCGTCGGAACGACGTGGTCGTCGACGTCGACGAAGCCTCGCTCTTCGAGCTTCTCACAGATGCTGTACACGTAGCGTTTGGAAACGCCAGTGTCGTCTGCAATCGTGCTCGCCTTCGCTTCACCGTGTTCGAGAATCGTGAGATACGTCTGGATCTCCTTTTCGGAGAGCCCGAATTGCTTGAGCTGGCTTTCGAGTGCCGCCGAATTCATGCTCTGGCACCCCCCGTGACCCTGACCGCGCTGTCGTCGATCCGATCTAACGTCGGTCTGTGTATCCTCATCTTGATTGTACTCAAACACTCAGCACACATATATTGTTTGTAATCTTTCTTCATACGTGTGCCCGTTGAAACTGGCCGTTGGTCCGTCGGGACGAATCTGCCACTTTCAAGTCTTCGGGCGAATAACTAAAACGATACGAATGGACTTCGATAGACAGAGCGGACTGTTCTTGCACATCGCTTCGCTACCGGGACCGGACGGCATCGGAACGCTCGGTGAGCCGGCGGAAACCTTCGTCGACTTTCTCGCCGACTCCGGGCAATCGCTATGGCAGTTCTGCCCGCTCGGCCCGACGATCCCGATCCACGACAACTCTCCGTATCAGTCGTATTCGGCGTTCGCCGGCAATCCTCTCTTTATCGACCTGGAGGACCTGGTCGAGCGTGGCTGGCTGGCCGAACTCGACCGTCCGGACTTCGACGATGGTCACGTGGAATACGGACCGGTCAGAGAGTACAAGGAAGCGCGCCTCGAGGACGCCTTCGAGACGTTCCAGGCCGAGGCGAGCGACGACGAACGGGCGGCTTTCGAACAGTTCAAAGACGACGCCGGCGAGTGGCTCGACGAATACGCGCTGTATCGGGCTCTCAGGACGCATTTCGACGGCGTCTCCTGGCTCGACTGGCCCGAAGACGCGAAGATGCGCGATCCGGACGCGCTCGAGGAGTATCGAGAGCAACTGTCCGAGACGATCGAGTTCCGGGAGTTCCTCCAGTGGCTGTTCGACCAGCAGTGGTCGGAACTGAAAGACTACGCCAACGAGCGCGGCGTCGGCCTCGTCGGCGACATGCCGATCTACGTCGACCTCGACAGTGCCGACGTCTGGGCCAACCCCGAGATCTTCAAGCTCGACGAGGAGCGCGAACCGCAGTACGTCTCCGGCGTCCCGCCGGACGAGTTCTCAGACGACGGCCAGATGTGGGGAACGCCCGTCTACGACTGGGAGACGCTGGCCGAGCGGGACTACGGCTGGTGGGTCAAACGTTTCGAACGCCTGCTCCAGCGGGTCGACATCTTCCGCATCGATCACTTCAAAGGGTTCGAGAGCTACTGGGAGATCCCTGCCGACGCCGACACCGCCCGCGAGGGCGAGTGGGTCGACGGCCCACACGAAGCGGTCTTCCACGCCGTCCGCGACGAACTTGGTGATCTACCGATCGTCGTCGAAGACCTCGGTGAGATCACCGACGAAATGGACCGCATCCGCGACGAACTTGACTATCCGGGGATGAACGTCGCGGCCTTCGCCGACTGGTGTGACGGCGACAGTCGCTATCACCCCGTCACCTACGACGAGAATTCCGTCTCCTACACCTCGACGCACGACACCGACACCCTCGTCGGCTGGTACGAAGACCTCGACGACCGCCAGCGGGACTGTCTCCATTACGCCGTCGACTACGAGGGCGGGGACGTCCACTGGGACATTCTCGATACCGTCTGGGGATCGGACTCGGTCATCACGCTCGCACAGGTCCAGGACCCGCTCGGATACGGCTCGGAAGCGCGGTTCAACGTGCCCGGCACGGAAGAAGGCAACTGGTCCTGGCGGGTCAGCGAGGACGCCCTGTCCGGCGACGTGGCACAGCGACTGTACGATATCACCGAGGCGACCGGACGGCTGACCGACTAGAGCCTCGACGCTTTCTCTAATACTGCCGGCTGTAACTTTTCGAAAGGATTCGACACACCGGGGTGTCGAACATCTTCACGAACTTACAGCCGGCAGTATAAGCGCCGCCTTCATTTCTTTCCCGACGAACGTTCGGACAGTGACCTCTCCAGAGCGACGTGGCATCGACATGACGACGGGCGCGATATCGCCGAAACTGCTCCATCTAGCCTGGCCGCTCGTGCTGGGGAACCTCCTCCAGACAGTGTACAACCTCGCCGATATGTTCTGGGTCGGCCGGGTGGGTCGCGAATCCGTCGCCGCGGTCGCACTGATGTTTCCGCTGTCGTGGATGTTCGTCTCGACGTCGATCGGGATCACCGCCGCGACGATTGCGCTGGTCTCACAGCACGTCGGGGCCGGCGACGAGCGCCGGGCCGATCGGGTCGTCGCCCAGACGGTGCTGCTGACGCTCGTGGTCGGGCTTGTCCTGGCCGCACTCGGGTGGACGTTCCGAGTAGACTTGCTTTCGCTGATGGGTGCCGACGGACGAGTGTTCATCGAAGCCCTGGCTTACATCGAGATCATCTTCCTCGCGCTGCCACTGACGTTCCTGTTTTTCGCCTTCCGTGCGTCCCTGCAGGGCGCGGGCGACACCAGGACCGCGATGTGGCTGGTTCTGCTGTCGGCGGGCGTGAACGTCGTCCTCGATCCCTTTCTGATCCTCGGGTGGGGACCGTTCCCGGCGATGGGGACGCGGGGTGCCGGCTGGGCGACGTTCGTCTCCCGCGGGCTCGCGACCGCCGCCGGCATCGGGATCCTCCTGCGCGGTGGGTTCGGCGTCAAACTCCACGCCGGCGACCTCCGTCCGGATCCCCGCATCCTCCGAAAGCTGATCGATATCGGCTACCCGGGGACGCTGGACGGCTGGGCCCGGAGTTTCGCCGCGGTCGTGATGGCAGCGTTCGTGACGCCCTTCGGCGACGCCGCCATCGCCGCCTACGGCGTCGGCGTCCGCCTGATGTCGGTGACGTGGTCGGTCGCGGGTGCGGTCGGGCAGGCCACCGCGACCGGCGTCGGCCAGAACCTCGGCGCGGAGACGCCCGACCGGGCCGGACGCGTAACCTGGGTCGCTACCGGCAGCACGATGGCGCTTCTGGGCGTCGCAGCGGGGATCTGTCTGCTCGTCCCCGAGTTGCTGATCCGGGTGTTCCTCGACGACCCTGCGACCGTCAGCGAAGGCGTGACCTTCCTGTATATCATCGCCCCGTTCTGGGCGTTTTTCGGCGGGACGATGGTCATCCAGGGCGCGTTCCGCGGAGCCGGCCAGACGAAAGTCGCGATGGCGCTCTCGCTGCTCTCCCGGTGGGTGTTCCGGGTGCCCGTGGCGATCGTCCTGGCGTTCTCGCTCGCGATCGCGTTCCCGACCGGTCACACCTTCGAGACGCTCGGGATCGGTGTCGAGGGGATCTGGATCGCCTTCTCGGTCGGCGGGTTCCTGTCGTTTCTGGTGGCGGTGGCCTGGTTCCGGCTGGGTCGCTGGCAGGAGGGCGTCATCGAGGACGACGAGGGACGTGCGTCATTAGCCGAGGAGACGGCCGTCGAAGACTCAGGGCTTGACGTTGACGATTGAGGGCCCACGGCGAGTGGACTTATACGAGGTGGGCGATTGTTCGGGGTTGTGAGGGGCATGTGCTGCTGAATACAGCGCGCATATTCAGCACAAATAGGCTGCCGTAAGCTGCCAATCGTCTTTTCAGACAAAAGCCATTGTGACCGTCTGGAATTGCATCGCAAGAGGAGACACAAAAGTAATATTAACTTATTAATGCCTTGTGAACTACCCCGACCTACCGCGCTCGGGCCTACTCGGCCCTCGCTTGTTGAGGTCGGGGCTTCCTGTTTCTGTGTCGGAGCTTGCATCCGACGTGGACACAGCGTTGACGAGAGCACGGCTCTCGTTCGCACACCAGAAATCTCTGATTTCTGGGGACGGCTCTAGACTCCGCAGGCGGTTTCCCTTGACAGGCGGTTCGGAGTGTCCCACTCCTACCGGTTCGACACTCAGCCGCAACCGCCGCTGCACGCTTCTTGTCGCGTTTGAACAACGTCGGAAGCACGGCGAGCATCTTACTCCCCCCTTCGACCGCCGGGGTAGTAAGGCCATGCCGTACAGTGGAAGTGAAACCGATGACGGGCGCTGTATTCCCTCCCTGCTCGCGCCTTCGGCGCTCGCTGAGGAAGGGGGCTTAGCGCCCTGCACTGCAGATGCTAAAACCTCGATCCCTGGTATCATCTCTATAACAAATACGCTTGAGCCGGGTAGTATACTACCCGGCAAAAGACATGACATCGAACGATGAGACACCGAATCACGACACGGGGAATCGAAAACGACTGAGCCGACGATCGGTGTTGAAGACGGGCACAGCGCTCGGGGCTGCGTCGGTACTCCCACTTTCCGCGAGCCCGGTCGCCGCGCAGGTGACGCCGTCGGACCATCACAGCCTCAGCGAGCTCGGCTGGCAGATGCTTCCGATCGGCGATGCCAAGCCGGCGGTGATGGAGACCGCCGGCCGTCGGCAGGGTCGACCCTACTACTACATCGAAATGGCCCAGGGGAGTCATACGCACCATCCTAATATGGACCCCACGACGGTCTGGGGATACAAGGGCCCGAACGATTCGGAGGGTCAATTCCCCGGGAAGACCATCGAGGCGGACAAAAACCAGAAGCTCAAAGTCGAGTTCTCGAATGAACTCCCCTCTTCACATCTCTTTGACGTGGATACACGAGTTCACGGGACGAAGCCCGGGGACTACGCGGAAAGCTATCCAGACTGGGTCACACAGTTTGATGGGTACGGCGGAACGAAAGACTTCCCGGAGGTACGGGCGGTTACCCATACCCACGGACTACACGTCGAATCAGCGAGCGACGGGCTGCCCGAGCAGTGGAAGTCACCGGACGGTATCGAGGGGCCACAGTTCGAGAAGGACGTCTACGATTACCCCAACCGGCAGGCACCGGCGACGCTCTGGTACCACGACCACGCCCTCGGCAGCACCCGGCTCAACGTCTACGCCGGCCTCGCCGGCTTCTACCTGATCCGGGGAGGAGCGGAGCGCCGGCTCGGGCTGCCGAGCGGCGATCAGGAGGTTCCCCTCCTCTTCCAGGATCGGTCCTTCGACGGGGGTGACGAATACAAGTACCCGGACGAGTTCGCCCCCGAGTTCGCCGGTGACGTTTCGGTGGTGAACGGCCTTGCCTGGCCCAGTTTCGAGGTACAGCCCCAGCAGTACCGATTCAGACTGCTCAACGGGTCGAACAACCGCTTCTTCGACATTAGGCTGGAGAACGACGACAGTGGTGGGGTCCCGACCATATACCAGATCGGGACCGACCTCGGCTTCCTCCAGGACGTCGTGCCGATCGGACCGAATCAGGACACCACGTCACTGCTCCTCGGACCGGCCGAGCGCGCGGACGTCATCGTCGACTTCTCGGAATTCGCCGGAGACACGTTCACCGTGAAGAGCGACGCTGGCTTCCCGTTCGTCAGTCCCGATGCGGAGAACGATGGCGGCGGCCTCCCCGAGTTAGCCCAGTTCAGAGTGGCGGACTCGATGCCGCAGGAGCCGGTCGTGGACCCGACGACGCTCAAGCTACCGGGCCCGGAAACGTTCCGCGAAGAGGCGGTGGGGACGACCCGGCGGATGAGTTTGGAGACGACGACGCTCAACGGGCTGGACACCCACCTCCTCGGCGAGGAGGGAGGTCGTGATGGTGGCGAACATTGGAACGATCCCGTGTTGACCAAGCCGCAGGTGGGGACGATGGAGGTCTGGGAGATCAAGAACAACACGCCGGATTCTCACCCCATCCACCTCCACCTGGTCGACTTCCAGGTGATCGGCCGCGGTCCCAACGGCACCCAACCGCCGGAGCCGACCGAGCGTGGCAACAAGGACACAGTCAAGGTCTATGACGGGGAGACTGTCCGAATCATCAGTCGGTTCGGCGAGTTCACCGGGCGGTACGTCTGGCACTGTCACATCCTCGAACACGAGGACCAGGAGATGATGCGGCCGTACGAAGTGGTCAAGGGGGACTCCTCGTAGAACCCGGGATTCCTCACCCGGGTTGCTGTGCAACCGAATCGACTCCGATTATTCTGCTGACTTCATCCTCTGCATCCAGCACGACCGCCGGAAAATATCACTGAATGAGGGTTTCAACAGAGCCGAGTCAGTCCTCTTTCACCGGCAGCAGCGGACACCGGAAGTAGTCCGGCGGTCCACCGTCCGGTGGTCCCTCACTGATTGCGATGTGACCGAGATTGTAGTGGAAGAGGATCGACTCGGGATCGTCAGCCGGACCATAGCGGGTCAGGAGTGGTGGTGGGCTACCGTGGACGTCCAAGCCTACCTCAGTCCACTCGGCCACGTGGGTCCACCAGCGCCCCCCGTTGTAGTCGGGGTTCTCCGGTGCCGCCTCGGAAACGGGTAGCGTGCCCTCGGGGAGTTCCCCGGTGACGGGGTTCGTGATCACGAAGAACTTGTCGAGTGAGTTTTCGTTTGGATTCTTGATTTCACCAGTAACTTTCGTTCCCCACTGCTCACCGTCACCCCAGATTCGGGGACTGAAGTCAGGCTTTCCTTTCGCGGCGGTCGCGCTACCGGTCGCCGTGATACCGAGAAGCGCAGTACCCGAAACGACGGCTCCCGTGCGCAATACTCGTCGTCGCGAGATTTTCGATTGTAGCGTTGGTTCTGTTTCCATGGTCTCTCCCCAGCCATGCCGGGGTGAGAATATGACGCTCGCATACCTAATTGTTAATGAGCACTATTGTGAACTGAGTCTGGGGGAGGGCTACGCCAACCGGCGACGTATTGGCGGTTCGGACGCCCCCAGCCAGCATCAGGGGCGACTACGCTGCCGGGAGGACGACGGCGTCCTCGACGGTGACGCCTTCCTCGGCGGCGACGTTCTCGCCGGTGATCTGGTCGATAGCTTCGACTTTTTCGTCGAGTCCGACGACTTCGGACTCCTCGGAGAAGTTCAGCACGACGATGTACCGACCGTCCTCGCCATCGCGGGCGTAGGCGGTGACAGCGTCGTTGTCGCTCTCGTAGTCAACGGCCTCGAAGTCGGCGTCGACTTTGAGCGCGTCGATCTCTTCCCAGGTGCCGGCCAACTCGCGGTGGAACTCGCGGAGTTCTTCGTTGGTGTACTCCCAGTGGATGTGTCCACGACGCTGGCGTTCGCCGATCTCCTGGCCAGCGTAGACCATCGGAATTCCGGGAACGGTGAACGCGGCCGTCGCGGCCGCCCGGACGGCGTGCTCGCCGGCCTGCTCGATGTAGCGGCTCTCGTCGTGGTTCTCGATGTAGGTCAGGAAGCCGGCGTGGTCCGGGAAGCCGACCTTGTAGCGGTTGTCCAGCGAGTCGAAGATCTGGTCGGCGGGTTCGTTACCCTGGCCGATCTGGAGTAGGTCGAAGTACAGCCCGGCGTCGAAGTGGACGTCGAAACAGAGGTTGTGGAAGTCCGCGACGTAGGGGATCGTCTCGTCCATCAGCAGGAACTCGCTATCCGTGGACTTGGTGAGGTCGTGGATTTCCTGCCAGAAGGGACGCGGGACCGCCCACGCCATGTCACACCGGAACCCGTCGACGTATCCGGCCCACTTCTCGACGGCGTCAAGCAGGTGCCGGCGGACCTCGAGATTGTCGTAGTTGAAGTTCGCGATGTACGGCCAGTCGAAGTACGTGTCCGGCACGTTGTTTTCCTCGTCCTGCCAGTCGTACCAGTCGCGGTACTCCGGATCGCCTTCGACGGCGCGCTGGTAGAACTCGTGATCGCGCGCGGAGTGGTTGAGCACGAGGTCGAACAGGACCTTCATGTCCCGCTCGTGGGCTTCCTCGATGAGTTTCTCGAAGTCTTCCTCGCCGCCGAGATCGTCGGCGATGGAGTAGAAGTCCGTGATGTTGTAGCCGTGATCGAAGTCGTCGTTCTGCAGGACGGGCGTGAACCACAGCGTGTTCAGGCCGAGGCCCTTGATGTAATCCAGCCGGTCGGTGATCGCCTCGAGAATCGACTGGTCGTCCTCGGGCTCGACGAACCCGCGGACGTACAGTTCGTAGACGGACATCCCGTCGGTCCACTCCGGCGGCTCGTTGAGCCGGTCGACCCCGCCGTCAGGGTGGACGCTGACGGTGTCTGGGACGCTGTACTGGTGGCCGATCGCCACGCCGTGGACCCGGACGGGCTCTTCGACGGCTTCGACCGGGACGCGGAACTCGTAGCCGTCGATCTCGTACTCGTCGAGGTCGTCGCGATCGTCGACGAAGAACTCGACGTCGAGGTCTTCCTCGGGGGCGCCCGGCGCGGTCTTGGGGTGAGCCGTGATGACGACTTCGTCGCCGACCTGCTCGCCCGTGAGCGTGACCCGGGGGCGACCGCGCTCGCCGATGTCGCGGGAGATTCCGGAACCGGCACCGCTACCGCTCGCGCCCCGCCCGGAGATACCGGACATTCCGGAGACGCCCGAGATGCCGCTCGCTCCGCTGTAGCCGCTCCGACCTGGCTGGTGGGTGACCGACTTGTCGCTGGGGTAGACGCGCACGGTCAGTTTGTGAGTGCCGTCCGGGGCGTCCAGCTGGACAGTGTAAATGCCCGGCTCGTCCGGCGTGATGTACTCGATCGAATCGTCGCCGAGCACGACCGAACTGTCTTCAGGTGCGTCTGCGACCGACCACGTGTAGACCTCGTCGGGCACGGGATCTCGCGGGGCTAATTCTTGGGTCTCTCCGACTGCCATGAACCGAGGTGGGCCTGGATGGTGCATGTATCTGTATCAGCGGCGGCACCTTCAATCAATCTTCCGACATCGGCCCACAACGTGGGCGATATACAACAAATACAATATAAATATGAAGCGTATAAAATATTTAAAAGGATATTTATTCATACCGAAAAAGCAGCGATAAATCTTATTATCAATCGTTTAGTTCCCGTTTTTTTGCGTTTCAGGGCCTGATACTGCCGTGGTATCGTTGTTGAAATAAAACAACAACAGTTTTACGCGGAGATCCGCAATTTCACGAGAGAGGTAGTGCATATGGTGTCGGAAAACCTGGACGGACGGATCGCGTATTACACGATGGAGATCGGTATCGAAAACGACGTCAAGACGTACAGCGGCGGGCTGGGCGTTCTGGCGGGCGATACGATCCGATCTTTCGCGGACATGGGCGTACCAGCAGTCTGTGTCGCTCAGCTCAACGAGCGCGGGTACTGCAAGCAGACACTCGAGGAAGACGGGACACAGATCAGCGAGGAGGACCCCTGGCCGGTCGAGGAGTACTGTGAGGAACTCGACGTCGAGGTGACGGTCCCGATCTACGGTCGGGACGTGACGGTGACGGCCTGGAAGTACGACGTCGTCTCCGAACGCAGCGGCCACACGGTTCCGATCATCTATCTCGACACGAACGTCGAGAGCAACGATCCGGAAGCCCGGGAGTACACCCAGCGGCTGTACAGTCCCGGCTACGGCGAGGACGTCCAGTTGGCCCAGGAGATCGTCCTCGGGATCGGTGGGACCCGGATCCTCGACGAACTCGGCTACGAGGTCGACACGTACCACATGAACGAGGGCCACGCCGCCCTCCTGACGCTGGAGCTGCTGAAAGAAAACGACATGGACCCCGAGCCGGTCCGCGAGCAGACGGTCTTCACGACCCACACGCCGGTCGAGGCCGGTCACGACCAGTTCGACTGGGGGCTCGTCAACGAGGTCCTCGGGGAGTTCGTTCCCCAGGACGTCCTCAAGAAATACAGCCGCGACCAGGATCTGCACATGACCCTGCTCGCGCTGAACCTCTCGCGATACGCCAACTCCGTGGCCAAGAAGCACCAGGAAGTCTCCCAGAACATGTTCCCCGGGTACGAGATCGACGCCATCACGAACGGCGTTCACGTGCCCTTCTGGGTCGGCGACTCCTTCAAGGAGCTATACGACGAGTACGTCGAAGGCTGGCGCGAGAACCCCTACAAACTCAAGCACGCGTCGGTCATCCCGGACGACGACCTCTGGGAGGCCCACATGGAGGAGAAACGGGACACGATCGAGTTCATCAACGAGCGCGAGGACTCGGATCTCGATCCCGAGAAGCTCACGATCGGGTTCGCCCGGCGTGCGACCGCCTACAAGCGCGCTGACCTGATCTTCTATGATCACGAGCGACTGCGCCACATCGCCGAGAACGTCGGCGAGTTCCAGCTCGTGTTCGCTGGTAAAGCGTTCCCCGGCGACCAGGACGGGATCGGGAACATCCAGGGGATCTTCCACGACGCCTGGCAGCTCAACGACGCTATTAACGTCGAGTACGTCGAAGGCTACGACATGGAAGTCGGCGCGAAACTCACCTCCGGCGTCGACGTCTGGCTCAACAACCCCCGACGGCCGCTGGAGGCCTGTGGCACGTCCGGGATGAAAGCCGCGTACAACGGCATTCCCCAGCTCGGCACGCTCGACGGCTGGTGGGTCGAGGGCCATATCGAAAACGAGACTGGCTGGAAGATCGGTCCCGAACCCGAGGAGAGCGAGCCCGACGAGACCGCGGCCGAAGACGAGGACCGACAGGACGCGATGGACATGTACGACCAGCTAGAGAACACGGTCGTCCCGATGTACTACGAGGACCGCGAGAAGTGGACCGACATCATGCGCAACACGATGTCCTTCAACGGCCCGTACTACCACACCCAGCGCATGGTCCGTGAGTACCTCGACGACGCCTACTCCCAGTAGCACCGCTCTGGACCCTCCGTTCTCGTTTTCGCGTCGTATCGCGACGAGAGACTCGCTTTCGCGTGTAGCAGAACTGCCGCTGTGTGTTGGCCGGCCGCTTTTCGGTCGCCGTTCGCCCGTACAGAACCAACTGCAGGGTGCACAGGGGAACAACAGTCAGGACCTCCGACTTTACTGACAGCACGGAAGCAAAAATAAATATACTTATTGTACAGGAGGATGCACGTGTTATTCACATCGAGTACATGAACACGTCAGTCACCAGTCTCCTCCTCGGCGTCACCGGCGACGGACAGTCAGGAGACGAGGACGGAGACGACCCATCGACGGCGCCGCCAGCAGAGCACGCAGAGTCGGTGGAGGGGGGGACTGAGCCGGACTGTGATCCGGAGGAACTCGCTCGTCTTCGCGAGGAGGCGGCCGAGCTTCGGGACGAGCGAGACGCGCTCCGGGAGGAGCGCAATCGGGCACGGGAGCGAGCCGACCGTCTGGAGGCGTCGATCACTGCG
Organism: Halapricum hydrolyticum; assembly: GCF_025517535.1. NCBI lineage: Archaea > Methanobacteriati > Methanobacteriota > Halobacteria > Halobacteriales > Haloarculaceae > Halapricum > Halapricum hydrolyticum. The sequence goes on from NZ_JAOPKC010000002.1 coordinate 164,483, forward strand.
ACGGCAGAGACGATGGAGCGGGCGATCGACGGCGATCTGACCGTCCGGGCCGAGATAGGCGCGGAAGATCCGGCGGCACAGGATCTCGAAGCCGTCTGCAACGAACTGATCGGAGAGTGGGCCGAGTCGATCCGCCGCGTTCGTGAGTTCAGCCAGCAGGTCAGCGGCGCCACGGAACAGGTCGCCTCGACGGCCGAGACCGTCCGCGAAAAGAGCCGGGCGGTCAACGAGTCGATCCGCGAGATTTCGGCCGACGCCGACCGTCAGCACGACCACATCGAGGAAGTCGCTAGCGAGGTCGAAGACCTCTCTGCGACCGTCGAAGAGGTCGCATCGTCCGCCGAAGAGGTCGCCAGCGCGGCAGAGGTCTCCGCGGATCGCGCCCAGTCCGGCGGCGAAGCTGCGACGGCGGCCCTGGATGACCTCGAAGCGATCGAGTCGACGACCGAAACGACCCTCGAGAGCGTCGAGAGCCTGGCCGAGTCGGTCGGTGACATCGAGTCGATCGTCGAGGTGATCGACGACATCGCCGAGCAGACGAACATCCTGGCGCTGAACGCCTCGATCGAGGCCGCCCGCGCGGGCGAGGAGGGCGCCGGCTTTGCGGTCGTCGCCGACGAGGTCAAGAGCCTCGCCGGGGAGACCCAGTCCGCGCTCGAGGACATCGAAGGGGCGATCGACGCGGTGCGCGAGGAGGCCGACGAGGCCGCCGCCGACATGCGGGAGACCCGCGACCGGGTCGGGGCCGGCCGGGAGACGATCGACGAGGCGCTCACTGCGCTCGAGGACATCGTCGACGACGTCGAGGAGGTCTCCGGGCGGGTCGGAGAGATCAGCAACGCGACGGAATCGCAGGCCGAATCCACCCAGCAGGTGGCCGTCATGGCCGAAGACGTCGGCGAGATCAGCGAAGAGACGGCAGAGACCGCCGACGAGGTCGCTGCGGCCGCCCGCGATCAGACCAGCGTCCTCACCGAGGTCCAGACGGCGACGAACACGCTCGCCGAACGGACTGAGACGCTGATCGACTCTCTGGACGACTTCGAGACGGCCCGCAGCGCGGCCGACGCCGACAGCGCCACCATCGAGATGTGGCACGCGATGAGCGGCCAGAAAGGTGTCTTGCTCGAGTCGCTGGCCCGCGAATTCGAGTCACAGTACGACGGCGAGGTCTCGATCGAGCTGACCGCGAAAGGGAGCTACCGCGGAACGCTCAATGCGACTCTGAACGCCGTCGAAAACGGCCGGCCACCGGCGATCGCCCAGATCTTCGAGATCGGAACCAAGCGGGCGATGGACAGCGGCGGGTTCGTCCCGGTCGAGGATGTGCTGCCCGCTGACTTCGGCGCGACCGATCTGCTCGATCCCGTCCGCTCGTATTATACGACCGACCGACAGCTGTACTCGCTGCCTTTCAATTCCTCGACGCCAGTGCTCTGTTACAACCGAACGGCGTTCGAACGCGCGGGGATCGATCCCGACAGACCCCCGGAGACGTTCGACGCCGTCCGGACGGCCGCGAGTGATCTCGTCGACGCGGGCGTCGCCGATCACGGGATCTCCTTCGCCAACTACGCCTGGTACGTCGAGCAGTGGTTCGCCCAGGCCGGCCAGCCTCTCGTGGACAAGCGCAACGGTCGGGACGGCGACGCGACAGAGGCGCACTTCGACAGCGAAGCGGGACGCGTGCTCTTCGAGTGGTGGCGCGAACTCGAAACCGACGGGCTCTATCACAACCCCGGGATCGAAGCGCGCGGAGAGGCCAAATCCGCCTTCCTCGATGGAACGGCAGCAATGCTCGTCGCGTCGAGTTCGTCACTGGCAGGAATCGAAGAGGGCGCGCGCGAGGCCGGATTCGAGCTCGGAACGGCCCCGATTCCGGTCGCCGACGAGCGAAACGGGCTCGTCGTCGGCGGGGCCTCGCTGTGGGTCCCCGCCGCGATCCCGCGCGAGCAACAGCAGCTCGCCGGCGAGTTCCTCGCGTGGCTCGCCGAGCCCGCTCAGCAGGCTCGCTGGCACCGCGAAACCGGCTACTTCCCCATCAACCATCGGGCGGTTGACGCGTTGCGCTCGGACGGCTGGTTCCGGGAGAACCCGCATTTCGAGACCGCCCTCGAAGAGCTGCTCGCGAGTTCCGACATCCCGGCGACCAACGGTGCCCGGATCGGCCCCTTCGATACGGTCCGGACCCTCGTCGAAGAGGCCTACCTCGACGCTCGCGATCACGGGATCGAGACGGCACTCTCCGACCTCGACGCGCAGGTCGAGCGACTGCTGGAGAACTACCGGAGTCGGTGACCGAACCCCGGAGTGATCGAGAACGCAAGCAGTTTGGCGCTCGCTGGTGAACCACTGATCGTGTCCGAGCACTACCAGACGGTCGCCGGGCGAGGACGCGCGCGCTTCGAGATCAGGGGCTCGGAGTTCATCGGCCACGTCGCGCCCGCGACGACCGTCGACGCGGCCGAGGCGTTCGTCGAGTCGATCCGCGAGGAGTACGACGACGCGACCCACAACGTTCCGGCCTACCGCGTTCGGGCGGATCCGCTTCGCGAGTACCAGAACGACGACGCCGAGCCTTCCGGCAGCGCCGGCAAGCCCGCCTTGAACGTCCTCGTCCAGCGCGAGATCGAGAACGTCGTCGCCGTCGTGACGCGCTATTACGGCGGGACGGAACTCGGCGTCGGCGGACTGGCCCGGGCGTACTCCCGGGCCGTCAAGGAGGGCGTCGACGACGCCGGCGTCGTCACCGAGCGCCCACACGAGCGCTTCGAGATCACCGTCGAGTACGACGACAGCGGAACGGTGCGGGGCATTCTCGAAAGCGAGGGCGTCGAGTTCGAGGCCGAGTACGGCGAGGTCGTCGCCTTCGCAGTGCGAGTGCCCGAATCCGACGCGGCCACGCTCCGCGACCGGATTCGAAGCGCTACCAGCGGCCGCGCCGAGATCGCCTCATAGAGACGGGTCGCGAGCGCTCGGTGGTAAGACGAGCCGAGATCTTCCGATAGCGAGACGCATCGGGATTATCCGACTGCGGGCGGACCGCTTGACCGGGAACCGCCGGCGTCGACCGAAGTCCGATAAAGGTAGGTGGGAGGACAGCGACAGTCCGAGTATGCGAGTAGATATCGGAAACGCACTGGACCGAGTTGCGACGCCGGGTGTCCCGGAGGACGCGCTGGACCGTCTCGACGACCGTGTCGCCGACGCCCACGCCCGTATCGAGGAGGGACGTGCGAAAAACGAGCACGGCTACGAGGCGCTGAACTTGCCCGAGACGGTCGACACCGACGAGATTCGGGCGGCTGTCGAGCCGTTCGAGGACAGCGAGTACCTCCTCAACGTCGGTATCGGCGGCTCCGCGCTGGGTGCGGCCACGCTTTCGGCCGCGCTCGACAGCGACGTCGAGGCGTACTATCTGGACAACGTCGACCCCGAGTGGGTCGAGTCGATCCTCGGCGACGTCGACCTCTCGAAGACGGCCGTCAACGTCGTCTCCCGGTCGGGGACGACCGCCGAGACGCTCTCGAACTTCCTGGTCGTCCGGGACGCGATGGAGTCCGCGGGCGTCGACTGGACCGAACGCACCTGGGTCACCACCGGCGAGGAGGGCAACCTCCGGGACCTGGCGAACAAGCACGACCTGCCGTCGCTGAAGGTGCCGGACGGCGTCCCCGGCCGGTTCTCGGTGCTCTCGACGGTCGGGCTGGCCGCCGCCGCGCTGCAGGGTCACGACATCGACGCAATCGTCGAGGGCGCTGCGGCCGCCGAGGCCGATCTCGCGCCGTCGCTGTACGAGTCGCCGGCCTACGCGTACGGGGCAGTCGCATACGCGCTGGACGTCCGCGGCGCGGGGATCAACGCGATGATGCCCTACGAGGAGTCCCTGGAGACCTTCGCCGAGTGGTACGCCCAGCTGTGGGCCGAGAGTCTCGGCAAGGACGGACTGGGACAGACGCCCGTCCGCGCACTGGGCGCGACCGACCAGCACTCCCAGCTGCAACTGTACCGGGCCGGCCCGAACGACAAGATGGTCACGTTCGTCCGCGCGGCCGACCGCGAGGACACCCCCATCCCCGAGACCGACCTCGAAGGGCTCTCGTATCTCGGCGGGTCGTCGCTGGGCGAGTTGCTCGACGCGGAGTTCGAGGCGACCGAGGCCAGTCTCGCCGCCGCGGACCTGCCGAACGTCCGGATCGAGATCGACAGCGTCGACGAGTACGGCCTGGGTGAGTTGCTCTACAGCATGGAAGCCGCGACCGTTCTGGCGGGCGAACTCTACGACGTCGACACGTTCATCCAGCCGGCCGTCGAGTGGGGCAAGAAGGCTGCCCGCGGACTGCTCGGTGGCGGGGACTTCGAGGAAGCCGACGCCGTCGCGGACAAGACCACGCTGACAATCGAATAGCCACGCGAGACACTTCGACGGCATTTTTATATCAGTCGTCCGAAACAGCGCTCGATGGGAACGCCTTCGCCCGCGATTTCGACACGTGCGCTGACCAAACAGTACGGCTCGACGACCGCCGTCGACGGGCTGTCGCTTTCCGTTCCCGAGGGGGTGACCTACGGGTTTCTGGGTCCGAACGGGGCCGGGAAGACGACGACGATGCGGATGTTGACCGGGCTGGTCGAACCGACTGATGGCGACGGGTTCGTCGCCGGCACCCACTGCAGCGAGCGTCGGCAACTCGTCGAGAAGATCGGACTGTTGCCGGAGGAGCCGCCGCTGTACAGCGAACTCACCGGTCGCGAGCAACTCCAGTTCGCGGCCGATCTTCGGGGCGTTCCCTGGGAGCGTGTCTCCGATCGCGCGCTCGGCCTTGCCCGAGAGCTCGATCTCGACGGTGATCTCGACCGGCGGATCGACGGCTACTCCAAGGGGATGCGCCAGAAAACGGCGTTCGTTCAGGCAGTCCAGCACGATCCCGATGTGGTCTTTCTGGACGAGCCGACCTCCGGTCTCGATCCGCGTGCGGCTCGAACCCTCAGGGAGCTGATCGTCGAGCTGACCGACGACGGGACGACGGTGTTTCTCTCGACGCACATCCTGTCGGTCGTCGAGGAAATCGCCGATCGAGTGGGAGTACTCTACGACGGGCAGCTGGTCTCCGAGGGGTCGCCCGCCGAACTCACCGACGACGTGGACAGCGACGGCGACGCTGACCTGGAAGAGGCGTTCCTCGAGCTGACCGACGAGCCGGCGGCTGCCTGGTGACATGCGGGGGGAAACTATGGCGCACGTCAGAGACGATCTGCGACACGGCTGGACGCTCGCACGGACAGAGTTGCGTACCCAGCTCCGGCGACTCCGATCGGACAGACGACGCTTGTTCGCGGCGGTCGCCGGTGTGCTCGGGTTCAGTCTGTTTCTTGCGGTGAGCTTCGTACCCGGCGCGATCACGTTCGGAAGCGAGTTCAGGAGCACGGTCCCGCTCGGGACGGCCGGCGTAGCGCTGTGGGCCGTGACAATGGTCGTCGCGTACTTCGGAGCGGCGAACGGGTTTAACCAGTCCCAGATCGGCACGGTCGAGCCGCTGGCACGGACGTCGATCCCGCCGCGAGCGGTCTCGCTCGGACGGATCCTCACACAGACGGTTCAGTCTGCCTGGATCATCGTGCCCATCGGGGCCCTGTTGCTGGCGGGGGTCGCGATCGGCGGCGGCCCAGCTGTCGCCGCGGTTGTGTTGGTCGCCGTCCTGCCGCTGCTGGCGATCGGGCTGGTCGTCGGACGAGCGATCGGCACGCTCGCCCGGTACGCCAACGAGCGTCTACAGGTGTCGCTGTGGGTGAAAGCGATCCTCCTGCTCGGGTTGCTGGGCGCGATCTTCCTGGGCACCCAGGTGCTGCTCAATTCGCGGTACGAGAGTGACGTCCAGTTCGCTGTCGGACCGATCGTCCCCGGGACGCCGCTGCAGTCCTACGCAGCCGTCATCTTCTCGCCGTTCGGAACGACGCCGGGGCCGCTCGGCGTCGCCGTCACGGGGGTGGTCTTCGTGGCGATCCCCGTCGGGGTACTCGGGGCGCTCAGACTCGAAACGCACGTGCTCGTTGCCGATCTCGGTCGCGACGCGGCGACGGCCGGCCGCGTCGAGGAGAGTTACGGCGTCCCGCGTCTGTTCGAGATAGCGCCCTCCGCCCGCGTCGCCTGGCGGTATCTCGTCCGGACGCGACGTGATCCCCGGATGCTCGCGCACCTCACGCCGCTGCTGTTCGGTGCGTTCGGGCTGGCCGGGTCGGCGTTCCAGGATCCTGGCGTGTTGCTCACGGTCGGTCCCGGTGCGGCAGTCGTCACCGGGGCGGTCCTCGCCGGCAGCGCCTACTGTTTGAATCCGCTCGGCGACGACCGCGAGCAGCTTCCGTTACTGCTAACCAGCGCGCGTTCTGTCGACGTCATGCTTCGCGGTCGGATGCTGGCCGGCGTCGCCCTCGGTCTGGTCGTCGCGATCGGTCTCGGGGCACCGCTCGCGCTGGTCGAATACGGTCCGGGATACGTCTTCGGACAGTCGCTGCTCGCGGTCGTGTTGACTGCAGCGAGCGTCGGGATCGCCGTCGGGCTCGGCGCGGTCGCCCCGAAGTTCGAGCGTCGAGAATACATGAACGTCGAGCGTGCTCACCCCTCTCAGTGGGCCATGCTGGGCTTTTTCTTCGGCGGCATGATCGTCGGAGGGATCGGGTTTCTGTTGCTCTGGCTGACGCTGTCGGGCGAGTACGTGCTTGCGGTCGCGTTCGGCTGGCTGCTGTACGTGACCGTCCTCGGCGTCGCGTCCTGGGGTGGGTATCGCTACGCTGTCGGACGGTTCGACGCGTTCTCGCTCGACGATATGTAAGGATCGGATAGCCGAAAAAAGCCGACTACTCCTCGATGAGCCGATCGACGATCGCCTCGGGGTCGAACCGTTCGAGATCGTCGTAGTCCTGGCCCGTCCCCAGAAAGAGGATCGGCTTGCCGGTGACGTGGGCGATCGAGATCGCCGCACCGCCCTGGGGATCGGCGTCGGCTTTCGTGAGGATCGTGCCGTCGATCTCCGCGGCGTCGTCGAACTCTCTGGCCCGGTTGACTGCGTCCTGTCCGGCGACGGCCTCGTCGACGAACAGCGTCATGTCGGGCTCGATCACGCGGTCGATCTTCTCCAGCTGGGCCATCAGGTCGTCGCTGGTGTGCAATCGCCCGGCAGTGTCGCCGAGAACGACGTCCACGTCGTTGGCCTCCGCGTACTCGACTGCGTCGTAGATGACGGCCGTCGGGTCCGAGCCCTGCTCGTGGGAGATGAACGTCCGATCGAGGTTCTCGGCGTGCTCGCGGAGCTGTTCGTTCGCGCCGGCACGGTAGGTGTCGCCGTTGGCCAGCACCGACGAATTGCCATGCTGTTCGAGATAGTGGCTGAGCTTCGCGATCGAGGTCGTCTTCCCGACGCCGTTGACGCCGGTGAAGATGATCACGATCGGCTTCTCCGCCTCGGCGATCCGCTGGTCGAAGTCGAACTGGCCGACGCTGATCACGTCGTACAGCGCTTCGCGCAACGCGTCACGGACGAGGTTCCCGGTCGATTCGAGTCGTCTGCGGGTCTCGCCCGTGAGGTTGGCTTTGACCCCGTCGAGGATCTCCTGGGCGACCTCCATCTCGACGTCGCTCTGGAGGAGTGCGATCTCCAGGTCGTCGAGGTGGTCTTGCAGGTCGTCCTCGTCGATGACGGTCTTGCCGGTTGCGAACAGCTTCGCCCTCTCAGCCAGGCCGCGACCCGACGATTCGTCGTCGTCCGACGCGTCTTCGTCGGCCGGCGGTTCGTCTTCGCTCGACGCGTCTTCGTCGGCCGGCGATTCGTCCCCGGCCGCTGATTCGGCAGTCGCTTCGTTCGGGGACGCCGCCGTCCCTGCCGAGGTGTCAGCGGCCACCGTGCCGTGGTCCGTCTCACCCGCGGCTTCGTCGGGCCTGCCAGCCGAAGACGCGCCTCGCGTGGCTGTCTCCGCCGGAGATCCATCCCGCGTCTCTTCCTTCGGGGACTCCTCGGGTTTACTCGGGTCGCTCGTGGGGTCTGGCGGCGCGTCCGCTGGCGACGAAGCGGTCTCGGGTTCCGCGTCCCCGTCGACGGCTGCTTCGTCAGCACCCTCGTCGACCTCTCCGTCGGCCGCCGCTTCGTCGACCTCTTCGACGGCCTCCTCGTCGACGTCTTCCTCGACGTCGCTGCTGAAGCGCCCGAGTTTTTCCTTCAGTCCGTCGAACATCGCCTACTCTTCGTCTTGCTGTTGCTGCATCTGCTGCATCTGCTGCATCTGCTGTTGCTGGAGCTGCTGCGCGCGCTGCTCGAGCTGCTCGCTCTCGGATTCGATCTCGGCGATCTCTTCTCGGACGTCCTCGATCCGGTCGTCGATGGCGTCCTTTTTGGTCTCCAGCGTCTCGATGGCGTCGTCCTGTTCCTGCTCGGCCGCGTAGTCCGCACCGAGTCCGACGATCACTTCGTCGATATCCTGAATCTCCGCGCGGACGTACGCGCCGCCGCCGAGGGGGACCTGCACCGTCGAGCCGGTCTCGAGGGTCTCGATCGCCTCGATCGCCTCGTCGGTCTCGGCCTTCTCGGTCTGCAGGTCCTGGATGTCCTCTTCGAGCTCCTCTTTCTCCTCTTCGAGTGCCTCGATCGCCTGTGCGATCTCCTGAAGCTGACCGCCGCCGGCGCCACCACCGAGGCTCATGCCTGCACCTCCGTGATCTCGATCTGGGTGCGTTTCAGCGCGTGCTTGGATCCGAACTCGGCGTAGGTGCGCTCGATCGCGACGTCCTCGTTCGGTGCCTCGATTGCCGTCTCGAAGTTCTGCTGACCGTCCCGCGCCTGGAACGACCCTTGAACAGTAAACGTGCTCATGGTCGGGTGGTAGAGAGTCAAGGGGAAGAATCTTCCCATCCACTTTCCTGCTGAGGGGGCTTCGCGGTGCTGTGGAGTGTCCCATCCGCAGGAGTGTGGACGAAAACCTGGGTATCGCGGGGATAGCGCTCGGTCCTGTTAATACCGATGGCTATACAATTTCGAAATGATTAGGCACGATGTCGTGCCGGACATCTTTACGAACGCATAGCCACCGGTGTAAACCATCCTGAACAGCCACTACCGATCTACCAGCGTCTGCGCGAATCGCGGATGAGCAAGCGCTGCGCTGAAGCGCGGGGATGGAGTCACCGGCCATCGAGCGGCAGGTGAGTAACGGAAGTCGCGAAAAGCTGCGCCTAGATGTAGCCGAGCGCGTCCTCGATCCGGCCGAGTTCTGGGCCGGTCGTATCCTGGCCGGCGACGTAGCCGGCGTCGTTGGCGAGCAGTCCAGAGCCGACGAGCGAGGCGCCGTAGTTGATCGTACCGATGTCCGCGGGCACGTCGAACAGTGCTTCCAGTGCGTCGAGTTCGCCGTCCGTGGCCTTCGGATGTGCGAGCACTCCCCTATTGGTGACGACTGCGGCTGTCCCGACGGTCTCGACGCCGGCGATGAGACCCCGTTCGATGGGCACGTCGAGTGCGTCCTTGACCGCGAGTACGGCTTCCCGCGAGAGGTCGGGGTGGACGTACGCGCCGGCGTCGTTGGCCAGCACGACGTTGCCGGCGGCGTTGATCCGGCCCGGGAGTTCGACGACCGGTCGATCGATCACCCCGGCGATCCGATCGCGCTCGCGGTCGGTGATCCGGCTGCTGACGAGCAAGCCGTTTTGGTTGCCGGTGGCTAACGCGCCGACCGTCCCGGATCCGCCGACGGTCGTCTCGACGGCCGAGACGTCGAGCGCGTCGGTGACAGTCGCGATGAGATCGGCGTCGAGATCCGGTCGGATGAGCAGGCAGTCGTCAGTGGCACGGGCGAAGACACCGACGTACGACGACCCGGAGAAGGCAGCGCGGGGCACGCTCTACTCGGCCGGCTCGGCCTCGACGACCGCCTCGCCTTCTTCTTCGAAGCGAGCGGCGCGAACCCGAAGTTTGCTCGGCGGCTTCGAGCGGCTGCGCGACCAGACCGCCTCGTTCAGCGATGGATCCAGCCGAACGGCGTCTTCCGGGACGGCGAACTGCTTTGCGAGGTGTTCGCGCATGATCGCCATCGCCTTGTCCGCCCGTTCCTGTTTCGGTGCTGCTTTCGCGTCGCGAAGCGGGACGGTAACGACCCGCTCCTCGAAATCACTCGCACTCATTATTCGTCAGTGTCGCTGCGCCGCCAGTGGCGTCGCTTGGGGTTTCGCTGCACGTCCCGGTCGGTCTTCATGACGACCCACGCCGGAACACGGCTGTTCTGTCGCTCCAGTTTCGCCAGGCGCTTCTTCTTGCCCTTGGATTTCTTGCCCATAGTGTCAGACCCTTCCGCGTGGCTGCTTAAATGTGTGTTCCTTTTCGGTCGGCCCGGTGTCGGTTGGTGGTCTCGCGTTTCCGCACAGCCAGCATGTCGCACGCCAACTGCCCACGGTGGAGTGGAGGTCCCATCTCGCTATCTAGTTTGAAAACTGGGAGGATGGATCTATGTAGGTCGATAGACGATAGTCGAGTCGATGCGGCGTCGAAGATTCCTCACGACGGTGGCGACCGGGGCAGTCGTCGGCACGGCCGGTTGTATGGGCGGCGAGGTCGTCTTTGCGAAAAACGAGTCGGTGATCGTTCCGCCGGACAAGGGGGCGATATTCGAACTTCCGGCGGAGGGCGACGAGATCGAATACACGGCGCGCGATGACGAGCCCTTCACGGTGTACGTCTTCGAGAGCGAGCAGGCGATCGAGGCGTATCGCACGTATATCAAGGGCGGTGAGCCTGACGAGCGACCGACGGGGACCGACTCGTTCGGCGGACAGGCGATCAAGCTCCGGGACGACCTCTACGAGCTGTCGACCGAAGACCGGGCTCGGGAACCGCTGAACGTCGACGGAAACGCGTATTTCGTGCTCGATAACTCGAACTACCAAGACGCGGTATCGGCCCATTCGGACTCGCTGTCCATCCAGCTCGACCTGACGGTCGTTTCGAGTACGCTGCCGATCTGATCGTGGCTGTGATACCGCAGGAGCGATAGTGATTGTTGTACGCCCCTTCCGGGTCGACCGCACGGTGTCGTCCTGTCGAACGGCGTGAGACAGGGCCGGAAGTCGAGTGAAGCGAGTCTGCAGGTGCGGTTGTACCGGTACATCGGTACAGCACTCATTATCAGTTGGAGTCCCGAGCAGTTGCGGATGGACGGGGCGACGGCGAGCCGGCTGCCCAGACAGCCGAACCGGAGAGACCGGCCCGCAAACGGGCGCGAGCGACTTCGAGACCGGTCGGAAACGGGAACGCTTATAAACTCCCCTCTGGAATACCAGTCCTGTATGGCAGACCTAATCGTCAAAGCCGCTGTCAAGGAAGCGCTCAATGACATGAATGTTGCCTCGGACTTTTACGATGCCCTCGACGAGGAAGTCGACGAGCTGCTCGAAGACGCCGCTCGTCGCGCCGAGGCTAACGACCGCAAGACGGTCCAGCCGCGCGACCTGTAAGTCGCCACATCGGACCTCGTTTTTTCGGCGTGCTGGTTCCCCAGCGATAGCTCTCGCTCCGTATCACCGACCGTCGTCGTGGACGTACTCGAGTGCCCGGTAATACTGTTCTCTGTCGACGCGCTGCTCTAGTTGCTCGAGTCGCTCGCTTACTCGCTCCGGAGTCATATCAATACATTCATTATAGAAAATTATAGTTTTTGCGGCCCCACGCCACAACGGCGATGTCAGGGGCTGACCTCCCCCTACTCGACACAGGCCGACAGCAACCGTCGGAATCGACACGGGTCGACAGCAACCGTCGGAATCGACACGGGTCGACAACAGTCGTTGGATAATTAAGACAGTTGGACGGAAACACGATAGCATGGACGTGATCGTACATGGTGGGGCAGGCTCCCAACCGGACCGGCCGTCCGAGAGACGATCGGCGCTTAAAACGGCGGCCAGACGCGGTTCGGCGGCCGCGTCTCCCGTAGACGCGGTCGTCGCCGCTGTCCGCTGGCTGGAGTCGGCGCCGGAGTTCAACGCGGGCGTCGGGAGCGCCGTCCAGAGCGACGGGACGATCAGAACGGACGCGGGAATCATGACCGGACGTGGCTCGGCAGGTGCGGCCTGTTCGATGCCCGGCGTCGAACACGCTGTGGAGGTCGCGCGCGTCGTCATGGCCTCGACACCACACGTCCTGCTGGCCGGCGAGCACGCCGTCGATCTGGCAGCGTCGTTCGGGATCGAGACGCACGTCGACCTCTGGACCGAGCGCACTCGGGAGCGCTGGAACGAGGTCGAACCACCGATGACGGGAACTGGCGACCAGCTCGCCTGGGTCCGGGACCATTTCACGGGACACGACACGGTCGGCGCTGTCGCGACGGACGGCGAACGCGTCGCGACCGCGACCTCGACCGGTGGCCGGTGGTTCGCGCTGGCCGGCCGGGTCGGCGACGTCCCCCAGATCGGAGCAGGCTTCTACGCGAGCGAAGCCGGCGGAGCCAGCGCCACCGGTGCCGGGGAAGACATCGCTCGCGAGACGCTGGCCAGACGCGCTATTCATCGTCTCGAAGAGGGGGCGGACCCGCAGACTGCCGCCGACCGAACGATCGCCGAGTTCGACGACACCCACGACAGCGTCGCCGGCGTGATCGTGATGGACACAGACGGCAACGCCGGACGTGCTCACTGCGGTGAGTCGATGCAGACCGCGAGAGACAGTTTCTGAGAGTGGCTGTTGTAAGTCTGTTCCTGGTCGATCGCCCGGTGACGGGCGATTGTACCGGTCGATCGCTACAGCAGTCACTGTGATGCGACACGAATACGGACGGCAGCGAAAGCGGAACACAAACGCTTTCGGTCGCGCGGATCGAACGCTTTCGACATGAGTGAGGTCGACCTGACGAGCGAACAGTACGAGAAGTGTCGCGAGGCCGGCGAGATCCTCGCGGAGGTACGCGACGAGGCCGCCGAGATGGTCGAAGTCGGTGCGTCCCACCTCGAAGTCGCCGAGTGGGCTGAAGACCGTATCCGCGAACTCGGCGGGGAACCCGCGTTCCCGGTGAACATCTCGATCGACGAGGAGGCCGCTCACGCGACGCCGAGCATCGACGACGACAGTACCTTCGGAGAGGAGATGGTCAACCTCGACATCGGCGTCCACGTCGACGGCTGGCTGGCCGACACGGCCGTCACGGTCGACCTCTCCGGCCACGACGAACTGGCGCGAGCGTCCGAGGAAGCGCTCGACGCCGCCATCGAACTGGTCGAACCCGGCGTCGAGACCGGCGAAATCGGCGCGGCCGTCGAGGAAGTCATCGACGGGTACGGCTTCAACCCCGTCGTGAACCTGACCGGCCACGGACTGGGCCACTGGGAGCAGCACACGACGCCGAACATCCCGAACCGTGCAGTCTCACATAGCACGACCCTCGATATCGGCGACGTGGTAGCGATCGAACCGTTCGCGACCGACGGAAGCGGCAAGGTCAGCGAAGGCGGCGACGAGGAGATCTTCGCCCTGGACAGTGAGGGATCGGTCAGAGACCGGACGGCACGCAAGGCACTCAATCAGATCGTCGAGGAGTTCAAGACGCTCCCGTTCGCCACCCGATGGCTCGACGTCTCCCGGCCGAAGATGGCGCTGCGCCGTCTCAAACAGCAGGGGATCGTCCACGGCTATCCTGTGCTGAAAGAGGACGACGGATACTACGTCAGTCAGAAAGAACACACGATCATCGTCACCGAAGACGGCTGTGAAGTGACGACACGATCACGGTAATCGGCCCCGTCGACTCTAGATGTTGTTCATCCGCACGGCCGTCTGCTCGCCACAGGCGAGACACTCCGTGACACGATAGGGCTCGCGCGAGAACTCCGCGTTGTCGGATCGATCGCTCTCTGTCACGAGTTGCAGTGTGATAGAGTGAACCGTTTCCCGCCCACAGTGCTCACAGAACTCGGATCGCTCGGTGCGTGCCCCCGCTTGCGTTGCCATCGTAGTTGCCAGTTCCGCTGTGAGGGGTATAAAAACGATCGACTGTTCCGCACTGTTTACGACGTAACCACCAGACAGAAACCGGACCGATAGTTACCGGCTGAGAGATCCGGAAACCGTTTATCGCTCTCCCATATCCCGTTTGGACGAGATTGCTGAGAAAACGGCCGACAGGTTTAAATATCCGGTTCGATCGCCGAGCGGCACGCATATCCGTCGGGCTGCCGGAGCGACACACATGGAGCAGGTGTTCGCGCCGTGGCGGATCGAGTGGGTGAAACGCCCGCACGACGACCCCGACGTCGACGAGTGCGTGTTCTGTGAACTGCCGACCCTGGGAGACGACCGAGGGTACCATCTGGTCGCCCGGAGTGACCACGCCTACGTCCTGTTGAATAACTACCCGTACAATCCGGGTCACGCGATGGTGATCCCCTACGAACACACGGGCGCGTACGAGAAGCTGGATCCCGAGGTACTGTTCGATCACGCCAGACTGCAACAGCGAACCGTCGAGGCGATCGAGACGGCGCTCGACCCCGACGGGCTGAACGTCGGAATGAACCTCGGCGGGAGTGCTGCCGGCGGCTCGATCGACGACCACCTCCACACCCACGTCGTTCCACGCTGGGACGGCGACGCGAGCTTCATGACCGTCATCGCCGAAACGAAAGTCATCGTCGAGGCTATCGAAGACACCTACGACCGGTTACACGAGGCGTTCGCCGCACAGGAAGGCGCGACCGTTCCGGCAGAGGGTGGGGCCGTCGAGATCGAGACGACGTCGAAGCCGATTTGATCGTCCGCCTCGAAGCCGGCACCGATGTCGACGTCCCGTCGGACAGCGTTGCGCCGAGTCGGGCTACTCGTGCTCGTGATCAACGCGGGCCTGGTGCTCGCGAAGGGAGCCGTCTGGTGGTACACGGGCAGTCTGGCGGTCCAGTCGGAGGCCGTCAACAGTCTCGCGGATACCGTCTACAGCGTCGTCACGGTCGGCGGTCTCTACCTGACGACCCAGCCCCCCGACTTCGAGCATCCACACGGGCACGAGCGGATCGAACCGTTCGTCTCCCTGTTCGTCGCGCTTGGTGTCTTCGCGGCCGGGATCGGTGTCCTCTACCAGGCCGCCCGGACGGCTCTGACCGGCGACGTCTCCGTCACGCGTAACTTCGCAGCGGTCGCCGTGCTCGCGGGTACTGTCGTCGTCAAGTACGGTCTCTATCGGTACGTCATCGCTGTCGGTCGGGAACACAGTTCCCCAGCGTTACGGGCCACCGCGATCGATAACCGTGCGGACGTTCTCACCGCGAGCGCGGCGCTCGTCGGGGTCGTCGGTGCCACGCTGGGGTATCCGCTGCTCGACCCGATCGCCGCGTTCGTCGTTGCGTTCGGGATCCTCTACACCGGCGTCGAGATCGTCCAGGACAACGTCAATTACCTGGTCGGCCGGGCACCGCCGGCGGATCTCCGCAAGCGGATCGTCCGACGCGCGCTCGCACACCCCGACGTAGAAGGGGCACACGACGTGATCGCCCATTACGTCGGCCCCGAAATCGACGTGAGCCTCCACATTGAGGTCGAGGGCGACCGCACACTCCGGGAGGCCCACGACATCGAGACGGCCGTTATCCAGTCGATCCAGGCGCTGCCGGAAGTCGACGACGTGTTCGTCCACGTCGATCCGAAAGAACTCGGCGAGTGGAAAGACGACGAGGAAGTCAATCGGCTGGTCGAGCCGGGGGAGGAGTGACGGCCGGTCACGACGCGTGGCTCGGCCCGCCAGGACGGCTGACCGACCGGTCAGGATTTCGCAAAAACTAAACACGCAAGCGCGAGACGGACAGGCGTGAGCGAGGGGACGAGACTCGCGGACGCGGACTGGAAACACCGGGTGTTGATCTGGAAGTTCTACCTCTACCGGGCGACGCTTTCGGAGGGATTCATCTACCCGATTATCACGCTCTATCTCCTCGCGCGGGGGCTGAGCGATGGGGACGTCGGACTGGTCAACGGGCTCTTTTTCGCCGGCGTGGTCGGAGCGGAGATCCCGACGGGTTACGTCGGCGACAAGATCGGGCGGCGAAACAGCCTGATAATCAGCACGCTCATGATGTCGGTGTCGATGTTCGCGTTCACGGTCTCCGGATCAGTACTTTCGTTCGCGGTAGTGTACGTCTTCTGGGGGGTCGCGCTGACGTTCCGCTCGGGGACTGGGTCGGCGTACCTCTACGACACGCTTGACGAGCGGCTAGACACCGACGAGTACGCGAAGATCACCGGCCGCGGTGGGGCAGCGTTTCTCGTCACCTCCGCAGTCACCTCGGTCGTCGGCGGCGTCCTCTATGGGATCGACCATCGGATCCCCTTTGTCGCCGCCGGCCTCGTCACCGGATCAGGTGCGCTCGTGTTGCTCACCATGCCCGAGACCGAGCAGTACGCCAAGGGCGACGGCGGCAGCGCGTTCTCGGCACGCGACGCCGTCGAGACCGTCCGCGAGAAGTTCCTCGCGCCGGAGCTCCGGCGGTTCATCGCCTACACCGCGCTCCTTCTGTCGGTCCCGGAACTGGCTGACCTGTACATCCAGCCGATCGTCGTCGCGGCAGGCGTTCCCGAGCAGTCGCTCGGGTTGCTGTACGCCGGCTTCATGCTCGTGACGGCGGTCGCCTCCTACAACATCGATCGCGTTCGCCGGCGGGTCGGGATCGAAGGCTGGTTCGCGGCCGCACCGCTTCTGATGGCGGCCGTGCTCGCCGGCATGCTCGTCGAACCCTGGCTCGCGATTCCGGGCTTCATCGGCATGCGGATCGTCAAGAGTCTCTCGTATGCCTTCCGCGGGCAGCACCTCAACGATCACCTACCCTCTCTCGGACGGGCAACCGTCCTCTCGACGGCGTCGATGGTCTATGGCGTTTCGTTTATTGTCTTCCGCATCGGCGGCGGTTCGCTCGCGGAAGCGTTCGGACCGAAACTCGCGATCGTCGGCCTCGCTGTGGGAGTCGCGGTGCTGACACAGTTGCTCCGGATCAGCGGCGACATCGTCGTCAGACCAGAAACGTAGTGGTTGGCGCAACAATCGAGAATGACGGTGGAATTATACGTTTTGAGCGTATCTAGGGGTGCATGGGCGCGCCGCTCCGGGTGCTCGCGGTCGAACCCGAGGATCTGACCCCGAGCGCGGTGTCACTCTCGCAGATCGACGGCCGACTGGAAGTCGACGTCGAATTCACCCCGGAGCGTGCGCTTGAGGCGCTCAAGGAGCGGTCGTTCGACTGTGTCCTCAGTGCGTACGACCTCCCGGACAGCGATGGAGTCGAGTTCCTCTCGATGCTCAGAGATGTCTATCCAGACGTTCCGGTCGTGTTCTATCCGGCTCGCGGGTCCGAGCGCCTCGCGAGCGACGCGCTCGCGGCCGGCGCGACGGACTATTTGCCGCGGCGCGACGAAGCGATCCATCTTTCGAAGGTCGCCGATCGACTCCAGAAGGTCTGCCAGCACTACCGCGGGCAACGGGAGCAGCGAGCGATCGCCCAGCGCTACGAGACGCTGCTGGAAGACATCTCGGAGACGGTGTTCGTCACTGACGACGATGGGGCATTCACGTACGTCTGCCCGAACACCAGTCACGTGTTCGGCTACACGGCAGACGAAGTGAGCGATCTCGGAACGGTCGACGCGCTGTTCGAAGAGTCGCTGTTCGATCAGGAGACACTGGAGAATCGCGGTGAGATCGAAAACATCGAGACGGAAATCACGGGCGCGACGGGCGACCGCCGGACAGTGCTGGTGAGCGTAAAGCGAGTCGACGCCGAGGACGGGACGACGCTCTACACGGTGCGAGACGTCACCGAGCGCGAGCGCCGCAAGCGCGAGTTGCGCCAGTACGAGCGGATGATCAACACGATGCAGGAGTCAGCCTGTATCTACGACGAAGACGCTCGTTTCAAGGTCGTCAACGAGTACCTGGCCGAGTTCTACGATACGGCTCGGGATGATCTCGTCGGCAAAAAGAGCAACCTCGTTCCCAAAATCAACGCGCAGTACGACGGCGATGCGTTCGGTGAACTGTTTACCGGCGAGCGCACGGAGCTCTCGGGGGAAGTCGCCGGGGAGTTCCCGACCGCCGGCTATCAGGTACTCGACTACCGGCTGACACCGCTGACCGTCGATGGCGAGGTCGAAGGCGTCGTCGGCGTAACTCGCGAAGTGACCGAACAGCGTGAGTACGAACAGCAACTCGAAGAGACCAACGCGCTGCTTTCGGCGCTGTTCGAGGCGCTGCCGGTGGGTGTGCTCGCCGAGGACGAATCGCGCCGCGTGCTCGCGGCGAACGAGCGGTTTTTCGAGTTGTTCGACATGCCCGGAGGGCCGGATGACGTCATCGGTGTGGACTGCGAGCGACTGGCTGAAGAGGCAAGAGACATATTCGTAGACGAGGCGGAATTTCTCGAGGGGATCGACGAACGTATCGACGCACGCGACCCCGTCGACAGCGAAGAGCTGGTGCTGGAAGACGAGCGCACGTTCGCACGGAGCTATCGACCGCTCGAACTACCCGACAGCGACGGTCACCTGT
The DNA here is from genome assembly GCF_025517535.1 of Halapricum hydrolyticum. Taxonomy (NCBI): domain Archaea; kingdom Methanobacteriati; phylum Methanobacteriota; class Halobacteria; order Halobacteriales; family Haloarculaceae; genus Halapricum; species Halapricum hydrolyticum. The sequence continues at coordinate 183,035 of NZ_JAOPKC010000002.1, forward strand.
GGATGTATCGCGACGTCACCGAGCAGAAAGAGCGCGAGCAGACGCTCCGGCGCGAGCGCGACCGGCTCGACGAGTTCGCAAGCGTCGTCAGCCACGACCTCCGAAACCCGCTTCACGTCGCCCGTGGGCAACTTGAGTTGGCCAGCGAGGACTGTGACAGCGAGCACCACGAGACCGTCGTGGAGGCGCTCGACCGAATGAGCACCCTGATCGACGACCTGCTGATGCTGGCCCGAGAGGGCGAGCAAGTGAGCGAGCGCGAACCCATCGATCTGGCAACGCTCGTCGAGAGTTGCTGGCAAAACGTCGAAACGAACAGCGCGACCATGCAAGTCGCGATCGACCGGACCGTCAGCGCCGACCGCAATCGACTTCGACAGCTGTTCGAGAACCTGTTCAGAAACGCTGTCGAACACGGGTCGACAGAGCCCGATACTGACACTCACTGGGGTGGCCTCGTGCGTGGCTCCACGGATACCGACGCCCAGGCCGGCCAGGATGTCCCACGCCAGGGCGTCACGATCACGGTCGGAGAACTGGCAGACGGCTTCTACGTCGCGGACGATGGCCCGGGAATCCCGCCGGAAGACCGCGATCGCGTCTTCGAAGTCGGCTACTCGACCATCGACACGGGGACTGGATTCGGGTTGAGTATCGTCGAGCGGGTCGCCGACGCCCACGGCTGGGACGTCCACGTGACCGAGAGCGAGGCTGGCGGCGCGCGGTTCGAGTTCACCGGCGTCGACTGGGTATGACGAAAATTCGCCGGAGGCGACAGCCACACCCTTTGTCGGGCCAATCGTCAGGTATGGCACTCTCGCGACGCACGTATCTGGCACTTGTCGGCGGAACTGCTGCCGTCGCCGGGTGTTCGACCGGCAGTGCGCAAGCGCCGAGCTACGACGCCCCGTCCGTGGCCGTACCCGAGGCGGTCAGTTCGCACCTCTCGGACGCGTCGAACTTCGACGGCACGGCACTCGATCTCACTGGCCGTGACGAAGTCGAAGTGGCCGTCGGCGCGGAAGGAAACGCCGGATACAACGCGTACAGCCCGGTGGCGATCCAGATCACGCCCGGAACGACGGTCGTCTGGGAGTGGATCCGTGGCAACCACAACGTCATCGATACCGACGGCGCTTTCCAGTCGAACCTGGGAACGGATCTGACGTTCGAGCACACGTTCGAGGAACCCGGCACGTACACGTACTACTGTTCTCCGCACGAGAACTACGGCATGAAAGGGGCGGTCGTCGTCGAATCAGAGTGACTGGTGGGCGTTTGTGCTAAGAACGCAAGGGTGACCGTCAGCTCGAGTATCGTCTCCACACACTGGCTGTCGACTGGCGGGCCGGCGACCGAACCGATATACAGATACGCCTGTCGATAGAACCGGACAGCGTGGTCGACATCGAACCAGCGACGGCCGCCGACCCCGAGGCAATTCGCCCGGTGCTGACGGCGGCGTTCGAAGACGAGACAGAAGCCGAGCTCGTCGACGTGTTGCGCGAGGAGGACGCGTTGCGCGCCGACTGCTCGTTGCTCGCTCGCGAGGAGGATCCCGTCGGGTTCGTGGCCGTCTCCGACGCAGAACTCCCGGCCGCCCCCGGCGCGGAGGTCGTCGTCCTCGGTCCCGTCGGGGTCGTCCCGGACCGGCACGGAGAGGGGATCGGATCGAAACTCGTGCGCGAAGCCATGCGGTGTTGCGTGCGCGCGGGCTGTACTGCAGTCGTCCTCGAGGGCGATCCCGAGTTCTACGAACAGTTCGGGTTCGAACCCGCCTCCGCCTACGGACTGGAGAGCGATCTGGACCCGCCGCCGGGAGCGTTCCAGGTCTGGCCGTGTCGGCCGGGCACACTCGAGGGCGTCAGCGGTGAGGTCCGTCATCCGATCCCGTTCCACGCCCTCTAGTCCGAGAGCGGTGCGCTCTTTTTTCCGCCGCACCAACTGCCGATGGCCGATGACGACTCGCCGCGGCCCGACGGCTGCGACCTCCGAACCGGCTTCGACACCCGGTGATGACGATCCCTGTGAGTACCGAGGCCAATTTCCATACAAGAAGTGATACTGCCGGCTGTAACATTTCGAAATAATTCGCCACCCCGGGGTGGCGAATATCTTTACGAACTTACAGCCGGCAGTATGAGTGAACGTGGGTGAATCGCGTTTGCGACCCGCTGAAGTGGGCCGTTGTGCCCAAAGCGCGATTTCGTCGAGGGGCGTCGAGCCCGAGGCCAGAATCGGCGAACAGCCACATGGGTGGACGGGACGCGCTCGACGTCGGGCGCATCGATTGTACGCTACGGCTTCCAACAGATGTATGCCAGTCTAGTTAGTAATTCAACTATTATGGCGCCCTCACATACCACGGTGACGACTGGCACCGAACAGCGCACGTCGGCACGGGACACCCGGCTCCGACTGTGGAACGCCGTCATGGCAGTCCTCCACTTCCTGCAGGGGGTGGCGATGGTCATCCTGGCCGACCAGGTTCTATGGCCGGTCACACGCACCAGATACGGTTTCAATCCCGAAACCGAGACCATCTTTCCGGAGACAGTGTCGTTCGTCGACGCCAACCTCCCGCTGCTCGTGGCGGGATTCCTCTTTATCTCCGCGTTTGCACACGCCGTCATCGCGACCGTCCGGTACGACCGGTACGTCCAGTATTTGGACAGAGGGATGAACCCCTACCGCTGGTACGAGTACTCCGTGAGTGCCTCGCTGATGATCGTCGTGATCGCCATGCTGGCCGGCGTCTGGGATCTGGGAACGCTCGTGAGTCTGTTCGGACTCGTCGCGGTGATGAACCTCGCCGGACTCCTGATGGAGCAGCGCAACGAATCGACCGACGTCACCGACTGGACGCCCTACTGGGTGGGTGTCGTTGCCGGAATCGTCCCCTGGATCGTCATCGGGATCACGTTCATCGGGACGGTGACGGCCAGCGGCGGTGAGTTCCCCGAGTTCGTCATCTACATCTACGTCTCGATCTTCGTCTTCTTCAACCTCTTTGCGCTGAATATGGTCCTGCAGTACCTGGAGGTCTCACGGTGGAAGGACTACCTCTTCGGCGAGAAGACGTACATTCTACTGAGTCTGGTGGCAAAGTCCGCTCTCGCATGGCAAGTGTACTTCGGCACGCTGAACTCACCGATATAAGTATCGGAGGTCCAGGAAACGGAAGATTCCACTCGCCGGAGCGATCCGTAGCGTCTGCTGGTCCCGGCCGCAGGGTCGTCACAGCGAGACGAGCTTTCGAAGCATACTACTGGTGATCGCGAGGTGACGCTGCATCGGATCGTTTGGAATGGGGAAGCGAAGCTTCAGGAGGTCCGGTCCGGATCGATCCGCCAAGAAGTCGAGAATAGCTGTTGAGAACCGGGAAGTAACTTTAATACGATGGGTCGACCGACATGGAACCATGAGTGATTCACAAGCGTACGATCCGGTCATGGTGTCGTCGGACGGGGTGACCGTGGCCAAGCGGTTCGAGGCCGATGAGTTCCCCGTGCCGGCGATCGCCTTCCGGATCGAATCACGCCGTACGGAGCCAGTGACGATCACGCTGGTCGATACCGTCCCGGAGGACGTGGCCGTCGAGGACCTCGGTTTTCACCCGGAGTACGGGAGCGAACACTGGACGATCGACGACCAGCAGATCATCTTCGAGCGGGAGATCGAAGCCGAGTCGGAGTACACAACCGTCTACGGCATCCGCTCGACAGGAACAGACGACGTCGAGAAGTTCCTCACGGAACCGACGATCGAACAGGTCGATCCGCCGCTGGAAGACGAGGGCGACGTGCTCAACGAGTCGAGTTCCGACGTCGTCAAGGACGTGATCGCCGGCGAAAGCGACAGCGTGCCCGGGCTGGACGCCGACGAGGACGAAGAGATCGAAACGCTCGATCTAAAAGACCCCAACGCACCCGACGCGGAGGTCGGACAGGCAGACGCTGCTGACGCCGCCGGTGGCGAGGGTGGGCCGGACCAGTCAAACCTGACGACAACGCTGCTCGCGGAGATCCACCACGGGGCCGTCGACGAGGACGTCGTCCGCGCGCTCAGACAGGAACTGTCTCTGGACGGCGCGGATAGCGGGGCGACCGACGCCCGGATCCAGCACCTCCAGAACGAAGTCAGCGACCTGGCCGCCTACACCGAAACGCTCGAGGAGTTCCTCGCCGAAAACGGGACGGGCGAACAGCTGATCGCGGACTTCCGGAGCCGCCTGGGCTCTTTCGAGGACGAGCTCGATCGAATCCAGCGGTTGACGATGGAAAACGACGAGGAGATCGGCGAGGTTCGGTCCGAGGTCGGAGAGATGTCCGACCAGATGTCCGGCGTCGAGGACACCGTCTCGTCGGTGGAGGGAACGGTCGAAGCGGTCGAAGGAACTGTCGAGGAAGTCGAAGGGACCGTCGAAACGCTCGACTCGCAGGTCGGGGAAATCGACGAGGAAGTCGATTCGCTCGGCGAAGACGTGAACGGAATGGACGAACACCTCGCCACGCTGGAAGGGGAGATCGATTCGCTCCGTGGCGAACTCGAGGAGGTCGACAGCCGCGTCAGCGACGTCGGCGACGTCGACGACCGGATCGACGACATCGAGACCGAGATCGAAGACCTGAAGCAGTGGCGCGAACAGCTCTCGTCGGTCATCGGCGGCGGCGAGTAACGTCACCGGCACTCCGGTAGCGAGTTGTCGGCACGACCGAAGCTTCGTACGACCGATACAGAAGGGATTTCCAGCGGTCCGTATCGAACCGGTTCCGTTTTATCCGCTGCTCCGCTGGGATCGACAATGACAACCGTCAGCGTCGCCGTCCCGCGAAAGGGACGGCCACTCGAAGCGGTGCTCGAACGGCTCGCCGACCGCGCCGGCGCCACAGACGTAGCCGACCGGATCAGTTCGACGCTGCGCTACGAGAAAGCGATCGCCAAGGGCAACCAGTCGGCGGACGCGGACGTCTACGACCGACTCGCGGCGTACAGCGACGTCTCCGAGCCGACCGAACCGGAGTATTCGCTACTCCGAGACGACCGCGACGGTATGCCGCGACGGGTGGTGTTCGACAGCGTGACGATTCCGACCGACGAGGGGGCGGTTCGACTCGTCGGCCGGGAAGAGCCGTTCCGCGCGCTTCGCAAGCACGAGTTCGCCCTCGGATTCGACAGTGCGGATCTCGTTCTCGAGGAAGTCGTTGAACTCCGATCCGATCCACTCGGCGACCTGAGCGCGGTCAACGAGCGTATCGATCCGATGGACACCGACGTTCGGATCCGAACCGGCCTCGGCGACACGGTCTATCACACGCTGCTGGCGACGCCCGACGTCGCGCCGCCCAACAGATCGCTCGACCGATCGTTCGTCGCCGAGTACACGGGGTCACTATGTATCTCACCACGGTACGAACGGCTCGTCGAGGCCGTTCTCGGAACCGACGCGCTCGACGGCGTCGAGTTTACCTATCCCGAAGCGAGCCAGACCGAGGAGTTGGCCGTCGCGAACGCCGGGATGGGCGTCTATCTGACTGTGACCGGATCGACCGCCCGCGAACACGGTCTCGTCGTCGGCGAGTCGCTGTTCCCCAGCGAGACGGTGCTGCTGGAGAACGACGTCGAGCGGACCGACGAAACCGACGCCGTGGCTTCGCTTCTCGCCGGCGAGGACATCGACACCGAACTCGCGCTGGCGTAGCCGTCAGGTCAGCGGCGTTTCTTGTGACCCGGGATCACGGTCATCGTTGCAGTCTAGCAAAGACCTTTGACGAGTCCAGAAGTATTGACAGTCATGACGGACGTACTGATCGTCGGCGGCGGTCCCGCCGGACTGAGCGCGGCACTGTTCACACAGAAGAACGGTCTCGAGACGACGGTCTTCGACACCGACGACACCTGGATCCACAAGGCACATCTGTTCAACTATCCGGGAATCGGGTCGCAAGACGGCTCGGCGTACCTGGAGACCCTGCGGACGCAGGTCGACAGCTTCGGCGTCGAACGCCGCCAGCAGGAGGTCACCGACGTTACGACTGCCGACGACGGCTTCGCTGTCACGACCGACGAAGGCGAATACAAAGGAACGTACCTGGTGCTGGCGACCGGTGCGGATCGCGACCTCGCCGACTCGCTGGGCTGTGCGTTCGACGACAGTCTCGTCGATGTCGATCTGTCGATGGAGACCAGCGTCGACGACGCCTACGCGGCCGGTGCGATGGTCCGCGCCGAGGAGTGGCAGTCGATCATCTCCGCCGGGGATGGAGCTGCGGCAGCCCTGAATATCCTCTCGAAAGAGAGGGGCGAGCACTACCACGACTTCGACGTGCCTGCCGACGCCGCTGCAACGTTCGGCCCCGACGAAGAGTAACGGATCGAGTCGGCTCGACCCGGACGAAGCGTAGCGAATCGAAGAGGCGACAGCGCGGCCGTTTTCACGCTCGCTCGCATACGCCTAGGTATGAAGATCCGCGGCGAACGCGAGTGCCAAGCCTGTGGCACCCAATGGTCGTACTACGAGACGGGATCGATCACGTGCCCGGAGTGTGGCAGTATGCGGAGCGTCGGCGTCGACGAGCGCACCGAACACACCGACAACCCCGCGGAACTCGATCTTTCGCCGGTCACGGGGGCGATCGACGCCGAACCGATCGACCGCGTCGCCGAACGTGCCGTCGAGCAGTGTCGCGAATACGTCCGCAAGCGTGGGTTCATCCGCGGCGGCGAGCTACGCCATCTCGATCCGACGTTCGTCGCGGCCGTCGAACTCCAGCACGTGGCGAGCGAGCTCGCCCGCTCGATGCGGGTGGGCGAGGACGAAGAGCTGTATTTCCTGGCGCTGGTTCGAGGGGCAGCGGACGGTCAGCGACCGGCTCCCGACGATGTGCCAGACACGCTGGCGGCCGCACGCGGGCTCGCGACCGCTGCGGTCATCGACGCATACCGTCGCGATCTGACGCGCTATCTGACCGAGCATCCCGATCCCGAGGCACGCACGACGATGGGGCGGTTCGTCGATCACCGCAAGCGGATCGAGGCGCTCGACGGCTCGATCCAGCCGGACGACGCCGAGACGCTTCTGGACGGCCTGGCCGAGTTGAGCAGGTACGCGGCTGCCGGTGATCAGGCAGCGCTTGCGTCGGCGCGTGATCGACTCGACGGACTCGAATAGCGAATACGGAGATCTAGGGCAGTTCGACCTCGATATCGGCCCGGTTGCCGGCGGCTTTGACCGTGTTGTACAGCAACATCGCGCGGGTCATCGGACCGACGCCGCCCGGAACCGGCGTGATCGCGCTCGCCTTCTCCTTTGCGCTCTCGAACTCGACGTCGCCGACGAGTTCGTACCCCTTCTCGGTGTCGGCCTCGACGCGATTGATGCCGACGTCGATGACGACGACACCGTCCGAGAGCATCGACCCGTCGATCATCTCGGGGACGCCCGCGGCCGCAATGACGATGTCGGCCTGCCGGGTCTTGGCTGGCAGATCTTCGGTCCGGGAGTGACAGACCGTCACCGTCGCGTTCCCGCCCTCGGTTTTCTGCATCAACAGGTTCGCCATCGGCTTGCCGACGATGTCCGACCGGCCGACGACGACGGCGTCTTTGCCCTCCGGATCGACGTCGGCGGCAGCCAGGAGTTTCTGGATGCCGTGTGGCGTGCAGGGTTTGTATCGGGGCTCGCCGGCGACCAGCCGACCGACGTTCTCGGGGTGGAACCCGTCGACGTCCTTCGCGGGATCGATCGCGCGCAAGACCGCACGCTGGTCGACGTGCTCCGGGACCGGCATCTGGACGAGGATCCCGTCGACCGACTCGTCGTCGTTGAGCCGTTCGATCGTCTCGAACAGCTCTTCGGCGGGCGCGTCGGGCTCGATCTCGATGTCGATCGCCTCGATGCCGACCTCCTCGCAGTCGTCCTGCTTCATCGAGACGTACGTCTCGCTGGCCGGGTCGTCGCTCATCAGGACCGTCGCGAGCGTCGGGGTCGTCCCGTCGGCTTCGAGCGTGTCGATGTTCTCGCTCAGGTCGTCTCGGATCCGCTGGGCGACGGCATTACCGTCAATGACGTGGGTCATTACCTCAACCAGGGCGGCCGTGGCTCAAGAACGTCCCGGATTCGACTCGCACTACCGGCTCTATTCACGAACAGGTCTTCTCACTGCGGACAGTCCCCCTCGGTCAGCGGCCGGGAATCGCCGCCCTGCTGGACGAACTGTGCTGTCCCGTCGGGGAGTGACACGACCGCCGCCTGCCCCCCGTAGCCGTGTTGCTGGTCGTGTCCCCGGACCACGACACAGGCGACGCCTGCCGGGATCTCGATGGTCTCCGAGCGCGTGAACGGTGCCGTCGAGTGGGCGTGAAGGAGCGTCCGCCGGCCTAGTCGAGTTCCGTCGAGGCGTTCGACCTGCCACCAGTCGGCGTAGCCGTCCTCGCCGTCATCATCGTGATAGAGGGTGACGTCGAACCGGTAGGCACCCTCTCCGTCTGAAGTGATCTCGACGTCGACGACGTTCGCCTCGCGGAGATCGAGATCCGCTCCACCCGAGGTCGGTGTCCCGTCGGTAGTATTGTCGCTCGTGGGTGTGGGAGAGTCCGACGCACAGCCAGCGAGTACGCTCAGGACGCCGACACAACTCGCGAGCACTGAACGGCGCCTCGTTCGGCGGGGTACAGACATCGGATATCGGTAGGGGAAGACGAGCAAAAAGTGACATCCTCCGCGCCGTTCACGGCGCGGCTTCCCCTCACCGCCGAAAGCGGAAGCGTTGGGAACTTACGTTCGCACACCGACGAGTACAGGGAGTGCCACGCCCCCGTTACTCCTATCCCGTAGGGGATTCGGAGGTACCTTGTTGTTTGCTGTCGGTATCCTCGCCGCTCCCGCAAGGGATACCTTGCGAGAGTCGGGTTGGAATCCCGAAATTGTCCAATTGTCCCGACATGGGGGCGGCCGTGCCGCCTCGGTTGGGTGTGCAAACGGGCGTGGCAGGCAAAAATGTGCCGCTGTGACGCGATTCACGCCCGGCGTAAACGCCGGGGGATTCTCTCGCTGTTGGAAGATAGGTGGTTACGGAGGACTCACCGGCCCGGTTTCACTCGTAGAGGGGTTCCTCGTCGTCGTACAGCGGGTACTCGTCGGTGAGTTCCGTAACGCGTTCGCTGACCTCGGCGACGACGCTGTCGTCGTCGGGTGCGTCGACGACCTCGTAGATCAGATCGGCGACCTCGCGGCAGGTGTTTTCGTCGAATCCGCGGGTCGTCAGCGCGGGCGTGCCGGCGCGAATACCGGATGGGTTGAACGCCGAGCGCGTCTCACCGGGGACGGTGTTCGCGTTGAGGACGATCCCCGCTTCCTCGAGGGCTTCTTCGACTTCCTTGCCCGTCGTGTTGGGGTGTGACGGGCGGAGGTCCACGAGTACGAGGTGGTTGTCGGTGCCGCCCGAGACCAGTTCCAGCCCGTGTTCTTGCAGTCGGTCGGCCAGCGCTTTCGCGTTGGCGACGGTCTGGGCGGCGTAGTCCTCGAAGGCGGGTTCCAGCGCTTCCTTGAACCCGACGGCTTTGCCCGCGATATTGTGCATCAACGGACCGCCCTGACTCCCGGGGAACACTGCCGAGTCGATCTCGTCGGCGTATTCCTCGTCGCACATGATGATACCGCCACGACCGGAGCGGATCGTCTTGTGGGTCGATCCGGTGACGAAGTCGGCGACACCGACCGGCGAACTGTGGACGCCAGCAGCCACGAGACCGGTGATGTGTGCGATGTCGGCGAGGTGGTACGCGCCGACGTCGTCGGCCACGTTCTGGATGCGCTCCCACTCGACTTCTCGCGGGTACGCGGAGTAGCCCGAGACGATGATGTCCGGATCGAACTCGCTTGCGTGTTCGGCCAGCCCCTCGTAGTCGATGTAGCCCGTCTCCTCGTCGACCTCGTACTGCTCGACCTCGTAGACCTGGCCCGCGAAGTTCGCGGGATGACCGTGACTGAGGTGGCCACCGTGGGTGAGATCCAGCGAGAGAATCTTGTCACCGGGTTCGAGCATCGCCAGGTACACGCCCATGTTGGCCTGGCTACCGGAATGGGGTTGGACGTTGACGTGTTCTGCACCCCACAGCTCTTTCGCACGGTCGATCGCCAGTTGTTCGATATCGTCGGCGTACTCACAGCCGCCGTAGTACCGCGAACCCGGGTACCCCTCGGCGTACTTGTTGGTCAACACCGAGCTCTGGGCCTCGAGGACTGCCTCGCTAACGTGGTTCTCGCTGGCGATCATCGCCAGCGTCTCGTTCTGCCGCTCGACTTCGCCCGAAAGGGCCGCCGCGACTTCCGGATCGATCGCTCGGACCGCGTCGTAATCCATGTTCGTGGTTGACGGCCGGCCGGATAATAATCTACCTGTCTGCGCCCGCGGCAGCGAACGTCGTGGCAAGCCGATCGCGCCGCGACCGATAAATACAAGTCGGTGAACCGTACATCTGGAAGATGCATGGTCACCTGGGGGTGACAGTCCTGTGCGAACGTCGCGACGATCGACCGGTCGTAACGACCACGGATACGTGTCGACCATCGTTCGGCGCGTGTCGCCCGCCACGACAGATCGCGGGCCACATCGGACGTGCGACCGCGAACGACAGCAGCAGATCGCTGCCACGGACGTCCGAACTCGAGAGAGCTGACCGAACGGGCGGAAACGTCTGGCTGACCAGTTTCCGCCGGTCATCGCGGTGGTACGCCGTTTGGTGGAAACGTACGGCCCGTATCGCGACGGGTGCGCCGGAACTGTTGCTCCGGCCGCGGGAGACCTGCGACCATGGCCACACGATCTCGAGGACGCTCGCGACGTGTGGCCAACCCATCTTCGGTCCGGCATAGAGCGGAGCCACCGTCAGTGAGCGGTGAGTCCCTGTTGTCGATATGGGGATCTCTGGAATAGTTTCATTCTGGAATATGTGAATATATACCGCAGGCACTATTTATACGATTGATGATGAAAGAATCAGCGTCTATTCCCGTCGTTATCGGCCCCGATGGGAGATCGCTAAACCGCCCGTATTCGGCCACTTCCGTGGGTTTAAAGAGGGTGGCGGATGTAGCGCCTATAAATCGACTCCTGCTTGACCTTACATTCTAATGAAATAAAACCAACTGCAGCGATACAATTAAATGCACGCGGGGAGTAGGTAGTAATACAACATGGTCAGCCAAAACATCCTCGAGTCGGACGTTGAAAGCATACTCGAAACGACGCTCTCGGACGCCGACGAGTTGGTCGTCGTCAATCCCTCACACGAGACAGTTCGAGCACTCGTTTCGTCGATGGGTGGCCTCGACGACGTACCTGTTGTGAACGTACTCGCAGAGGAGCGGACACTCAAGGACGTCATGGACGACTTCCTGGTTGCGAGTGCCGCAGCCGATCTGATCGAAGCGGACACGCTTACGCTACGCGTGCTTGAGGATCCGCCGGTCAATTCGCTGTTGATTTCGACAGACTCCGTCGTCTCGCTCGCCACGGCAGGCGAGCGGGTCGCGGGCCTGACGACGACGGACGACGACTTCGTGACGGACGCATACGAACACTACACCGAGCAGTGGGAAGTCGCAAAACGGTTCAAGCTCCGCACACCGCCCATCTCCCGGGTCCGTGAGACGCTCGGACGAGACATCGGCGAGGACGTTGCAGCCGACTTCGACGGCGTGCTCGACTCGCTGGAGACGGCACGGGGCAACGGAGAGGGTCTCGACGAGGTGACGATCAGCCTGCTGGTCGCCGCGAAGAACGGCGAACTGCTGTACGACATCAGCAAGTGGGGCGAAGACATCGGCCTCGCGAGCAAAGCCACGTTCTCGCGGACGAAGACACAGCTCGAAGATCAGGGCCTGATCGACACCGAGAAGGTCCCGATCGACGTCGGACGGCCGCGGCTCCGACTGAAGTTCGGCAAGGACGAACTCCTCAACGCCAGCGCGGACGAACTGGCGAGCGTCGCACAGAGCCTGATCCAGGCAGAGTGACTGCCGCACCGTGATGAGATAGCGAGCACGAATCGACGCCGCGGGGTTTTTTCCTCCGGCCTACATCTGGACAGCCAGTGATGACTGTAGGTCTCGTCGGATCGGGGCCGGCAGCCGAGGCCGTAACTGCCGCGGTTGCCGACGTGGACGTTTCCGTGACCCAGACAGATCCGTCAGCGTTTGGAAGCGAACAGCTCGGTATCGTCGTCGCGATCGCAGGTGATCGGGCATTCGAACGGGCGAATCGACACGCGATCGAGACGGAAACACCGTGGATCGCGGTCGAACTCGGCGGCATCGGCGGCTATCCGGTCGTCGACGCCGCAGTCTCCGGGTTCGATCCGACGAGTGGGTGCTACGCGTGCCTCCAGGGCCGGGTCGGTGCGACCGTCGATCCGGAGGCACAACCGAGTGCCGCACCGGCTGTGCCGATCCAGCGGTTCGCGGGCGCGATCGCGGGCCGTGCCGCCGCGATGGCAGTCACTGACGGCGATTCGCCGCTGTTCGGACGCGTACAGACGATCCCACAGGCGACCCACCCGCTGCTCGAACTCCCCGGCTGTCGATGTGGATCGGACCTGTCCCCGGAGTTCGAACGCAACACGTCAGCGGGGACCCTCGAAGACGCCCTCGAGATGGCGGAGCAGGCCGTCGACGAGCGGACGGGAATCGTCACCGAGATCGGTGAAGTCGAGTCCTATCCAGCCCCGTACTATCTGGCGCAGGTCTGTGACACCAGCGGATTCAGCGACGCGACGGCCAGCCGGGAGGCGGCGGGCGTCTCCGACGACTGGAACGAGGCGCTGATGAAGGCACTCGGAGAAGCGCTCGAACGATACTGTGCCGGTGTCTACCGGACCGACGACTTCACCGCAGCCGCGGCGGCCGACCTCGACGGTGCAGTCACGCCGTCGCTTTTCGTCTCGCCGGAGCAGCCGGACGACGGTGCGCGACGCCAGTGGGTGCCCGGCGAGCACCTCCAGAGCGGCGACGACGCCTGGCTCCCGGCGGAACTCGTCTATTATCCCCCGCACGAACAGGACATCCGCCCGGCGATTACGACCGGGCTCGGTCTCGAACGCTCGACGGTCGGAGCTATGCTCGCCGGGCTGTACGAGATCGTTGAGCGCGACGCCGCAATGTTGTCGTGGTACTCCACGTTCGAGCCGCTGGGACTCGAGGTGAGCGACGATCGGTTCGAGGAACTGGCGGCTCGCGCCCGGTCGGAAGACCTGTCGGTGACGCCGCTGTTGTTGACCCAGGACATCGACATCCCGGTCGTCGCCGTCGCCGTACACCGGGAGTCAGCGTGGCCGCGGTTCGCGCTCGGATCGGCCGCGGATCTGGATCCCGGGGCCGGCGCGCGGTCGGCGCTCGCGGAGGCCGTCCAGAACTGGCTCGAACTCGACGGGATGGGCCGCGAGCAGGCAGCCGAGGCAAGCGGCGCGATCGGCTGGTACGCCGACTTCCCCGAAGAGATCGAAGCGTTCATCGACGTCGACCAGTCGGTGCCGGCCGCTGACGTGGGGCCCGAGGAGTTACCCTCGGGTGAAGACGAACTGGATCTGGTTCTCGACCGGCTCGCGGAGGCCGACCTGGACGCGTACGCGACCCGTATCACGACCCGGGACGTCGCGTCGATCGGCTTCGAAGCCGTGCGCGTGCTTGCCCCGGGCGCACAGCCGCTGTTTTTCGACGACGCGTACTTCGGCGAGCGCGCCAGAACCGTGCCGGAATCGCTCGGGTTCGAACCCCGTCTCGACCGGGAACACCACCCGTTCCCCTAGATACCGAACGTCGCCCGGATCATGTCACGGGTGCCGGGTCCGAGTCCGACCGCGGCGATCGCCATCAGCAGGACGATGGCGTACCGAGGGTTCTCGTCGATGAACTCGTCGTTGAACAGCCAGACGATCGCCAGCGCGACGGCCATCTTCACCAGCAGGAACGGCCAGGAGGTCCCGATGACGCTGGTCACCGACGACGGGAACACCGTCTCGGTGACCGAGATGATCGTCGCGTTGGCGGGGTGTTTCGGAACGTACTGGAAGGGGAGCCCGAAGGCGTCCCACCAGTCCGACGCAAGGACGTTCGCGACGCCGTCGATGGCGTGGGCCCAGAGAACGACCAGCCCGATATAGCCCGTGCCGCTGTTGATCTCGGGGGCAAATCGATCCGCGAGCCAGTACAGCGCGTACGCGATCCCCGTCGCCAACCCGACGGTCACCAGCAAGAACGCGGGGTACTGTCCGATCGATTCCTCGAGGACGGAGGCGGCGACCAGTCCGGAAAACGTGACGACGAACAGGACCGAGCCGATCGCTCCGAGCACCGGCGGATACGACTCGACGAAGTCGTTGCGTGACAACCAGACGCTCACCAGCAGTGCCGCGAGCGTGAGGAAGAAGACGGTGAAGTAGATCAGCGGGCTGATGAGCAGCGTGTTCAGCGGATAGCCGATGAGCTGCTCGCCGCCGTGTGCCGACTGTGCGAGCCAGTTGTTCGCGTCTTCGACGACCCGAAGGGCCCCGCCGAACAGCATGAACGGAACCAGTCCGAAGAACAGGTTGCGGTTGCGACCCAGGTGTAGCTGCCTGAGCAACAGCAGGATCCCGATCAGGAAGAACAGCCCGACGATCATATACCCGACCTCCGAAACGAGGGTGTATCCGGGTTCGGCGACGACCAGCCCCTGATCGGCCGCATTCGAACAGGCCGCCTGTCCGGATTCGAGCGAGACCGAGCCACCGTCGTTGACTGCACACCGTGCGTTGTGCGCGTCGGCGTACACAGGGCCCCAGAAGTACCGCCAGATGAAGCCGTCGTAAACCTGCCGCGGTGCGAGCACCGAGCCGGCCGCGAGGGCGACGACGCTGGCGAAAAACGTCGCGAGCCACGCGCGGGCAGGTCCGGTTCTATCGATGACGTCCATGCCGAACACGCCGGGGCGGGGCGTGTTTAGGTTTCCGGTCGTGGACGGTGCGGACGTCCCCCCAAAGGCAACTCCGAGACCCTTATCCTCGCCGGTAACCAACAGACGAACACGCGTGGCTATCACGGACAAGATCTACGTCAAGAACCACCGTCAACTCGCCTCACAGATGGAAACGAACTTCCCGAAGGGGGCGTTCTCGGGTGCGACGCTGGATCTACTGTTCCAGGGGGAGAACCTGGCGAAACTCGACGACACGACCCGCGATCGCGTCCTCGATTTCGCCGAGGACTTCCTGGACTGTGACTGTGAAGGAGCACCACACTGTGGCCATCCCGAACGGAAGTTCATCGCCTATTTGCTGGAACTGCGCGAGACAGGCCTCGGACCACAGGCGATGGTCGACGTGATGAGCGACGAATACATGGTTTATGCGTATCCGGGCGACATCCGGTCGTTTCTGGACGATTCGATCAGGCAACTGGAAGCGATCGAGACGCTGGCCGACGTCGACGGGCAACCCGACGCGACCGACGCGGCCCGACAGGCGCGAAAACGGCTCCGCTAGAGGTCCTCGAAATCGCCGATTCGGTAGGGCTTGTCGTCTTCGTCGCCGTCGAGTTCTTCCAGTTGGACGACGTCTTCCTGGTCGTTCTCGTCGAGTTGCTGTCTGAGTTCCGTCGCGTAGCGCTTGTACTCTTCCAGTTGCTCCCGGAGGTGGTCGGCTTCGAGCTCGAGCCGCTCGTGCTCGCGAACGAAGCTCTTTGGAACCTCGATCTTCGGCGGGAAGCTCTGGCTGTCGCTCCCTTCCTCGTCGAGTTCGTGTTCCGGGACGACCTTCACCTGGCCGTCGTGGGCGACGAGCATGTCGACGTAATCCCGGAAGACGGCCGACAGCGAGATGTCGCGCTCCTCGGCGATGTCACGGAGCGTCTCGAACTTCTCCTGGCTGACCCGGAAGGAGATCGTCTTGTTTTTGTTGCCCATGAATGTGTGGATATCGCCCCTCCTGGTACTTAATCGTTTGTCAGACGCTCGCACGTTCACCCCGGTCACAACGAGAACGAGGCACCAAGCAGTACGGCGTTGATCGTGGCGGCGAGGAGCCACGGCAGTGCCAGTCCTATCGGAACGACCGCACCACGCTCGTCGAGCGAGAGGCGCACACCCACGCCGACGACGACGATGAGCAACTTGACGCCCAGAAGGGCAACGATCCCGGCCGCTTCGATGGCGGTACGCATCAGCGGATTGGCCTCCGTGAGCCCCACCTGTAGACCGTAATGTGTGAGCACTACGTCCGCGAAAAGCGTCACGAGCAGCACGATCCAGAGCTGTGGCTCGACAGCAGCGAGGCGGTCGACGACCCGACGATCCCCCTCCGTATGGTTTCCCTGTGATGACAGTCGTATCGACATCGAATCCCCCACGATCCGCCCTTATCTGGCGACACGCGACCCCTCTGGGTTCCTACACCCAGACGCGTGGCACCACTCCTCACGGACGGTTCACAGGATATTTTGGTCGGGAGAAACAAGTACTTTTCCGCTACTGTTCGCTCATCGCTTCGCTGGCCATGTTTCGACCCTGCGCGTTGAGCGTCACTTCCGTGCGGGTTCGAACCTTGTCGACAGCACCGACCTCGAGCAGGTGCTGATAGATCTCCTCGACCTCGTCGACGTCGATCCCGACGAAATCCGCCATTTCGAAGGGGGAAACGCCGGAGTACAGCGCCATCAAAACCTGGCTCTCTGCTTCTGAGAGTTCGTAATCGTCCTCTCGACGCTCGACGACGTGCTCGAATAGCGTCGCCAGCACGGTGGTGTGCCGGGCGTTGCCGGAGAGGTGAGTCTCGACACTGCGATCGTCCTCGTCGGTGTGTTCGACGGCGACGATATCGCGCTCGGCCCCCATGACGGACCCCGTACGCTCTTCGACCGTCCCGACGTCGTCGATTTCCGCCGTCAGCTGGTCCCCGTCGGGAAACTGAAGTTTGAACACGTCCGCATCGAGGGCGAACTTCGCTTTCGACCACGTCGTGTCGTCCTGGACGACACCACCCACGACTGCCGGGTGTTTCGCGAGAACAACGGATCCGCCGAGATTGGCTCGACAGTAGGTCTCGACGAAGTCGTCTCTGTCAGTCGCCGTGACGACGAGCACGGACGAACCGACGCGAAGGGTCACCGTCCCGGCCGTCTCGATGTCGTCCGGAACGACCGATTCGTCACGGGGGATCGTCACTTTCCCGTGCGGGATCACTTGTTTCGAGCCGTCCTGTGCGACGACGAGGCGTTTGTTCGTCAACAGCAATCGACAAGACGTCCAGGAGGGCTGGTCGACGGGCTCACCGTCCCGCACCACGTCGTAAACGTCACCTGCTGTCTCGAGGAGTTTCCGTTCGTCGCCGCTCATTGGCCGCCGTTGTACGAACGTAGGTCGGCAAGCGGTTATAAATCCCGGTCGTGGCGATCGAGATTCAGAACCGGCAGGTCCGCTTTCACGGGAGGGACACGGGAGAGACAGCAAACAGCATTCGTTGGACGGCCGCATTGATCAGGGGCTGTACCGTGTCGTGCCCTTCGAGAGCAATCGTCACGCGTGTCCCGTCCCGGCTGATCTCGGCGTCGTCGAGCGCGTTTCCGATAACCTCGTCGTCGACGCGCTGCTCGAGGAGGACCGGGATCGCTTCGGCGTACTCCTTGAGCTGTCGCGCACCGGTCCCGTCGTCGCCCGTCACCTGCATGACAACTCGCGGTCGGTCGCCGACGGTCGACAGCGAGCCGGCGACGAACCGGACGCTGTCGACCACGTCACGAGAAAACCGCGGTAGATCGCGTGTGATCGCGTCGATCGTCCGCTCGCCGGCAGCCGTGGCGTCGATCGCGAACGTGACCGGCCCGGACGGGACCCGACCGTACGCCCGCCGGACGGCGGGTCGCACGGCGTCGTTCGATCCGGTGTCGGTCGCGACGACGGCGCGCACACCGCCGCCGACGCCGACGACGTGTCGGCCGTCTTCGAGCGTGCCGACGGTCAGACCGGTCTCTTCGAACGTGTATGCGGGTCGCCCCCCGACGGTGGTTTCGGTCGCTTCGCCGTTCTGTGATTCGATCGCCGAGACCACCTCGGTGGTCGACCAGCCGGTATCGATCACCGCGCCGGCCACGCCTTCGGCAGGCGTGGCGAAGCCGACTGCCTGCTCGATCTCGCGCGGATCGAGGCCGACCTGTCCCTCGACGATCGCCGCCAATCCGTTGACGTCAGTCGCAGGCACGGCGTCGTCGAGCAGCGCGCGCAGGGGATCGGCGTCCAGAAGCGCAGCCACGTCGGCGGTCGCGAACGCCGTCGCGGTCGCAGGCACCGGACCGACCGACGGCGTCGACCCGGATCCCAGCACCGGGATCCGGTCGAGGCACCCGGCGAAACCGAGTCCGGCAACCGCTCCTGTCGCGCCTCGAAGGACCTCACGACGCGACCGTCGGGAACCATCCATGTGACGGGATGTGTCCGCCCGGTACAAGTATCACGCGTTACACACCCAGAGAAGCAGTCGACGGGGCCGAGCGCGAGGTCCCGTTATTCGACGTAGTCGATGTCGTCGCCGAGTTGCTGGGCGGCTTTTTCCTGTTCGGCCTCGCTCTTGCCGTAGATCTGGGGGCTCTCGACGCCCGTGACGACGATCATCGTCTCCATCTTGCCCTCGTGGTCCTGGTCGACCGACGCGCCCCAGATGATCCGCGCGTCGGGGTCGATCCGGTCGTAGATCTCCTCGACGACGCCCTCGGCCTCTTCGATGGACATGTCCGGACCGCCGACGACGTTCACCAGCGCGGAGTTGGCACCGTCGAACTCCACGTCCAGAAGCGGCGAGCGTAGCGCCGAGCGGATCGAATCCTGGGCCTTGTTCTCGCTGTCGGACTCGCCGAGCCCGATCATCGCGACGCCGCCGTTCTCCATGATCGTGCGGACGTCGGCGAAGTCGACGTTGACCAGTCCGGGCTTGGTGATCAGTTCGGTCATCCCCTTGACCGAGCGCATCAGCACGCGGTCACAGATCTTGAACGCGTCCTGCAGGGGCATCGACGGGGCGTAATCGAGCAGCCGGTCGTTGGGCACGACGATGACGGTATCCGAGACCGCGCGCAACCGTTCGAGCCCGGCGTCGGCGTTGGCCCGGCGGCGCTCGCCCTCGGCAGTGAACGGGATCGTCACGATCGAGATCGTCAGCGCGCCCTGCTCCTGGGCGGCCTGGGCGATGACCGGAGCCGAGCCCGTACCGGTCCCGCCGCCGAGACCGGCGGTGACGAACACCATGTCGGAGCCGTCGATCGACTGCTGGATGTCCTCGATGTTCTCCTGGGCAGCCTCCTCGCCGATCTTCGGGACCGATCCGGCCCCGCGACCGCCGGTGCGCTTGCGACCCATGAGGATCTTCGTGTCGGCTTTGACCTCGTCGGCGAGGTGCTGGGCGTCCGTGTTAGCGGCAACGAGCTTCGCGCCGTGGATGCCCTCCTCCATCATGCGCGTGACGGTGTTCCCGCCGGCGCCGCCTGTCCCGACGACCGTGATCTTCGTCTCGAGATCCTCTACGACACTGGCCAGCTCTTCGTCGCTCATCTGCCCGGAGGTCGAGACCTCCTGAGACGACTGTCCGGTGCCGTCCTCGGAAGCCGGCTCCTGGTGTTCCTGCTCGGCTTCCTCCATGGCATCGTCGATGATCGAGTCCATATTTAAAGGGGGATTGCAGAGCCACATATTTTATTCTTTGCACCTCGGCTGACGTGCGTCAGACGATAGATTCGAATATGCGATTTCGGAAAATGGTTCAGACAGAGTAGAGACACGTCGCGAGGGTTCGCGAGAGACGTCCAAGAATCTGGAAACGAAACGGTGGGAACGCCGTCGCCGGGAGCACGATAGCGCCGACGTGGGGCGACACGACGTCGGTGGATCCGGGTCGGTCCGGAACTGCCGTCGTCCAGGAGTGAGCTACGACGTTTCCGGCATCGGAAACCGACGCTCGCGCTCGACGTGCACGACGTCGGGATCGATCGTCCGACCGTCGATTTCGACCGGTTGTCCGGCCGAGAGCTTCCCGAAGGCCGGTCCTTCGGGGATACCGAGCGTCGCGGCTTTCTCGGGATCGAACTCCCGTTTGCGTGCGACGACGGCGTGGGGGGTCCGTTCGACCGATTCGTATCTCTCTGTGAGAATCCCGGCGAAGTCGTCGACGATCGCCGACAGTGTGCTCCCCTCGGCGAGTGCCACCCGGTCGCCGAGTTTCGTGCCGCCTTCGACCGTGTCGAACCCGATCGCCCGCCGTCGGACCGCCGCGAGCGCGCGGTCGGGATCGATTCCCTGGACCTCGTCCCGGAGGTCGGCCGGTAACGCGGAGACGACGAGCGATCCCTCGTGGTCGCGGGCCCTGTCGCCCAGTCGCGCTCCCGCGTCGATCGGCCCGAGCGCGTCTTCGACCCGCTCGACCACCGAGAGCGGGACGCCGGTGGTTTCGTGCGTGAACGTTTCGCCGACGACGCGGTAGCCCAGCGATTCGATCGCCGAAGCCAGGTCGGGTCGATCGTCGGCCAGCAGCGCATACTCGGCCCCGCTCGCCTCGAACGCGGCCCGGAGAACCTCGTGGTCAGGCTCGCCCATCGCATCGAGCGCCCAGTCCGCGCCGATGTGACCGATCGCCCAGTCGGTCTCGCGGACGACCCGTTCGAACCGGGGAGCGTAGTGACCGCCACCGAAGCCGACGAGGTGGCGTCGGGCGTCGTTTTCCCGGGGCGCGTCGGGCGCGATACCGCGGAGGTCGAGGATCGCCTTCGCGACAGCCCGGGCCGCATCGGGGTCGTCCCACTGTGGTTCGGCGCTGCCGACCTCGACGAACATCGACGGCGTGTCGATGTCGGTCGGACCGTGATGGGTACACTCCATGCCGACCTCGTACGCCTCGGGTGCATGGCGTGAGAGTGCCTCGACGACGCTGGCGTGAGCGTTCGGTGCAGCGCGGGCGAAGGCGCCGTCTTCCCCACCGTACTCGGCCGGGCCGAAGTTACCTGTGTGGTGGGCTGTCAGCAGCTTTCCTGTCTCGCCGGCGTGCTTGGAGGCGAACACGAGAAGGTCGGGGTCGTCGAAGACTGTGTCGACCGCGTCGAGTTCGAGATGACGGGTCTCGAATTCGCGGAGTTCGACGTCGTCGAGACGGTAGACGTCACCGCCGCCGTCGGCGTCGGACCGGGTCTCGTCGGCCTCGACATCCCAGTCTGCAAGCGTCAGCAACTGCTCGCCGATGTTTGCGGACGCGCGATCGGCCCGGGAAACGACGATTCCGAGCATCAGTCCGCAGGTTCGACCGCGAGCGGTTCCCGTCCCAGCGCGGCCCGGGCGGCGTTTCGCGCGCGAGTGAAGACCTCGGTCAGTGCGTGGCGGCGTCGATACAGCAGGACGAACGCGAGCACGAGATAGAGCACGGTGAACCCGTGGAGGAGGTCGATACTCAACGCTTCGGGATGTGCGACCGAGAATACGCGCAACACGAGAAACTCGATGGCCACCTGTGAGATGAACAGCCCGAACAGTGCGAGCGCCTCCCGCATCGAGATCTCGAAGTTGATGAGGATCGACAGCGCGAACAGCGACTGTGCTGCGGTGATCCAGATCTCCGCGGACTGTTTGGTGTCGAACGGTAGCGTCCCGAGTCCGCCGGCAGCGATCGAGTAGACGATCGCCAGCGTCCCGATCAGCAGCGTCCACTGATTGAGCTTCGAGGAGATCAACGCGTTGAACCCGGCCGTCGAGCGTGCCTTGTTGACCAGCACGGCGACGACGATCAGTTCCGGCGACTCGCTGGCCAGTGGTGCGATCCACTGGATCATGAAGAACTCCGGGACCCCGAGTGCGATCCCGATGTCTTCCAGCCCGTGCGCGAACGGCTCCACGGCAGTGAAGATCATCAGCCCGGAGTATGCAAAGAGCGTCAGAACGACCGTGACCCGGATCGGACGTGCCTTCGCCTGGAAGTACGCGGGGACGCCGACGTGTTCCTCGGCCTCGTCGACATCGCCCCGGATAATGATCCCGATGTAGAGAATGTACAGCCCGAGCAGCAACACGGTGTCAACGAGACCGATCCCGCCGGAGAGCGGAACGAGGAAGGCGAAGACGGTCGCCAGAAACAGGAACGCGATCTCGGTCGCGAGTCCCCGGTCGATCGTCACGACGTCAGCCAGCAATCCCGGGCGCTTCTGGACGGCTGGATCGCGCGTGCGCACCGCCTGCCAGACAGTATAGAAGGCGATACCGGCCCAGCCGATCCCGATGAGAATCCGGTTCGCCCCCGTCATGTTCGCGACCGCGAGGTTGGCGTCGTGGCAGGCTCGCGCCAGCGCGTCGGCCGCCGGCGTGGAACTACACGCGGCCGTCGTCGCACCGCCGGAACCGGCACCCCACGCATACAGGGCGTCGACGGCGTACTCCGGTGCGACAGCAAGGACGGCCAGCACGGCGATGGCAAACGCCCGTGGAACGTCTTTCTCGGCAGTTTCGGCGGCCCACGCGAGCAGGAACGACGCGCCGAGAACCGCCAGCCCGGTCACTGCGACTGTGGCGTACGTCCCTGTCGAGACACCCAGGAGGCGGACGGCGACCCAGGGTGCCGACAGGAGACCCGCAATCGCAACCTGTCCGAGGGGATGACGAAGTCGGCTCACTATCCTGAGACACCGGACCGCTCACGGAAAGTCTTGCGAAACGTCCGTCGGAACAACCGCCCGGACACCACATCGTGAAAAAGCAGTTCGACGACAGTCTCGCTAGAGTTCGGCGACGACTGCTCCGCAGTCTGCACAGGCGAGGACCGGCTGTTCAGGGTCGCCACGCACCGAACCAGGGCCGCCACAGCAGTCCTGTCGCGTCGATTCTTCGACCGGGCCGCCACAGACTGGACACGTCTGGAGGAAGGTGCGCAGCGGCTGTGCGGCGAGCGCCCGGATTTCCGGGGGCAGGTCCCACTCCTGCAGCGCCTCGACGGCGGTTATCTCGGCGATGGCGACGGAACGGCGAAGCCAGATGTCTCGACCGCTGGCCAGGAGCACGTGGTCACCGTGGAGTTGTGCCTCGATGTCCGTCGGGGACGCGGCTTCGGCCCGGGCGAGAAATTCGGACTCCTCGGCAGTCCGCAGCGTCGCCATGCGATCGGTCCAGGCCTCGCGGAACGCGTCATTCAGGAACAGCTGTTCGCCGTCGGTTTCGACGACGCCCGCGGCGACGAGCGATTCGAGGACGGCGTCAGGATCCGGCTCGTCCGCCCCGTCACCCACGTCGGAAAGGACATCGGTTTCGCGTGGCGGCCCGGTGTGGCCGAAATCGAACGGGAGCGGTTCGACGAGCCGCGGGGCGAATCGCGGTGTCCCGGGGACGACGTAACCACGGAGCGCGAGCACCGCGAGACCGACCGCAACGGTGACGACGGCTGCGACCGCGCTCCAGACTGCGACAGCGGCACCGACGACGGCGATAATGGCGAGATTGACGACGGTGCACGGTCGGCAGCGGTTGTCACCGGTGTACTCGGGTCGACGCAATCGATCGAGGGGTGTGAATTGACTCATGAATACTCACAGCTGTTGTGCGGGCTTTTTTACCGGTTCGCCGTGGACGGCGTGATAGACGGTCGGGAACGCGGCCAGACCGACGACCTGAACGACGCCACCGAGCGGCGTGAGCAGGAGCGTTCCGGCGGAAACGGCCACGTGGCCGACGCCCATCGACGCGAGGAAGAACACCACGCTGAAGTACGCCACGCGGAGCGGTGCTGACGTCAACTCCGCGCGCCGCGGCCACTCGCCGACCGACGGCGAGCCCGCCCTGAACGCCGCGAGCGCGACGCTCCCCGCGGCGATCGCAGTTAATCCGGCGAGCGGGACTGCGTCCGGATACAGCATCTGTGCGAAGACGACGACGGCGAAGCTCGGCGTCGAGAGGACCGAAAGCTCCGCGCCGCCGAAGAACACCCGTTCGAGCCACTCGCGAACGCCCGCCACGTTACCACGCTCCGCGCGAAAAGCAAACGACTGGTGTCTCTGTCACGGTTGCCAGCCACTTCACGAGCCAGCGGTTTAACTCTTGCAGGCTTGGCTCTCCTGTGACAGCAGCCTGTCACTGTCCTCGGCCTCGCCGACAGCAGCCGTCGGGGCCGGTTCGCATCTCCGGTAACAGCCGTGTGATGAGTGGCCCCAAGTTCTCGCGTGGCGCGCGCAATGGATCATAACGCATGGCGAACGCGAAATTATATGGTATTGGATGAAAAATGGTTAACTAGCGAGCGTCGTCACGATGAGCGGCCGAACGTTCCCGGGCGCAGTAGCCGTGTCTGTAGCTCTATTTCCCCCTATGTATAATTATGATTGCAAAAATACTATATAGTAGGTACTCAATAACAACACCTGTAATGAACGGTAGTTCAGACAGTGGTGAGCGATCCGGAGTATCGCGGCGACGGTTCATCGAAGCGACTGGCGCGGCAGGCGTCGCAATGACGCTGGCCGGCTGTGGCGGTGGCGACGGCGGTTCGGTCGTGATCACGGCCGATCAGGAGTACAAGGACGCGGAAGACGAAGTCATCGACGCACTGTACGACGCTGGCCTCAGCGAGGACATCGACGTCGAGATCAGAGCAGGTGACTTCGAGTCCGGTCAGCGACAGAGCGAGTTCGTCTCGGCGCTGGACGCCGGGCGGTCGGACCCGGACATCTTCATGATGGACTCGGGGTGGACGATCCCGTTCATCGTCCGCGACCAGCTCGTCAACCTGAGCGAGGAGATGTCTCAGGACACGCTGGATTACGTCCAGAGCGACTACCTGGACTCGGCGGTCCAGACGGCGAGCGACCCCGAGACGGGAGACCTCTACGGGCTCCCGCTGTTCCCGGACTATCCGGTGATGCACTACCGGAAGGACCTCGTCGAAGACGCGGGCTACGATCCCGAGGGTGAGAACTGGTCGACAGAGCCGATGACCTGGCAGCGATTCGCGGAGATCGCCGCCGACGTCTGGGACCAGAACGAGGACGAACTCGATTACGGGTTCACGACCCAGGCAGCCGAATACATCGGGCTGGCCTGCTGTACGTTCAGCGAGACGATGACGTCGTGGGGCGGCGCGTACTTCGGCGATCACAGCAACCTCTTCGGGCCGGTCGGCGACCGGCCGATCACGGTCAACGAGGAGCCGGTCCACAACACGATCCGCATGATGCGGTCGTTCGCCAGGGGTCCGGACGCCGAAAACGCCCACCCGGACTACCCGAAGATCACGAACACGGACATCTTCGAGTTTACCGAAGAAGACGCACGCGCGCCGTTCACGGGCGGAAGTGCCGCCTTCATGCGCAACTGGCCGTACGCAATCTCATCAACGTTCGGTGACGACGAATCCCCCGTCACCCCGGAGATGTACGGGACGATGCCGCTGCCCTACGCCGTCGAAGAGGGCGAGGGCAACCACGAGGGCACCGGCGGTCCGAGCCACGCGCTCGGTGGCTGGCATCTCACGATCAACCCCAACAGCGAACAGCAAGACGACGCTGTCCAGGTCCTCGAGGCCTTCGCCAACGAGGACGTGATGCTGACTATTCTGGAGAACGTCGGCAACCTGCCGCCGGACCCGTCGGTCACCGAGAGTGCGAACCCGGACAACGTCGGCGCGATCGGGGACCACCTCGACACGCTGGCCGTCGCAGGAGAAAACACGGTCGCGCGCCCGGTGACGTCGGTCTACCCCGACCAGGAGCCGATCATCGCCGAAGAGGTCCACGCCGGGTACCGCAACGAGAAGTCCCCCGAGGCAGCCATGTCGGACCTCGCGGACCGTCTCGAAAGTACCGAAGAGAACTAAACCAGGGTGTCTGAACTGTGAGTTCAGAGACGGAAGAGGCGAGCACATCACTGCTCATGCGGCCGCTCAACTGGCTCGAGACCAGGGGTGACGCCCTGTTTGCGTACATCCTGTTAGCCCCCGCGTTCCTCCTGTTGGCGGTCGTCGCGTTCTTCCCGCTGATACAGACGTTCCGGTTCTCGCTGCGGGCGGACGCGATTCGATCCGCCGACCCGTTCGGGGCGTTCGTCGGCTTCGAAAATTACACGAACCTGCTGACCGGCAGTGCGCCCTTGCCACAGCAGTTCATGGACCTGTCCTTCGGGACGCCGATCCTCCAGCAGGCGCTGTTCGTCACGCTCGCGTTCGCGATCATCAGCGTGCTGTTCGAGACGCTGATCGGATTCGGGCAGGCGTTGATCCTGGACAAGGAGTTCTACGGTCGGCGCTGGGTTCGCGTCGCGATCATCATTCCCTACGCGATCCCGATCGTGATCCAGGCGATGATCTTCTACCTGATCTTCAGTCCCCGGATCGGGTTCGGGACGGAGTTCATGCAGTGGCTCGGCGTCTTCGGGTCGAATCCGCTGTCGAACACGACCGATTCGTTCCTCATCGTGCTCGTCGCGGACGTCTGGAAGACCTCGGCGTTCATGGCGCTGCTGATCCTGGCTGGTCTGCAGAGCATCGACCGCCAGCTGTACGACGTCGCGAAGGTCACAGGCGCGTCGCCGTGGCAGCGGTTCAAGTACATCACGATGCCGCTGATCGCGCCGCCGTTGCTGGTCGCGATGCTGTTCCGGACGATGGACGCGATGCGCATCTACGGGCTGATCGACGCGACGGCAGGCTGTCAGACGGTCCCATCGATGAGTTGCCTGGTCATCACGGCGCTCCAGGCAACTCGACGGTGGGCCTCTGCCTCGGCTGTCGCGTTCCTGACGGCCGTCACGATCGGTCTTGTCGTGGTCGTCTATCTGATCGGCTTGCGTGACTCGGAGGCTGGTATGACATGAGCGACGCTGAACCCGAACATCCGGACCTAGCCGCACAGGAGCGTTCCGAAGAGCCCGAACTCGACCGCGGTGTCGTCGAGGCCTGGGCCGCGAAGATGATCTCCAACCCGGACCGCGCCTACAAGTCGCTGTTCTACATTGCGACAATATTCTTCCTGCTGACCACCCTGTATCCGTTCTTCTGGCTGCTCATGGTGGCGATCACTCCGAGCGGCAGCCTCAACGACGTCGGGGTGCTCACGCCGGGTGGATTCAATCCGGAAGCGTTCATCGACATCTTCCAGCTGTTGCCGTTCCACCGGTTCATGTTCAACAGCTTCCTGATCGCGACGGTCTCGACGGTGCTCGTGCTGTTCGTCGCGAGCCTGGCCGGGTACGTGTTCGGTCGGCTCCGGTTCCGCGGGAAAACGCCGCTGTTGCTGACGGTGCTGGTCGTGTCGTTCTTCCCGCCGGCGGCCTTCTTCGTGCCGCTGAACCGGCTGTTCAACCGGAACGTCGACGTGTTGCGTCCGCTGCTGGCGGACGGATCGCTGTTCAACACGCCCTTCGCGATCGTCATCCCGGTGTCGGCGCTGTATCTGCCACTGTCGATCTTCATCCTGATGACGTTCTACGCTCAGATCCCGGACGGGCTCGAGGACGCAGCCAGGGTCGAAGGGACGACCCGCCTCGGCGCGCTCTTCCGGGTGATCGTGCCCCTGTCGGCCCCAGGTGTCGCGACCGCTGGCGTGTTGACGTTCATTACCGTCTACAACGAGTATTTCTTCTCGTCGCTGATGACGGACGGCAGGCCGGAGATGTGGGCCCCGATGCTCGAAGGCGTCCTCGCCTTCCGGGGACAGTACGAGATCCTGTTCAATCTCATGGCAGCTGCGAGCATCGTGGCCGTGTTGCCAGTGGCGATACTGGTCATCGTGGCACAGGAAAAGATCGTCAGCGGACTCACCTCAGGAGCACTCAAGGAGTGATATCGAATGGCATCAGTCACACTAGATAACGTTACGAAGGCGTACGGAGACGAGATCGCAGTCGAGGACATGAATCTCGAAATACGGGACGGCGAGTTCTTGACGCTCGTCGGTCCGTCGGGTTGTGGGAAATCGACTACGATGGAGACGATCGCTGGGCTGACCCAGCCGACAGAGGGATCGGTGTATATCGGCGGACGGGACGTTACCGATCTCCCGCCCAAAGACCGCGGGATCGCGATGGTCTTCCAGAACATCGCGCTGTTCCCGCACATGGACGTCTACGACAACATCTCCTTCGGGCTCCGCCTCCGCAAGTACGATCAAGAGGAGATCGAAAAGCGCGTCGATCGCGCCGCCGAGATCGTCCAGCTCGGAGGAATGATGGATCGGATGCCCGAAGAGATGTCCGGCGGGCAGCGCCAGCGCGTCGCGATCGCTCGTGCGATCGTTCGCCAACCGGACGTGTTCCTGATGGACGAGCCGCTGGCGAACCTGGACGCCGAACTACGCATCCACATGCGCACTCAGCTCCAGCGGTTGCACCGCGAGCTAGACACGACGATCATCTACGTCACCCACGACCAGGCCCAGGCGATGACGATGTCCGACCGCGTTGCGGTCATCGACAACGGCCACTTACAGCAGGTCGATCCGCCGCTGACCTGTTACAACGCGCCGGACAACCTGTTCGTCGCCAGCTTCATCGGGTCACCAGCGATGAACTTCTTCCACGGAGCCGTCACCGACGACGGGTTCGGTTCGGAGTTCATGAACCTCGGGTTCGATCCGGAAGAGATCGGAGCGACACCCGGGAAAGATGCGACGCTCGGGATCCGGCCCGAAGACGTGTATCTGAAGCGCGATCGCGAAGAGGCGACCGTCCCCTCGGAGACGATCAAGGCACACGTAGACGTTCTCGAGCCGATGGGTGACGAAGTGTTCACCTATCTGCTGCTGGAAGAGGACGTCGAAACCAGCGCCGAAGGCCGCGGTGAAGGCCAGTTGCTACTCAGCCTGGATCCCCAGACCGACATCGAAGAGGGCCAGAAAGTCGAGGTCGTCTTCGACCGTCACGAGGCCCACCTCTTCGACTCGGCATCCGAAGAGGCGATCGCGCACAGCCTCGCCTGACAGCAGCTATCGTGGGTAGCCGCCGTGGCGACCGCCAGTTCAGTGGTCGCCCGGTAAATCCACACTTTCACGACGCAACGGGCAGCAGAAGAGAGACCATATCTATCCCCCTTTGGAATGCCACGAGCAGAGCCGTTGGACTGCACCGTAGCGATACAGAATCCGATCGTGATCGACGTGTGAACGTATCAGAACTCGAAGCCACGCTCGAGACAGCGGGGTTCTCGCCGTACCAGGCCAGCGCGTACGTCGCGCTGCTGGAGCTGGGAGCGGCGACAGTGCCGGAAATCGCCGAGAAAAGCGGCGTTCCGGACTCCCGGCTGTACGAC
Organism: Halapricum hydrolyticum; assembly: GCF_025517535.1. Lineage (NCBI taxonomy): Archaea > Methanobacteriati > Methanobacteriota > Halobacteria > Halobacteriales > Haloarculaceae > Halapricum > Halapricum hydrolyticum. Next base: position 212,312 of record NZ_JAOPKC010000002.1, read on the forward strand.
GTGTTGCGCACACTCGAATCAGAGGGGTACGTCGAGGTCTACGAACAGGAGTCGCTACGAGCACGGATACACGACCACGAGAAACTGCAAGCGCGACTCCGTGAACGGGCTGGACGGTTTTCCGACGCACGCAAAGAGATCGAGCGGCGCTGGGAGGAGCCGCCGGTCGAGGAGACCGTCGTGAACGCGGTCACGCGCTTCGAGACGGTGCTCGAAAGCGCGGCCGACGCGATTGAGGCGTCCGACACGCAGGTGGAACTCGCAGTGAGTCCCGAACAGTATCGGACGCTTCGGCCGGCATTACAGACCGCTTCGGAGAACGGAACGAGCATCTACCTCGCGATATCGACCCCCGACGGCGAGGCACTGCCGGATCCGGAGTCAGTCGCGGCCGTTTGCACGGAGGCGCGTCACCGGGAACTGCCGTCGCCGTTCGTGGCGATCGTGGACCGATCGAAGGTGTACTTCGCCCCGCATACCGGATCGGCTAACGAGTACGGGCTGATCGTCGACGATCGGACGCACGCATACGTTTTCCACTGGTTTTTCCTGACGAGCCAGTGGGCCGTCTGGGAGCCGATCGGTGCTGGCGAGCGGGCGAGCACGGACTACCTCGACATTCGGTACCTCGTCCGCGATCTCGTGCCGCTGCTCGAAGACGGCAAAACGGTCCGCGTGCACGTCGACGGTGCCGACACCGAATCCGGTCAGCAGCGGACAGTCGAAGGAATCGTCCGTAACGTCGTTCACAGCGGTGCCGGGGGCACTGGCTCCGGATCAGCCGCGCGGAACGGTCGCGTCACGCTCGAACTCGAGACTAACTCCGGCACGGTCGAAGTCGGCGGTTGGGGGGCACTGGTCGAAGACGTCGAAGCACACCGGCTCCGGGTAGAGTCGGTGACGTGACGTCAAGGGCCCGAATCGGGTGTGCTAGAGTCGGCGATCGAGATAGTCGCCGAGGATCTCGAACGCCCGGATCTTCTGCTGGATGTCGGTTGATCCGTGTCCCTCCTCGCCGAGTTCGTGATACTCGAAGTCCGTCCCGTCTTCCCAGCCCCGCTCCTCAAGAGCATCGCGAAAACGACGGGCCTGCCCGATGGGACAGCGCGGGTCGTTGGCACCGTGGATGATACAGATAGGGCGCTCTATCGCGTCGACGTGTTCGATGGGGCTGCGCTCGCGCCACAGTTCGTAGTTCTCTTCGGGGTCACCCATCTGCATCCGGAGCTGGTGCTGGAAGTGGGGCATGTCTTCCTCATAGAGCCTGTGGAGATCAGTGATGCCGATCCAGGCGATTCCGGTCGTCCACAAGGCCGGGTACTGGGTGAGCTGGCAGTATACGCTGTAGCCGCCGTACGAGCCGCCAAACACAGCCACGCGGTCGGCGTCGATCCACTGGCGGTTCATCAGCCAGCGGCCACCCTCAGCGATGTCAGCCTGTTCGTCGCCACCCCAGTCACCGTGGATTGCGCGCTTGAACTCGCGACCGCGACCGGTCGAGCCGCGGTAGTTCGGTCGAAGGACAGCGTATCCCTGGGAGACGAGAAACTGCGTGTAGACGTCGAATTGACGCTGTGTCTGAGCATGCGGGCCGCCGTGGGGGAAGACGACGGCCGGGATATCCGCCTTATCGTCGCCCCGGGCCGTCCCGTCGCGAGGATCGTACAGTAACGCTCCGATCGTGTACATCTCGCTTTCCGGAGTGGCGCCCGGACTCTCGTAGGTGACGTACTCCGCATCGACGAACACGTCCGGGTCGACCGAACCGTACTCGGCATCGAGCAGAACCCGGTAGTCGTCGGCGTCGAGGTCGTACGCCAGCAGACGCTTGCGTTCGGCTGGCGTCGAATGACCGAACACGACTGTCGATGCGTCAGCGAAGACCGAGCCGCCAGCGACGTGGAACGACACGGCCCCCTCGGGAAGATCGAGCTCCCGGCCGTCAAGCGTTTCCAGATCGTAGACAACCGGGACGACAGCAGCCCCGCGCGTCCGAGTCGTGAGTGCCCGCTGACCGTTGAGACCGACCGCGACGCCACTCTCTTCGGCCTCGTGTGGCCCGAGCCACGTCACACTCTCGGTCGCCAGATCGTATACCCCCACCCTGCGACGGTCCTCAGTGTCGTCGCTGACGAGCAGTCGGTTTCCGCCGGGAAGCCAGTCGTGAAGCTGTGTCTCAGAACCCTCTGTACCGACCGCGATCGTCCGCGGATCGCTGCCATCCGCGGTCGCCACGTAGACGTCAGTGTTCTCGAGTTGTCGAGATTCGTTTGTGACGTAGGCAATCCGGTCGCCGGACGGCGAGAACTGCGCGCCCCTGATCGGCTGGTCGTAGTCGGTCAGCTGTATCGTTCGGTCACTCTCCCTGTCGTGGCGGTACAGGTTCAACTGCTTCCCTTCGTCGCTCCCGAACAGTATCGCGTCATCCGCGACATCGAACAGCAATCCCTGCCCGTCGACCGCCAGCACTTCCTCGACGTCGCCATCGAGCGAGATCGTGTAGAGGTCGTTCTGCTCGTTGCCGGCCTCGTCACGGTGAAAGAGTATCTCGTCGCCGGACGCGCCCCACCGGATCCACCACCGGGCGTCACGTGGCACGTTCTCGTTGCTGATCTGCCTTCGTTCGCCGCTCGCCCGGTCGAGCACGTAAAGCTCGTTGCGACCCGTCTCGTCGTAATATAACGCGACACGCGAACCGTCGGGCGAGATGGTCGGATGATAAAACTCCGGCAGGCCGGCCACGTCTTCGAGCGGGACTGTCGGGTCAGAAGACATGAGAGAGTGTTGTCACACCTCACATGTAAAAATCAGGGTGGCGGTCGATCTACGAGGACCGTCCGCTATCGGTCGATCAGGGCGCGCCGACCGGCACGCGCTCGCCGCGTTTGTCTCCGCGAACCCAGACGTAGTCACACGAGTCGAGGGAGAACGTGATCTCCCCGTCCGCGATCTCGTAGTCGCCGGGGCCGACGACGTCGAACGCGGCGTCAGCGGGCACTTCGAAGGGGACCGAAACGTCACGGTACTCGGTCGCACTGTTGTGCGCGGCCATCAGGACCGTGTTGCGATGGTCCATCCGGTGGACGAACACCTCCCTGGGGTCGACGTCGACGATGTGGTAGTCGCCGTGGCCGATCTCGGTGCACATCGTCCGGGCGTCGATCAGCCGTTTGATCCGTTCGAGCAGCGAGTCCGAGTCGTTCAACTGATCGGCCACGTTGACCTGTTCGTACCCGTACTCGTCGTTGTCGACGACGGGATTGTAGCACTCGTCGGGATCGGCCGTCGAGAAGCCGCCGTTGTCGTTTGCCGACCACTGCATCGGCGTGCGAACGGATTCGCGCTCGGGTAGCGAGAGGTCTGACCCCATGCCGATCTCGTCGCCCGACAACAGGACCGGTGTCCCCCGGATCGAGAACATGAGGCTGTGGGCCATCGCGATGCGGTCGTGGTCGTGGGCGTACAGATCAGCCAGCCGGAGACGGTGCCCTCGACCGAAGATCCAGGAGTCGCCCTCGTCGTCGCCGAAGAACTCCCGGGCGTGTTCGAACGACTCGTGGGGGAGTTTGAGCAGGTTGAACTCGTCGTGGTTGCGCAGGAAGTTCGCCCACTGGCCGACTCCCGAGATGTCCGGCAGGATCTCGTTCGAGCGATAGAGCGGCCACATGTCTTTGATCGCGACGGCGTAGACGAGGTGCTGGTTCGTCACGAAGTCAAAAAGCATGTCGAACCCCTCGCCGCCGGCGAAGTATTCGCCGAGCTGGTCGGGCTGGTCGTCAGCCTCCGCGAGCAGGATCGCGTCGTCTTTCTCCTCGCGGACGACCCGTTTCATCTCCTCGAAGATCCCCATGCCCTCTTCGACCGAGATCGCGTTGTGGCCTTTCGGGTGCATCATGGGATGGGCGGCGTCGATGCGGAAGCCGTCGACGCCGACGTCCAGCCAGAACCGGAGGACGTCGTGGATCTCCTCCCGGACGGCCGGGTTCGAGATGTTGAGATCCGGCTGGTGGTGATAGAACTGATGGTAGTACCACTTCTCGGCGACCTCGTCGTAGCTCCAGACGCCGTCCTCCCGGTCGGGGAAGATGTTCGGATGTGAGTAGGCTTCCTCGGGATGTTCCGTCCAGAGGTAGTAGTCGTGGTATTTCGAGTAGGGGTCCCGACGCGCGCGCTGGAACCACTCGTGGTCGGTCGAGGTGTGGTTGAACACCATGTCGGTCAGGACGCGGATCCCGCGGTCGTGGGCGCGATCGACGAACTCGCGAACGTCGCCGAGTGATCCGAGCCGCGAGTCCACGCTGTAATAATCGGCGACGTCGTAGCCGTTGTCCCGCAACGGGCTCGGGAAGAACGGCCGCACCCACAGACAGTCGACGCCCAGCCCCTCCAGATAGCCCAGCCGGTCGATCAGCCCCTGGAAGTCGCCCCAGCCGTCGCCGTCGCTGTCGTTGAACGTCTTCACGTCCACCGAATAGATGACCGCGTCCTCGTGCCAGTCTGTGGTTCGAGTCATATATCCCTAGATCGATCGCCATGGTCTAAATAGTATTGATTTACAACAGTAGTTGTATTACCATGGTGGGGGTGATAATCGGTAGTCTGACAGATGTGAGGCAGCCGCGATTGCCTCCTCCGGGCGGGAGCGATCCGGTCGCAGGTCCATCGCCAGGAGGGAACGGCTTAAGGTCGCGCCACTCCGAGCCACGGGTATGAGTGTACGTGTCGACCCGACGGGGGTGGCAGACCCGTGAGCGTCGGCGAGTCTCTCGATTCGGACCATCAGCTCGCACGGTTGCTACAGATCGGGATCGTCCTGGAGGAGGTTGTCGAAGCGCGGGCGTCAAAACACGTCGAGGCAGTGGTAGGCGAGACGGCAGTCGCCGAGTACATGCAGGCGGCGGCCGAGGAGTCGGCCCGTCATCGGGATAAGCTCGAAGACCTGATCGCGGATCTGGACGTGGAAACGGTGCCGTTCGAGCAGATCAAGCGGCTGGTCGAGGCGACCTACGAGGCCGACAGCGACTTCGACGACGTGCTGTACGACCAGCTGTGCAACGAGGAGACGGCCTACAAGTTCTACGAGGACCTGATCGCGGCGATCGAGGCAAGCGAGACGGAGTTTACAGTCAGTCGCGATCGGCTGCTCTCGGTACTCGAAGAGATCCGCGAGGAGGAAGCCGAGGGTGTCGAAGCAGTGACCCGGCTCATGGAGGAACAATGAACACGGCAGACCAGTACCTCAAGGCGATCTATCTGATCCAGCAGGTCGAGGACGGGCCCGCCTCGACAGGTTCGATCGCCGACCGGCTGGACGTCAGTCCCGCGAGCGCCAACGAGATGGTCGGCAAGCTCGAATCTCAGGGGTTGCTCGAACACGAGAAGTACAAGGGCGTGGACCTGACCGACGAGGGGATCCGGCAGGCCCGGGACGCGCTGGAGACGTACTGTATCATCGAGCGGTTCCTCCTGCAAGTGCTAGAAGTCGAGGATTTCCGAGCCGAGGCCCGAACGCTGGAGAGCGTGATCGACGAGACCGTCGCCGAGCGACTCGACACGATCGTCGACCGAAACGAGGACTGCCCGGACTGTTTCGATCCCGAGAGCGACGTCTGTGAGTGTCTCGAACCGGAGATCGAAGTTCCGGAGTGATCGTGGGCGGGGGACACGAGAAAAGAAGATATAATTCCCTTCCAGCACATACGGTCGAACGCGCGTTGCAGTCCCGTGGTGTAGTGGCCAATCATAGAGGCCTTTGGAGCCTCTGACGGCGGTTCGAATCCGCCCGGGACTACTTTTGCGACGAACGGACGTGAGGAGCAAATAGCCGACGGTGGATTCGAAGCAGACGGCGCGAGGATTCGTGCCGTCGAGGTTCGAATCCGCCCGGGACGCCCGTCCATGGCCAGCAAGCAATACTGATCAACAAGCAGGCACGGCGATGTGCCGGGTCGGGCCGCCGAGTGGCCACTACTCCCGTCGCAGCCGCTCGCGTCGCTTTTCGAACTCCTCGTCGGAGATCTCGCCTCGCGCGTAGGCGATGCGGAGTTCTTCGAGTGCACCGTCGTCGTTCGCGGTATCGGATTGTCGGGCCGAACGAAACAGGAGGGCGACGAGTCCAGCGACGCCAGCCAGGACGAGGAGCCACACCAGACCCCAGAGCCATCCGGCGCCACCCCACATCCACGCATCGCCCATGTGACTGCTCCCCCACATTCCGACGGCGGGCATCAGGAGCGCCATCGCGAAGAACGGCACGAGCAGGACGGCAGCGACGAGAATGAGGACGGTAACGAACGTCTGGTCATTCGAGGACATATAACATATTTCGACTGGAGAGGGTATAAAACACCCAGTCGAGTGATAGTGATTACTGTAACGATTTACCGGTACGACCGCACTACTTTGTGCGGTCGACCCGGAACAGACGTACAGTAATCACTATGAGTCTGTCAAACCTGAAATCCTCTCTCCAGTCGGGATTACCCTGTGGATTGGGAAGCGAGCCGCCGGCTCGACCGGGATCGACTCGGCACGTGCAATGAGAAAGCCTCAGGATACTCGGAAACGTATCTGGTGAGACAGAACGCATCCCGCCGACAGACACGGAGACAGCGGCGTTCGACCCGGATTGGGGCCGCGTCAAGCGGATCGGCAAGGGGCCGTTCGCTCGTCGCGTCCACTCCTCGCAGCACGGGCGTGGCGGGATTCGAACTACGCCCGAGAACCTGCGCTTCGCGCAGAACCCCGGTCTACTGCGAACTCCGGGCCCGTTCGCTCGTCGCGTCCGCTCCTCGCAGCACGGGCGTGGCGGGATTCGAACCCGCGATCGAGAGGTTAGGAACCTCTCGCCCTGTCCGCTAGGCCACACGCCCTCGTAGAGTGATCTGCGGTGACGCGAAAAAATGCTTGCGCTCTCCGGCCCGAGGCTTTATCCACGCCACGTCCTGAACACAGCGTATGACCGACGAGACCACGCGACGGGGATTCCTCGGCTCGCTCGCAACCGGAGCGGGGATCGCGCTCGCGGGGTGCGCGACCGCTCCCGCGAGCGATTCGAACGAACCACGAGGGAACGTCACGAAACTCGACCCGCTGGCGACGCCGGACGACCGGGGCAACCCATCACGATTCACGGAGGTCTACCGGGCTGTCAGAGACTCGGTCGCGGAGGTCCGCGTCCGGACGGGCGCGAGCGTCGGCCGCGGCACCGGCTGGATCTACGATACCGAGGGCCGTCTGGTGACCAACGAACACGTCACCAGAGGTGCCACGGAGGTGTTCGTCCGGTTTCGGACGGGCGACTGGCGACCAGCACGAGTCCACGCGGAAGACGTTTACAGCGACCTTGCCGTCCTCGTTCCCGAAGACCTGCCCGAATCGTCGTCTGCACTCCCGCTCAGAAAGCAGGATCCGCCGATCGGCGAGGAGGTACTGGCCATCGGCAACCCCTTCGGGTTCTCCGGGTCGGTCTCTTCGGGCATCGTCAGCGGCCTCGATCGCTCGCTCCCCGCCGCGGGCGGCAGCCAGTTCTCCATCCCGGACGCGATCCAGACTGATGCCCCGGTCAACCCCGGAAACAGCGGCGGTCCGCTGGTCGACCTCCAGGGGAGCGTCGTCGGCGTGATCAACTCCGGCGGCGGCGACAACATCGGATTCGCCATCTCGGGGGCGCTCGTCTCGCGGGTCGTTCCGGCACTGATCGAGAACGGCGAGTACAGCCACTCGTATGTGGGCATCACGCTCGGACCAGTCACGCCGGAGATCGCCGAGCGAGTCGGTCTCGAACAGGCAAGTGGCGTCTACGTCGCCGAAGCGATCGAAGGAGAGCCCGCTGACGGCGTCCTGGAAAGCGGCGACGTCATCAAGCGAATGGGTGGTCAACCGATCCCGACTGAACAGGCGCTGTCGACGTTTCTCGCCCTCCAGACGAGTCCTGGCGACACGATCGAGATCGAAGTCATCCGCGACGGCCGTCGAGAGACCGTCTCGCTCACGCTCGGCGAACGGCCAGCACCACAACTCCCGAATTAATCGCTCGAGGGAGTGTCGCGTGGATCACTCGCCGCCGTCGACTTCACCTTTCAGGTCCTCGAAGGTCGCGACGCGTTCGGCGTGGGCGTTGTGCTGGTGTATCGACTCGTCGTTTGACTGTCTCATCCGGATGATAGCGTCGTCGTCGAGGTCGGGATACTGCTCGACGACGCCCTCGGCCATCGAACGGACACAGTCCTCGACGAACTTGGCGTCGCTGTGTGACTGGAACGTCATGTGGTCTTCGTCCGGGCGCTTGGCCAGGTTGTAGATCCGGGCGCTCATCGACTCGCGAGCGATCTCGATGAGTTCGTTGAGATCGACCGGCGGGTCGCCGTCGGTTTCGACCGTCAGCGTGGCGTGGCCGCGCTGGGAATGTCCCGGCTGCGGAACCTTCTCGAGGAACTCGTCGATGACCTCGTCCTCGACATTAAGGTCGTTTAGCGTCTGTCGGGCACGAGCGACGGACATCCCCTGGCTGCAGGGACAGACCGTCATACCCGTCACACGGGCACCGATCTCCTCGCGAGTTCCGTCCTCGGTTGCAGTCGCGGAGGCGATGATGTCGGCGGTCGACTGCGTCGGTTTGTCGCTTTCTGGCGTCCGCTCGCGTGTGACGTACTCGGCCTCCATGCGCACCTCGGCCTGGGTCGTGTAGTCGTGTTTCTTCAGCAGTCGCTCGGCAGCCTCGCCACAGACGTTCTCGACCCGGTAGACCTCCTCGGCGACGGCGGCCTCCAGCGTCTCGTCGATAACCTCCATGTTCCGTGACATGTCGGCCCCCTTCCGCCAAGACGGCAGATCGACGAACACCTTGAACTCGGCCATCAAAACGATCGGACGCTTTTCCTCACGCCCGAGTTTGACGAGTTTTTCGACGCCGGTGACGCCGACCCGATTCAATCCGACTGTAACGTCTGGGCTCGTCGCCTGGACGTCCGGAAGCTGCTCGCTCATTCGAGCCACCCTAGGGAAGAGCCGACGTTAGTGCTTTCGGAAGTGACACTGTTTTATAGAAAGCGAGGCGAAAGCTCACGGCTTTGGCCGGTGGTAGCTCAATCGATCACTTCGTCCGGAAGGGGTGGATTTGGATTCAGCTCGCGAAACATCGCGGCGAACGCGTCGTCGTTGAACTCCGAGAGCGTCTCGTCGAGTCGTTCACGAACTGCTTCGCGCCGTTCGGTGAGTTCGACGTACTCCTCGCTGTTTTCCAGCTCCGACTGGCTCTTGTTGGCCTGCAGCGTCGCGAGTTTGCTCGTCAGCGAGTAGAACTCCTGGAACTGAGCGTCGTACTTCGCACAGGTGAGCAGCCGATCGACGGTCTCGAACAGCTCAGAGCGAGACACTGGCTTGGTCAGGTAGTCGTCGAACGGCATCTCGATGATGTCGAAGTCCGGATCGACGGCCGTCACCATCGCGACCCGCGTCTCGATCCCCTTCGAACGCAGGGTCCGGAGCACCTCGTCGCCCGATATCTCCGGCATCCGGCGGTCCAGTAACACGACGTCGATCGTCTCGTCGATCGCATCCAGCGCCCCCTGGCCGCCGTATGCCGTTCGCACCGCATACTTCTCGCGCAACTGTGCGGCGTAGGCGTCAGCGACGTCCGGTTCGTCGTCCACGACGAGAACCGTCTGCGTGTCACTGGGTGGCATTCGAATACGTGAGTGACGTTCGCGGACGAACAAAAGGTTTCCGGACATCGGTTAGTGAAATAACATGAAGCTCGCTGCTGTCGGGCGGTTTTGCTTATTATCGGATAGCACGTCATGGTCATGGATCGACAGCCGACAGTCAACAGTATGCGGATACACGATGTCCGTCGTCCTGATCGCATCGCCACTGTTATGCCGGCCGGCGCGCCAGTGGTTTCTATGAGTTCAGACCTGACTGCGACGCTGCACACGAGCGAAGGCGACATCGAGGTACGGCTGTTCGAAGAGCGTGCTCCGCGGACGGTCGAGAACTTCGTCGGTCTGGCGGAGGGTGCAGACGACTACGAAAACACAGAGATCGCACCCGGGACCGGCGCCTGGGAGGATCCCGAGACCAGCGAGAAGCGGATCGATCCCCTCTACGACGGCGTGGAATTCCATCGCGTGATCGAAGACTTCATGGTCCAGACCGGGGACCCGCTGGGCAACGGCCGCGGCGGTCCCGGCTACACATTCGACGACGAGTTCCACGAGGAGTTGCGCCACGACGGTCCCGGGATCCTCTCGATGGCCAATCGCGGTCCCAACACCAACGGCTCGCAGTTTTTCATCACGCTCGCGGCACAGCCCCACCTCGACGACAAACACCCGGTCTTCGGCGAAGTGATCGACGGGATGGACGTCGTCGAGACCATCGGTTTAGTCGATACCGACATGAACGACAACCCGACGTCACCGATCACCATCGAGAGCGTCGAGATTCACGACTGACGGCTGCTATCGGTCCGTTCCGGTCGATCGAAGGAACGCAGACGAACCGGCAACTCGTTACAGCAGTCCGTTTCATACTGCTGGCTGTGACATTTCGAAGGAATTCGGCACGAAGTACCGGATATCTTCGCGAGCGTACAGCCGGCAGTATCAGTATCCGATTCCGCCGCTGCCGTCGTCCGTCGTCGGTGGTTCTCGGAGTGGCGATCCGTCCGGCCGGAGCACGTACCAGACGCCGGACGCCCCCTGTCCGTTGGCGTCGCCGGGGCTGTCGTCGCCCGCGTAATAGTACAGCGGCCAGCCGTCGGCGGACACCTGCGTGCTTCCGTCCTCGCGTTCGAACGTCGCCAGCGTCGCCGTCACGTCGTCTCCCGCCGACGGATCGCCCTCGACTGTCACCGGAGGCCAGGTGCTGACACAGCCGCCGGTGCAACTGCTCTCGTCTGCCCCTGCGGTGTCGCTTTCGAACATGTACACCGTCATCCCGTCGGGCCCGACCAGAATCTCGCCGAGCGTGTCGTGATCCCGGACCTCGATCGTCGGGGACGTGGCCACCGTCGTCTCAGTAGTCGTCTCGGTGGCCGTCTCAGTAGTCGTCTCAGTGGTCGTCTCCATGCCCTTTGGCGTGCCGTCGGGACCGAGCACGTACCACGCGTCGTTGACGCCTTGCCCGTTGACGTCACCGGGGCTGTCGTCGCCGGCGTAGTAATACAGCGGCCACTCTCCGGCCAGAACTTGCATCGATCCGTCGTCGCGGGTGATCGTCGACAGGCTCGCCGTCACGCTGTCGGCTGCAGACGGACTCTCGTCCACAGTCAGCGGCGGCCACGTGGCTGCACAGCTGTCGTAGCACGTGCTGCCGTCGGCGTCCGCGTCGGGGACGAACATGTACAGAGTCATGCCATCCGGCCCGACTAGGATGTCGCCATGGGTGTCGACTGACCGTACCGAAACGGTCACGTCTTCGTCGGTCGTCGGGTTCGAGCCGTTTCCGTCGCCGCCGAGACAGCCAGCGAGCGCAGCCGTGAGCGTAGCCGTCCCGAGGAACTGTCGTCTCGTCGGTACCATATCGGCATGCACGGACGACTGAGACAAGTACGATTTCCGAATTCAGTCCGAATTTCGTCCGGGATCAGACCAACGTGATCCTCGCGATCGCGACCAGCGCGAGAGTTTCCAGTCCACAGAGCAGTGCCATCCCGACCTGTATCGTCGGCGTGGTCACCGCATACCAGCCGACGAACGCGTCGTCGAGGAAGTACAGGTACAGCCAGATCGCGTTTTCGACCAGCAGGAACGCCGCAAACACCAGATACGCCAGAGTGTGGCTGGCGCCGTGGCGGCGGTAGTTCCGCAGCCAGACGGCGCCCATCGCCCCAACGAGCAGCAGGTTGGCGGCGGCAGCGGCCTGTGCGACGGTCATCCAGATGCCCATCGGTACCTCCTTGATCGGCCCGGAGTATATGTGCTTTCCAAATTCCGTCCCATAATCAATCTTCCTCGACGGTGTCCAGGATCTCCTCGACGGTGTCCCAGTGGGTCCGCACCTGGTCAGTTGGAAGGTACACCGCCCCGTAGTCGTCGCTGGAGGCGGTGACGACGTTGTTGTCTTCGAGCACCCTGAGGTGATGACGGATCGTCGTGTAATCCATGTCCAGGGCGCCGGCGAGCTGATTGGGATTGCGCGGCCGGGAATCGATAGCTCGCAGGAGGCGAGCGCGTGTATCGGCCCCGCGAGAACTCGCCAGCAACTGCCAGAGCACACCCTCCATTCACTCACTCGTTTGCCGGGCCACAATGTAAACGTCCCGCCCGGTCTACCCGACCGATTCGGTGCCGGAACTCCGGGCCGCGCGTCCGACCGGTCCGAAGACGCTCCGATCGGCCCCGCCCGTCCCCAGAGCGTTCCAAACCGTTTATACTGGGCGGGGGGCAACGACGCTACATGGCGAAAGAGCAGACTGAAGTTCGCGAACTCGACGAAGGGAGTTACGTCATGATGGACGAGACGCCGTGCAAGATCACGAGCTACAGTACGGCCAAACCGGGCAAACACGGCAGTGCCAAGGCTCGCATCGAGGGCAAGGGCGTCTTCGACAGCAAGAAGCGATCACTCTCCCAGCCGGTCGACGCGAAAGTGTGGGTCCCGATCATCGAGCGCAAGCAGGGCCAGGTCGTCAACGTTGACGGCGACGAGATCCAGGTGATGGACCTGGAGACTTACGAGACGTTCGTGATGGTCAGCCCCGACGAGGCCGATCTGAGCCCCGACGACGAGATCGAGTTCCTCGAGTACGAAGGCCAGCGCAAGATCGTCTGAATGTCAGGGTTCCCGGGTGCACACGCCGATCGGGCGGACGCCGAGTACGTCGTCGTCGGCGCGCCGCTCGATCGCTCGACGACCTACCAGCCTGGGACGCGGTTCGGCCCACGGCGTATCCGCGCCGTCGCCGAGTCTTTCGAGGATTACGACCATCACACCGGTAGTCGCTTCACTGCCCTCGGCGTCCACGACCACGGCGACGTCCGCCCCGGTGGGGACGTCGAGGAGTATCTGATCTACCTCGAAGGCGTTCTCAGCGACGTCGATCGAGACGGTTCGATCCCCGTGTTGCTCGGCGGCGAACACACTGTCACCGTTGCGGCCGTCCGGGCGCTGGATCCGGACGTGTTCGTCTGTCTGGACGCCCATCTCGACCTCCGCGAGGCGTTCGGCGGCGATCCATACAGCCACTCGACGGTCACTCGTCACGCGCTCGAGGTCGCCGAGGAGGCCATCATCCTCGGCGCGCGTGCGGGCAGCGAACGCGAATGGCAGCGCGCAGCCGAGGCCGACGTGACGGTCGTCCCGCCCGAGGAGGTGTCCGAGTGGAGTCCGGCGTTCGAGCGCGAAGTCTACCTGAGCGTCGACATTGACGCGGCCGATCCCGGATTCGCCCCAGGCACCGGGACGCTCGAACCGTTCGGTCTCGACCCGACCGCGATGCGAGAGGTCGTGCGGGCGGTCGCGCCCCACGCCGTCGGCGCTGACGTCGTCGAGGTCAATGATCAGGACGACGACCAGGCCGCCGTCCTCGGGGCGAAACTCGTCCGTGCGTTCGTTTTCGCACACGCGGACGCGGCTCCGGCGTAGTGCACATGCGGACGACAGATGCCGGCGGAGTCGCCCGGAGGCGCCACCAGCAGTACCCACCCGGACGGACCCATAGCTTTTGATCCCGGCCGTTCTGTGTCCAGGCATGGACCGACTCGCGTCGTGTTATTTTTGCGGGGACGCTGTTGATGCGCAACTCGATGAGTACTCGCTGGTCACGTCAGACCGCGTCGAGACCGGCCGGGATATTGTCCTGTGTCCGTCGTGTCGACAGAAACTCACGACCGTCATCGAGGAAGTACTGGACGCCGCAATCGGAGGCGAGTCGATCGGATCGCCGGCCGAGGTCGACCTCGACGACGATCCCCTGGAAACGCTCGAAGATCCCGACGAGGACGTGACGACCACGAGCGAGGGTGAACAGGCCCGGAGCGGACACGACGAGTCGCCGTCCGCGGAGGACACGTCCACCGACGAGACGTCGGCATCCACGGGGACGGACGACGCGTCCGGTGACACAGGCGATATGTTCGGAGACGCGGACGAGACGTCGGCATCCGATGAGGGACGAGGGAATTCGATCGAGTCGAGCGGCGACGCGAGGAACGGATCGGAGCGCGACGAAGAGGGGCAAGCAACGTCGGACGACGGGGAGTCAGCCGTGACGACGGCCGATTCCGACGGCCGGGCAGACGCTGCCGGGCGCGAGAGTGACGACTTCGAGCGTGCCGAGTACAACAAGGTCGTGCGATTGCTCCAGAATCGGGAGTTCCCCGTCGAAATCGAAGAGATCACGGTCGTCGCACGGAGTGCTTACGGAATCGATCGGGACACGACGCATACGATCCTGGAGGCCCTGATCGATCGAGGGATTCTCGAAGACCGGGGCGACGAACTCGTCCGCGCGTGATCGTCTTCCGAGAAGATTCCTCGATCACGTCCACGAAAATCCGTTCGATCGCGACCGCAACCACTACACTACAGGGTGACGAACGGCGACTATGCGCTGTGATGAGCTCGCCGAACGGCTGGACGAGCGACTGGCAGTCGACGAGTACGCTGACGTCGACGCGAGTGCCAACGGGCTCCAGGTCGGTCCGGCCGATCGAGAGGTCTCCCGGGTCGCCGTCACGGTCGACGCCGCCGTCTCAACGATCGAACAGGCGGTCGACGCCCAGGCCGACCTCATGATCGCCCACCACGGGATCTCGTGGGGCGGGATCGACCGCGTGACCGGGACGGACTACCGGCGACTCGCGCCGTTGATCGAGACCGGGCTGGCACTGTACGCGGCACATCTCCCGCTCGACGGTCACCAGACGCTCGGGAACGCGGCCGGGCTGGCCGACCTGCTGGAGTTGACCGACACCGAGCCGTTCGGCGAACTCGGCCCCGTCCACGTCGGCCAGCGAGGGACTGCCCCCGACGCCTACAGCGTCGACGCACTGCACGATCTGCTGGCGGGCGAACTTGTCCACGGTGGCGAAGGCGTGCAGGTGCTCGAGTTCGGTCCGGCCGAGATCGAGGACATCGCGATCGTCACCGGGAGCGGCGCCGACTGGCTCGAGGAGGCTGCCAAGAGCGGCGCCGACGCGTTTGTCACTGGCGAAGGCAAGCAGAAGGCCTACCACCTCGCGAAAGAACACGGCATCCACGTCTTCCTCGCCGGCCACTACGCGACCGAGACCTTCGGCGTCAAGGCTCTCCAGGATCGCCTCGAAGAGTGGGGCCTGAAGACGACGTTCATCCACGAACCGACCGGGCTCTAGTCGAATACTCTTTAGTGTCGCCCGTCCTGACTTGTCCCATGACCGCGGGCGCCAGCTTCAGCCAGCAACTCGAATCGCACACTGACGCGTACCTCGATTGTTTCAAGGCGTGTATCGATCTCCTGCCGGAGCTGCTCGATCAATACGCCGCGGGCGAGGACTACAGCGCGACCATCGAAGAGATCGAGGACCTCGAAAGCGAGTGCGACGACCGCAATCTGCAGATCGTCGCGCTGATCACCAACGCCGACCCAATTGACATGGGGAAACTCAACACGCGCATCAACTACAACCAGTCGGCGCTGGTCGAGTTCTATCGCACCATCGACGTCGTCGTGAACGTCACCGAGCGGATCGCCCACGAACTCGACATGATGCAACCGCCTCACGACAACGCGTGCTTCGAGGGGCTCCGGGAGATGGCCACCGAAGTCGCGGACACGACGGAACTACTCGAAGAGGTCATCGAGCGGTTCGTCCACGACCTCAGCACCTACGAGGCCTCGGATTCCCTCACCGACGAGATCCAGGGGATCAGAGACATGGAGAGCCGATGTGACGAACTCCGCAACGAGGTAATCACGACGGCGTTCGCCGACGATTCGATCGACCAGCCGCTGATGTACCGCGAGTTTGCGATTCTCTTCGACGAACTCGCCAACCAGATGGAAGATATTACCGAAGAGATCATCATCGTCGCCAGCAACGCACCCGGGATCGTCGCCGAAGAGGGGCCCGAAGATCAGTGACCCGCAGAGAGTCCTGGAGCGGAGTGCGGTCCGCCGCGTCGTGACCGGCACGGTTCGGGGTGGGATCGCTGTCGACGTCGCTGCCCACGGCCCCGAGACGATGTGTTTAAATGACCGACCGCAGTATGAACGCTCAATGACGACACTCTACGATGTCCCCGCGGAGGACCTCATCGAGGCCATCGCGGACCGACTCGCCGAGGACGGCGACGTCGAGGCACCGGACTGGATCGAGTTTACGACCACGGGCGTCGACCGCGAGCTCCCGCCCGAGCAGGACGACTTCTGGCCGCGTCGCGTCGCCAGCCTGCTGCGGAAGGTCGCCGTCGACGGGCCCGTCGGCGTCGGCTCGCTCGCTACCGCCTACGGCAACACCAAGGACGGCTCCAACCGCTATCAGGTCCGGCCCCCGAGCCAGAGCGACGGTTCCCGGAAGATCATCCGCACCGCGCTCCAGCAGCTCGAAGACGCTGGCTACGTCGAGACGGAAGGCAACGACGGCCGCGTGGTCACCGCCGAGGGACGAAAGCTGCTCGATTCGGTCGCCGACGACGTGCTCGAAGAGCTCGATCGGCCCGAACTCGAACGCTACGCCTAATCGACGCGACCGACTGCTTCTCCCGCGCTCGATCGATCTGGTAGCTGTGGCTCCACGCTCGATCGATCTGGTAGCTGTGGCTCCACGCTCGATCGTGCCCGGCGACGATTGGTATGTTCGTCGTCCGTCTGCTCCGGATTGATCACACGGTGTCGTGTGCCCTCACCGGGTGATCGTTACAACGATCACTATAACGTACACCGAGGACTCATCCGTGCGCGTCCCCTAGAGAATAGAATGGCACCGTATACCCACCAGTACCGTATCGACGCCCCGTTCGACGAGACAATCGAGATCGTGACCGACGCGCTCGCCGAGGAGGGGTTCGGCGTCCTCTCGGACATCGACATGCAGGCAGCATTCAAAGAGAAACTCGACAAAGAACACGCCCGGTATCGAATCCTCGGGGCGTGCAACCCGCCGCTCGCGTACGACGCGATCGACGTGGAGTTCGAGATCGGTGCGCTCCTGCCGTGTAACGTCGTCGTCTACGAGACGGACGGCGACGAAACCGGGGTCAGCGTCGCCGACCCGACGCAGTTACTCCCGGTCATCGGCAACGATGACGTTGAGCCGCTCGTAGAGGAAGTCAACAGTCGCATCGAGGCCGCCTTCGGCGCGATCCCGAACGCTGAAACTGTCTCGGTATAGTAGCTCCCCGGCACCCTGAGCTCGCGCCGATAATCGCGACACCGGACCAGAGAGATTCCGATCGGGAAGCCAGTACGGATCTGGAAACCAAAGAAATAGATACGCACGTACCAACTAGCGTCCACTGATGGCGGACCACAACTTTCTCGAATCGGACTGGGACTATGCCATCGTGCTGGACGCCTGCCGGTACGATGTCTTCAGCGAGGTCTACGACGACTACCTTCAGGGCGATCTCGAAAAGCGAACGAGCATCGCCTCCTCGACTCCGGAGTGGGCCTCGAAGACGTTCACTGACGAACACGACCTCGCGTACTTCTCGGGCAACCCCTTCATCAACGACCTGGGGATCCCGCTCAACGAACTCAAGTGGGGTGCCAGTTCTGGCTACGAGTGGACTGCGACCGAACACATCAGCAATATCATCGACGTCTGGCAGTCCGGGTGGGACGACGACCTGGAGACCGTGCCGCCGGACAGCCTCAACGAGGCCTTCTACGCCAATCGGGACTCCGTCGAGGCCGCCGAGCGGACGGTCGTCCACTACATGCAACCCCACGCGCCGTACCTCTCACGCGGCAAGGGCCAGAAGCTCAAGCAGATCCAGAAAGGGATCAAGCGCCAGGGGGCCCAGCAGGGCCGATCCGACGACGGCGTTCTCTCCTCGGCTGTCGGGACAGTTCGCCAGAAGGTCGAAGGGACACTCGACGGCGTCGAACTCGCCCAGAAGATGGGACTGTGGCTGGAACTCGGCCCGCGTGCGGTCCTCAAAAACGGGACCCGCGGCGCGGCGATGGGCCTCTACGAAGAGAACCTCCGGATCGCCATGGAGTCGGTCGTTGACCTCATCAAGGACCTCGACGGGGACATCGTCGTGACGGCCGACCACGGCGAAGCGTTCGGCGAGGAGGGCGTCTGGGAACATCACATCGAGACCCACATCCCGGCGCTCGTCGAGGTCCCCTGGCTCGAAGTCGGGGGCGTCCGCTAGTTCGGACCTGTCCGCTGGTTTTGCCAGTCGAACCGTAGTCTAGACGGTGACGTTTATCCCCTTCCCCGGACGAGAGAACGTATGGTCCGGCATCCGGGTGCGCGAGCGACAGTCTGGCTCGTGACAGTCGTCGCGGTGCTTTCCTTTGCGGTCGGGGTCGTCAACATTGCCTCCCAGGAGGTGGCCCTGCTGAGCGGGTACATCCCGGAATCTGTCCAGCGCCTCGCAGGGTTCACCGGGGCAATGACCGGCTTTCTCATGCTGGCCAGCGCCTACGGTCTCCGGATGCGACTGCGTGTCGCCTGGTACTCGACGCTGGTCTTGTTGCCGGTGACCGCACTCCAGGGCGTCGTCCAGTCCGGAACGGTCACGGTACCGCTGGTCGGCGTCCCGGTGCCGGTCTCGACACCGCTGGTCGTGCTCTCGCTGGCGTCGATCCCGCTCGTCGCGAGCGGCCGGGGCCAGTACACCGAGTCGTGGTCGCTGTCGACGAGTCAGCTCGCAGCGCTTTCGGCGCTGGCCGGCTCCCAGATCTACGGGACTGCCGGGTCCTACGCGTTGCACGAGCACTTCCCGGCCGTGAACACGGCGCTGGACGCGTTCTACTTCACGCTCGTGACGGCCTCGACGGTCGGGTACGGCGACATCACGGCGACTAGCCAGGTCGGACGGCTGTTCAGCATGTCCGTGCTGGTTATCGGTGTCGCCAGCTTCGGTGCTGCGGCGGGGACGCTGCTCGGCCCGGCGATCGAGGCACGCTTCGCGGCCGCGCTCGGACAGATGTCGGAGGCGCAACTCAGAATGCTCGAAAACCACATCATTGTTATGGGGTACGGCGAACTGACCGAACCGATCGTCGAAGGGCTCGAGGAGTCCCACAACTCCTTTATCGTCGTCACGCCGGACAGGGAACGGGCCTCCTCACTCCGGGATCGAGATCTCAACGTCCTGGTCGGCGACCCGAGCGACGAACAGCCGCTATATGACGCCGGGATCGAGCGTGCCGCCGGCGTCCTGGCAGCGACCAACGACGACGCCGGGGACGCGCTCGCAATCTTGACGGCGCGGGCGCTCAACCCCGACATCCGGATCGTTGCGGCGGCGACCGATCGCCAGAACATCGACAAGCTTCGGCGGGCCGGTGCCGACGCCGTCATCAGCCCCGCCGTCATCGGTGCCCACCTGCTCGTGCAGTCGGCACTGGGGAAGGCGGAAGTCGAGTCTGTCGCCGACCGCATCCTGGGAACGACCGGCGAGGAGGTCGAAGAGATCGCCGAAGATCACGACGACGAGCCAGAGGGGGCGTCGACCGAATAGCTGTCTTGCGAATCCTGTAGCACTATTACGCCCGATCGCAAACGCTCACGTATGGCTGACCTCGTGATCACCGCCGGCGAGCACGAGCTCGAAGCGGACTGGCTTGCGGAGAACCACCGAACGCGGGACGCACTGCTCGAATCGCTCCCTGTTTCCGGCGAGGCCGCCCGCTGGGGTGACGAACTGTACTTCGACGTGCCGGTAGACGTCGACCCAGCGGCGACGCGGGCGGAGGTCCCAGTCGGCACGATCGCCTACTGGCCGCAGGGCAACGCGCTGTGTCTCTTCTGGGGCCCGACGCCCGCGTCGATCGACGGGATGCCCCGTGCCGCCTCGCCGGTCGCGCCGCTCGCCCGCATCGACGACGTCTCGCCGCTCGACGCGACCGAGGGCGGCGCATGGGTCCGGGTCGAAATCGCCTGATCGAGACTGTCCCGTCAGGCGTGACAGGAGCGGATCGTCGACTAGAAGTTTCGATCGAGGATCGCGATGTCAGTGTCGAGTTCGCCGAGCCGTTCGTAAGTCGGCGGTGAGAGGAACCGCGATGCGGTACTCCGGTCCCGGCTCGACCCTAGCACGATCAGATCGAACTGGGCGGCGTTTTCTCCGAGGAACGAGGCGATATCGGCGCGGGCGACTCGCGTCTCGACGCGGCCGTCGGCAGTCTCGGCGAGGTTCGCGAGCATCTCCTCGGCGCTGCGACGCTCGCGTTCGGAATCGATACAGTGACACACGCTGACTGTGTCGCCGGTCAGTCGCGTCGCGAAGTCGATCATGGCGTGAGCGACGTCGCTTGCCTGTCGCACGGGAACCAGAACCCGCGACCACCGGACCCGCCCGTCGTAGGACTGGTGTGCGAGCACGTCGATTTCGCCCCGGAACAGTTCGCGGATGTGCGGGGCGAGGCCACCGTTTCCGGTCTGGTAGGGGACCGTGATCAGATCACAGCCGGTCTCTTTGGCCGTCCTGGCGATCGTCCGAGCGCGTGAACCGCTGCCGGCTGCGACGACGACCTCACAGGGGACGCCGACGACCGTCTCGATGCGCTCGGCACGCGATTCGAGTGCGGCCGCAGCGTTTGCCACGGCTCGGTCTCTGGCGCGCTGTCGGATCGCCCGCTCGTCGTAGGCGCCCCAGTCCTGACTGATATCGCCGGCGTCGACCGCATCGTCGCGGTCGGGCGGTTCGCGCGTGAAATCGGCCCAGTTCTGGTGGACGTCATCCGGCTGGACACCGGTCGGGTCGGCCCGCGGCACGGACACGTCGTCGTCGGGCGGTTCGGCCCCGTCGAGCAGTGCCTGCTCCTGTGCGGCGATGTCTTCGTCTGCGACGACGTCACAGAGGACGACCTTCCCGGCGTCGTGGGCAGCCGCGAGCCGCGCGCCGAGCATCGCGGTTGCGTCCTCGTGGGGGCCGCCAGTCGGGACCAGCACGTGATCGTCACCCCGGGTCGACTCATAGAGGATGTTCGCTCGCTGTTCGTAGACGTTGTCGCGCCAGAGGACGAACGCGCCAGCCACCAGGGCACTCGACGCCGCGACGCTGAGGACGTACGCGAACTGATCCGCGCCGGTGACGTGCACCAGCAGCGCCGTCGAGAACGCCGCCGCCTCTTCGATGTCGAGCCCCCAGGTGACGACGCCCGTCAGAAGGAGTCCGAGCGCGACGGCTCCCGGATCGGCGGCCAGCGTCTGGGGTTGGGGCTGATACCAGAACCGAAGCGCGAGCTCTAGCGCGATCCAGCCACAGAACGCGCCCGCCGTGAGCCCGCCGACGAACCGCCGCGGCGAGGCGTATCGACCTTCGGGGTTGGCGAAGAGAGTGTACGACCCCGAGGCCAGCGGCGGGAACAGCAGGAACGGCAGGAGGTCGATCGCGTTCGACAGTGCCGTCACGGCCCCCAACAGCAGCGGCAGCGCGACGAGTACCGAGAGGTGCACCAGGTTGCGCGTGTTCTCGATCCACCGGTGAAACGTCCTGATCTCCCCGCGGACCAGCCTGAAGAGCCGCCTCCGGAGTCCTCGCACGCGTTCGACCGGGCCTGGCATGACTTACCGTCCGAACCACCTACAGGGACAAAAAATCCGCGGCCCCGTTCCGCGCGGGCCTCACACGTGCCGGCCGTATCACGACGGTGTCCCGCGCTACAGTTCCACGGCGGCTTCGAGTGCGATCTCGATCGCCCGTTCGACGTTGTTCTTGGCCTTCTCCGGCAGTTCTTCTGCTTCGGTTTCGCCTTTCTGGATTCCCTCGACGAGGTTGCCGTCGACAGTGCAGATCGCACCTGCGGCCAGTCCTTTCCGGCGCGCGAGCGTGAACAGCGCGGCCGCCTCCATCTCGACGGCCAGCAGCCCGGCAGCCTCCCAGGCGTCGACGTACTCCGCTGTTTCGGCGTAGAACGCGTCGTCGGTCGCGATCGGGCCGACGTGGACGGTCCCGCCGGTCGTCTCGTCTTCGATCCGTTCGGCGGCCTCGGCCAGCCCCGAAAGCGCGTCATAATCCGGAACGGCGGGGACGGTCGCCGACTCGTAGCGTTTGGTCGTCCCCTCGTCCTTGGCCGCGCCCGTGGCGACGATCATGTCGCCGATCTCGATGCCCGACTGAAGTGCGCCGGTCGTCCCCACGCGGAGGACGGTCTCGACGCCTACCGCGGCCAGTTCTTCGACGGCGATCGCGGCCGAGGGGCTGCCGATACCGGTCGAACAGATCGTCAGCGGCCGTCCCTCGTAAGTGGCGTTGACGACCCTGTACTCACGATTCTCGGCGACGAGCTCGACGTCTTCGCAGTGATCGGCGATGCGATCGACGCGGCCGGGATCGCCCGGCACGAGCGCCAGGTCGTGAACGTCGCCCGCTTCGACGAGCAAGTGTGGCTGTTTGGCCATGTCTCGCGGTGGGTGCTCGGGGGACAAAAATCGGATCGATCCGCGACGCCCGATTCGCGGATCGCTCCGGAACGTACGAGCCCGAACGATTCACAACGCACAAGCACTCCCCGCAGCGACTCTCGTTTGTGTCACCAGTCGATTCGGGACTGCTGTCGATCTTCGCGACCGCCATCGCGCCGATCATCGCCATCGCCGCAGTCGGGTACGCGCTCGGCCGGACGCAGGACGTCGACGCCGGGCCGCTGAACACGATCACCGTCTACGTGCTCGCGCCGGCGCTGGTCTTTCACAGCGTCGCGACCACCCCGCTGGGCGGGGAGACGCTGCTGTGGCTGGCGATCGGCGTCACGGGGTTCACCCTGACAATGGCCGCCCTCGCCCAGGGGATCGGGCGGCTCGCGGGCGAGACCGAGCCTCTGCTCGGTGCGTTCGTACTGGTGAGTTCGTTCGGCAACGCCGGCAACTACGGCATCCCGCTGTCGGATTTCGCCTTCGGTTCGGTCGGTCGCTCGACGGCCGTCCTGTACATCGTCGTCCAGAGCGTCCTGTTGTACACGCTCGGGGTCTATCTCACCGCCCGCGGCCGCGACGAGAGCGCGCTCGCGGGCGTTCGGCGGGTCTTCTCGATCCCGCTCGTCTACGCTGTGGTCGTCGGGCTGGTCGCGGGCTCGCTTGGACTGTTGCCGCCTGCCGAGAGCGCGATCATGGAGACGGTCGGCATGGTCGGCAACGCCTCGATTCCCGTGATGTTGCTGTTGCTCGGGATCCAGCTGTCGAACGCCGAGCTCGGGGCCGCACTGGGCAGCGTCGTCCGGGCGAACGCCCTGAAGATGGTGGTCGCCCCGGTCGTCGCCGTCGGCGTCGCGCTTCTGTCGCTTGCGGCGTTTGCCAGACTCGGGCTCCAGGGCCCGCAGGCGACCGTCGCTCGAGTGTTCGTCCTCGAATGTGCGACGCCGGCTGCCGTGACGCCACTGATCCTCGTGGGCGAGTTCTCCGGCGGTTCGGTCGACGGCGTCACGCCGGAATCGTACGTCTCGACGGTCGTGTTCACCTCGACGCTCGTCTCGATCCCCACGCTGACCGCCCTGATCGCGATCCTGCAGTCCGGGATCGTTCTCTAGAGCGCGGGTTTGTCACTACAGCTCCGTCACGCGAACGCCATCGTCAGTCCCGCAGTGGATCTCGTCGGCCAGTTCGACGAACAGGCCGTGTTCGAGCACGCCAGGTAGTGCCGAGAGAGCTCTCGCGAGCCCCGCTGGATCCTCGATCGTCCCGAAGTCACAGTCCAGCACGAGGTTGCCGTTGTCGGTGACGACCGGGCCGTCCTTGCGTTCGGCCGCCCGGAGCTGTGGGTCGCCACCGAGATCGGCTACCGTCTCGGCGACCGTGCGACGGGCGTCCGGGAGCACCTCGATCGGTACTGGATGGTCGAGGGCGTCCGCCTCCTTCGTCGGATCGACGACGACGAGCAGCCGGTCGGCGGCAGCGTCGACCAGCTTCTCGCGGGTGTGCGCCGCGCCACCGCCCTTGATAAGCGTCCCGTCGGCGACCTGATCGGCCCCGTCGATCGCAAGGTCGGGCGTCGCGTCTTCGAGGGTCGTCAGTGGAATCCCGACTTCGCGGGCCAGCTGTCGCGACTGGTAGGAGGTCGGGACGCCCTCGATGTCCAGGCCGGCGTCGACGCGCCTGCCGAGTTCGCGGATCGCGTAGGCGGTCGTGCTTCCGGTTCCGAGGCCGACGACCATCCCGTCCGAGACGGCGTCGACCGCCGACTCGCCCGCGGCGCGCTTCTGCTCGTCCGTGCCTCCGCGTTTCATACTCATTGGGGCGAGCGGTATCCGGAAAAGCGTTCGCGTCTGCGATCGTATCAGCTGCTATGTGTATGTCTGACGTAAGTTTATGCGGGCGGGGATGTGTGATAGGGATATGTGCGGCAATCGCGTCGAAGAGCTCGAAGAGCAGGTCAATCAACTCCAGGCAACTGTCGACGGGCTGACGGACGAGCTGGTCGAGTGTAAGGTTCGCATTCGGGAACTGGAAAACGCCGTCGACGCCGATATGGGATTCAGTCCGGCCTCGGAGGGGACCGATTCCGACACGAGAGAGACATCGGCCGAAGAATCTAACACCGAGGAAACCGATCCAACGGACGAACAGGGCGAAGAGCTGGAGACGGACGGCGATTCGGACATCATCATCGCATGATACGAACGACCGTACGTCCCTTCCGAACCGACCGCACGTCTGGATGCGGTCGGGCCGGTACATCGGTACACCAGTCCGTATGACGCCATCGGGTGCCCAACCGGCGTCCGCGGAGAGTTGACCCCCCATGCACATCAAAGAGCTCGTACTCGACGACTTCAAGAGCTTCGGTCGGAAGACGCGAATCCCCTTCTACGAGGACTTCACCACGATCAGCGGCCCGAACGGCTCGGGCAAGTCTAACATCATCGACGCCGTGCTGTTCGCGCTCGGACTCGCCCGGACCTCGGGCATTCGCGCCGAGAAACTGACCGACCTCATCTACAATCCCGGCCACCAGGACGGCAGCGTCGAGACGGCTGGCGAACGCGAGGCCAGCGTCGAGGTCGTACTGGACAACGCCGACCGGACCCTGGAGCGGTCGCAGGTCGTCAACGCCGCCGGGACCGACAAGATCGGCGAGATCGACGAGATCACGATCAAACGCCGCGTCAAGGAAACCGACGACAACTACTACTCGTATTACTACATCAACGGTCGGTCGGTCAACCTCTCTGACATCCAGGACCTGCTCGCACAGGCGGGCGTCACGCCCGAGGGGTACAACGTCGTCATGCAGGGCGACGTGACCGAGATCATCAACATGACCCCACACGCCCGCCGCAAGATCATCGACGAGATTGCGGGCGTCGCGGAGTTCGACGCGAAAAAGGAGGACGCCTTCGAGGAACTGGAGGTCGTCGAGGACCGGATCGAGGAAGCCGACCTCCGGATCGAGGAGAAGCAGGACCGGCTTGACCAGCTCGAGGACGAACGGGAGACTGCGCTCGAATACCAGGAGTTGCGCGACCAGAAAGAAGAGTACGAAGGCTATCGGCGGGCGGCCGAACTGGAGGACAAGCGAGACGATCTCTCGGAGGTGCGCGATGAGATCGACGAGCGAGAGTCCGAACTCGCGGAGTTGCAGGCCGAACTCGACGAACGGGAGGGCAAGGTCGTCCGGCTGGAGGACGAACTGGCCGAACTCAACCGCGAGATCGAACGCAAGGGCGAAGACGAGCAACTCCAGCTCAAACGCGAGATCGAGGAGGTCAAAGGCGAGATCTCCCGGCTGGAGGACAAGATCGGCACTGCCGAGGAGAAACTGGAAGACGCCGAAAACGAGCGTCGGCAGGCGTTCGTCGAGATCGATCGCAAGCAGGAGACGATCGACGATCTGGAGAGCGAGATCCGCGAGATCAAGGTCAACAAGTCCTCGCTGATGGCCGAGATCCAGGAAAAGGAGGCCGAACTGCAGTCGGTCGAAGCCGAGATCGAGGAGCTGGGCGAGGAGTTCGAGGACGTTCGCGAGGAGCTGGAGTCCCGGAAAGAGAGGCTCGCGGCGGCCGAATCCGAGCGCAACGACCTCCAGCACGAACAGGATCGGCTGCTCGACGAGGCGCGGCGACGCTCGAACGACCAGCGCGAGAAAGAACAGGCCATCGAGGAGGCCGAGGCCAGGATCCCCGAGATCGAGGCCGAACTCGAAGACCTGCGAGCGGAACTCGAGAAGGCCGAGAAGAACCGCGAGACGATCACCGAAGTCGTCGCCGATCTCACCCAGGAGAAGCGCGAACTGCAGTCGGACCTCGAATCCATCGAGGACGAGATCAGCGCCAAACAGCAGGAGTACGCCCAGCTGGAGGCGAAAGCCGACGACAGCGGTGACAGCTCCTACGGCCGGGCGGTGACGACGATCCTCAACGCCGACAAGGCGGGCGTCCACGGGACGGTCGCCCAGCTGGGCAGCGTCAGCGGAACGTACGCGACTGCCTGTGAAACAGCTGCAGGAGGACGGATGGCACACGTCGTGGTCGACGACGACGGCGTCGGCCAGCAATGCATCGAGTACCTCAAATCTCGCAACGCCGGGCGAGCTACCTTCCTGCCGATCACGAAGATGCAACACCGGTCGCTGCCCGGCAAGCCCGACCATCCGGGTGTGGTCGATTTCGCTTACAATCTCGTGGATTTCGACAGCGAGTACGCGCCGGTCTTCTCGTACGTGCTGGGCGATACGCTCGTCGTCGAGGACATGGAGACCGCCCGCGAGTTGATGGGCGAGTTCCGGCTGGTGACTCTGGAAGGCGATCTGGTCGAGAAGAGCGGTGCGATGACCGGCGGCTCCCAGAGCGGCTCTCGCTATTCGTTCGCGGGCAGCGAGGGGAAACTCGAACGGGTCGCCCAGCAGATCAACGATCTCGAAGACCAGCGCCAGGACGTCCGTAGCGACATCCGTGACGCTGAGGACCGTCTGGAAGACGCTCGCGACCGCAAGTCCGACGCCGCAGAGCAGGTCCGGGACATCGAGGCCGAGATCGAGAAGCGCGAGGACGAACGCGAGGGGGTCCGCGAGGAGATCGCCGACCTCGAAGACGACCTCGAAGCGATCGAGGCCGAACGCGAGGAGGTCTCCGAGCGGATGGACGAGATCGAGGCCGACATCGAAGCGAAGGAAGCCGAGATCGAGGAGATCGAGGCCGACATCGCGGAGCTCGAAGCGGAGATCGAGGACTCCGAGCTACCCGACCTCACCGACGAGGCAGAGGCGATTCAGGCGGAAATCGACGAGCTGCAGGATCAGGCCGACGAGCTGGACGCCGACCTGAACGAGAAGCAACTGGAGAAAGAGTACGCCGAGGACGCCATCGAGGATCTCCACGAGAGAATCGAGACGGCACAGAACCGCAAGGCAGACCGCCAGAAGGAGATCGCCGAACTGGAGAGCAAGATCGAGGACCAGGAGGGGGTCCTGGCAAAAAAGGAGGCCGCGGTCGAGGACCTCGAAGACGAGCTGGCCGATCTCAAGGACGACCGCGAGGACCTCCGCGAGGATCTCCGGGCGGCCAAAGACGCGCGAGACGAGCAGAAAGAGGCCGTCGATAGAGTCCAGAGTGACCTCGACTCCCTGGAAGAGACGGCAGAGCGCCTCGACTGGGAGATCGAGGAGCTCGAAAGCGAGGTCGGCGACTACGACCCCGAGGAGATCCCGGATCACCACACGGTCGAGTCGGAGATCGGTCGTCTGGAGAGCGAGATGGAGGCGCTGGAACCGGTCAACATGCTCGCGATCGAGGAATACGATAACGTCCAGGCCGATCTCGACGAGCTGGAGGAGAAACGCGCCACGCTCCAGGAGGAGGCCGACGGAATCCGCGAGCGGATCGCGACCTACGAGGCTCGCAAGAAGGAGACGTTCATGGAGGCGTTCGAGTCGATCAACGACCACTTCGAGTCGATCTTCGAGCGCCTCTCGAACGGAACGGGCCACCTCTATCTCGAAAACGAGGACGATCCCTTCGACGGCGGATTGACGATGAAGGCCCAGCCCGGCGACAAGCCGATCCAGCGGCTCAACGCCATGAGCGGCGGCGAGAAGTCCCTGACCGCACTCGCATTCATCTTCGCGATCCAGCGCCACAACCCGGCACCGTTCTACGCGCTCGACGAGATCGACGCGTTCCTCGACGCGGCCAACGCCGATCGGGTCGGCGAGATGGTCGACGAGCTCGCCGGCGACGCTCAGTTCATCGTCGTCTCCCATCGCTCGGCGCTGCTCGAGCGGTCCGAGCGAGCGATCGGCGTCACGATGCAACAGGACAACGTCTCGGCGGTGACCGGGATCGACCTGAGTGCTGGAGGTGTTCCTGCTGATGACTAGGGAGACGCGAACGGCAGTGAGCGTCTCCGACAGTCGAGCGGGGAACGGAGTGACCCGCGAGACTAGCGAGGATCTGAACAAAGTGAAGATCCTCGAAAGGGCGAGCGGGGAGGAGTACCGACCCGCGAGCAGGGAGACGCGAACGGCAGTGAGCGTCTCCGACAATCGAGCGGGGAGAGCGAGACGCGACTGTCAGGAGCGTCTCGGACGCGAGCGGGGAGAGGATCGACCCGCGAGCGAAGCGACCCGCGATAGCGAGGATCTGAACAAAGTGAAGATCCTCGAAAAGAGCGGCGAATCGGAGGTGAACCATGACTGACGACGAGATTCCACTGGACATCACAGGTCACGAGACGCGAGACGGGACCGACGACGGGACAAGCCTCCCCGACGGCGGCACGAGCGTCGTCGCGGGCGGCGAGTCGGGCAGTCCCGGCGGGCCGCCAGGGCCGGACGGAGCAAGCGAGAGCGACGACACCGAACCGGTCGAAGTGCTCGTCCAACTGGCCGAAGACGGCGAGATCGACCCCTGGGACATCGACGTCGTCCGGGTGACGGACAAGTTCCTCGACGCGCTCGAAGAGGCGGATCTGCGGACCTCCGGTCGGGCGCTGTTCTACGCGAGCGTGCTCGTGCGCATGAAAAGCGACGCCCTGCTGGAGGACGACGGTCCCGAGCAAGAGCCAGTTGCAGACGAACCGTGGGTCGAGCCGCTCGGCGAGGAGGAGTTAGGCGTCGATCCCTTCGACCAACTCGACGCCGAGATCGACCGCCGGCTCGAACGCAAGCGCGCCCGGGGCATGCCCCAGACGCTGGACGAACTCGTCCACGAACTGCGCGATGCCGAGCGGGACACCTGGTGGAAGGAATCCCGGGAGTACGACACCAGCGACTCGCCCCAGGGCTACCAGCGCGGGACCCAGCAACTCGACTACCGGACTGCAGACGACCTTCGGATGGACGAGGAGCCGACCGCGGCCGAAGTGACGGGAACGGCCCACGCCGAAAACATCGACGAGATCATCGATAGCGTCGAACGATCGCTCCGCGAGCAGTACGACGCCGGCCGGTCTGAAGTCCTCTATCGCGAGATCGGCGACGTCGGCGGCTCCCGGGTCGAGACGTTCCTCGGACTGCTCTTTCTGGCCCATCGGGGTGAAGTACGACTCTCACAGGACGACCTCTTCGGGGACCTCTGGATCCGGAATCCCGATGCTGCCGAGACCGCGTCGGACTGATACGGATTATTGGAACGATGTCCCGTTCCGAGCGACATATCGGCTGTCTATGCGGACAGACTGAGGATAATTCAGTAGCGGGCATCGGCTCCCGACTCCGTAGATGGCGTTCGAGTCGCTGCGCACTCTTCGTGGTCCGTTCGAGAGAAAACCGGGATAGTGCGCCAGTTGACTGGCACGGGGCCGTAGCCGACCGCGGCTCGTGATTCCCCAGCGGTGCCACCCCCAAAGTGGCGTCATCCCCCCACGCACGGTCGGCGATCCTTTCCCCTGCGGGTGACACTATCCCTCGTTCCAGTCCGACACCAGGTTACTATAAAATATTTTTGATCGCGATCAGAGTACGGCACCGAGGTACAGCGAGACGACGAGGAAGACCCACACCAGATCGACGAAGTGCCAGTACATCGAGACGGTACTGACAGATGTGTGACGATCCGGGGTGTACTGACCCATGAGACTCCTGGCGAAGATGATACCGAGCAGGATCGCACCCAGCGAGACGTGTGCGCCGTGGAGACCGGTCAGCCCGTAGAAGGCGCTGTTGAACGCCCCGCCCTGGATCGTGAAGCCCTCGTGGACGATGAACTCGTAGTACTCGTATGCCTGTCCGGCGATGAAGACGACCCCGAGCAGGAGCGTGAGCCCGAGCAGACGGACGTACCGCTGACGGTTGCCGTTCCGGAGTGCGACGTGCGAGAAGTGCAGCGTCACACTGCTCGTCAGCAAGATCGCGGTGTTGATCAGCACTAAACTACCGAGCAGTTCTGGGAACCCGTCAGTACTCCAGGCGCCCGACCGGATGAAGAAGTAGTAGACGAAGCCGGCACCGAAGGTGGCGATCTCCGAGCCGAGAAACAGGACCATCCCGAACCGGAGTGAGCTGCTGCTTCGCTGCTCGGTCCCGTGTTCCCAGTAGGTGGCCACGAACGCGTGATACAGCCAGCCGTAGATCCCCGCGAGCAACAGCAGGACGCTCGCCGCGAGGACGCCACCCGCAGCGACCCGCAGCGTGACCGCCTGTTCACCGACGGTCGTCAGCGTCGGGTTCGAACTGCTGCTCCAGATCACGAGCGCCACGCCGATGTAAATCAGCGCCCCGCCGACGGCCGTGACGAACGGCCACCAGCTGGCCTCACCGAACCCACGGGGCCAGTCCTCGACTGCCGGAAGGTGATGTCCCCCGTGGTCCTCTGAATCTGCGGTACTCATACCCACCCGTAGCGGGCCGGATACTAAAAATCCCCCTGAATACGGGGGTGTTTGCTTATAATTTGGTCCGGAAGCTATTCATCGACGGGGCTCGCAAGCGTGACGTACATGGGCGGTCGTCGGTCCTGGCGTCGTTACGGTCGAGTTGCCGGCCTTCTCGCAGTGCTGGCGGTAGCCACCGACACGGTCGGAGCACACGGCGCAGCCCTGAGCGACGGCGGCCGCGAGGCCGTCGCCGTTCCGACCTGGCTGTTTCTGGTGACCGGGGGCGCGGCGATCGGTGCGTCGTTCCTGCTCGCGTCGTTGGTCACCGACCGTACGCTCATCGCCGCGATCCACGACTGGCGACGACACGTTCCGGTCCCGGCCGAGTGGCTTCTGCGGTCGCTGCTCTCCCTGCTCGGCGTCGCCGGATTGCTCTGGGTGTTCGTGGTCGGCGTCGCCGGCCCACAGCGGGGCACTGCCAACGCAGCGGTCCTGCTGGTGTGGGTCGGCTGGTGGGCCGGTTTCACGATGTCGACGTATCTCGTCGGCTCGGTCTGGCCGGTCCTCAACCCCTGGCGGACGCTCACGGATCTCCTTCCGTCGCTGAAGCGATCGTATCCCGACCGGCTGGGCGCGTGGCCGAGCGTCGTCGGCCTGCTGGCACTGATCTGGATCGAGGTCGTCAGCCCGGTCGCCGACGACCCGCGAACACTTGTGACCGTCGTCGTCGGATACACGGCCGTCACGTTCGCGGGCGCGGTCGCCTACGGCCCGGGCAAGTGGTTCGAGACTGTCGACCCGATCGCGCGCGTCTTCCGGTACTACGGCCGGCTCGCACCGCTGGCTCGCGAGGGCGGTTCGATTCGGCTTCGTTTGCCCGGCACTGCGCTCGCCGAGACCCGACTCGTTGACGGGTTCGACGAGGTCGGGTTCGTCATCGCGCTGGTGTGGGCGACGACCTACGACGGGTTCGTCGCGACACCTGCCTGGGAGTCGGTCGCGGGCCCGATCGTCGAGGCGGGCGTCCCGTCGCTGGTACTGTATCTCGTCGTGCTCGCGTCCGGCTATCTGCTGTTCGTCGCTGTATACGTGATCGGGACGCGCTACAGCCGGCGGCTCGCCGGAACCTATCTCGCGACGCCGACGCTCGCCCGCCGGTTCGCTCCGCCGCTGCTCGCGATCGCTGCCGGGTATCACCTCGCGCACTACCTTGAGTACTTCCTGTCACTGGCGCCGTCACTGGTCACGACCGCCGCGACGCCGCTGACGCTCCGCGAGACTGTGCCAGTGCTCGTGCTCCCCGGGTGGTTCGACGCCGTCGCGCTCGCGAGCGTACTTCTCGGTCACGTGCTGGCCATCTGGACTGCCCACGCGGTCGCGTTCGATAGCTTCCCCGGGCGCTTACAGGCGATCCGCAGCCAGTACCCCTACACGCTCGTCATGGTCCTGTACACGATGTCGAGCCTGTTCATCGTCTCGCAGCCGACCATCGAACCACCGTTCCTCTAAGCATGACCAGTGAAACCTACGACATCCCGCCCGGCGAACCGGTCTACGAGTGTCCCTACTGCGGACGCCCGTTCCCGGAGGAGCGGTTGCTCGCGTTACACCGCGGGCTCGACCACCTCGACCGTCTCGACGACGAGGAGCGGAGTGCTTTCGAATCCGCCTACGAGGCCGAAGCCGAGCCACTCAAGCGATACCGGATCGCCGCTGTCGGTGTGCTCGTGGTGCTGTACTTCGGATTGTTGATGGCCTTCGCGCTGCTCGGGTGATTACCGGTTCACTGCGGCACGCAGATCGTCCGGCAGTCCACCCGGTAGTTCGTCCCGGTCGTGGGGCTTCTCGAAGTCCGAATCGGGCCCTTTCGGAACGATTCGCTTCGGGCTGACCTCGGGATGGGTCGTGTAGTAGTGCTCTTTGATGTGGTCCATATGTACCGTCTCGGCGACGCCCGCTTCACTCCGCGTTCGCCCGTCCGGCGTCCCCTCGCTCCGCTCGGCGACGCCCGTCTGATAGACATCCCGAAGATACGGCCAGAGATTGTCGTACTCGCGGATCAACCGGTGGTTACACATGAAGTGCGTGTGATAGACCTCGTCGAAACGAACGAGCGTCGTGAACATCGCGATGTCGGCTTCGGTCAGTCGGTCGCCGGCGAGATAGCGCTGGTCGGAAAGCACCGAATCCCAGTGGTCGAGCGCGTCGAACAACTCCTCGACAGCCCTGTCGTAGGCCGCCTGTGAATCGGCGAACCCGGTACGATAGACGCCGTTGTTGATCGGCTCGTAGATCGCCTCGATGATCCTATCGACCTCCTCGCGGTAGCCCTCGGGATAGAGGTCGACGTCGCGGTCGGCGACGTCGCCGAATTCGGTACCGAGCATCCGCATGATCTCCTTGGACTCGTTGTTGACGATCGTCTCTTCCTGTTTGTCCCAGAGCACGGGGACCGTCACCCGGCCGGTCATCTCGGGGTCGGCCATCATGTAGATCTCTCGGAGGAAGTCCGCCCCGTTGACCGTGTCCGGCGTGCAGCCGTCTTTTTCGGGCGTGAACTGCCAGCCGTCCTCCCCGCGATAAGGGTCGACCACGTCGACGCTGATGGCGTCTTCGAGTCCGAGCAGTTTCCGCGCGATCAGCGTCCGGTGAGCCCACGGGCAGGCATACGAGACGTACAGGTGATACCGCCCGGCCTCCGGCTGGAAACGCGCGTCCGGGCTGTCCTCGATCCAGTCGCGAAACGCCGTCTCCTGGCGCTCGAACTCGCCTTGCTCGTTGGTCGTCCGGTAGACGTCAGTCCGCCACTCGCCGTCGACGAGCATGTTCATCGTGACCCTCGATACGGTTCCCATCCTGAAAAGCGGGCCAGTGACGCCGGTGTTACCGATACTGGTGGGTATAAAAGATATTCGGCACGCCGTCGCGCCGAATCAGTTCGAAATGGTATAGCCACCAGTATGAGTCCGCGTTCGCGTGTCTCTATCTCTGTGATAGTGACACACAGTATTCGTCGGCGTTCGAAGCCCTTATCCCGACGCTGGGCCACGTATTCGCCAAGAGTACCTATGTCGGACAAACCAGCCTCGATGTACCGAGACATCGACAAGCCGTCGTACACTCGCCGTGAGTACATCACTGGCATCCCCGGTTCGAAGATCGCACAGCACCAGATGGGCGACAGGAACACGGAGCCCGAAGACTACCCCGTCCAGATCAGCCTCATCGTCGAAGAAGAAGTCCAGCTCCGCCACGGCTCGATGGAGGCCGCCCGCCTGTCGGCCAACCGCCACCTGATCAAGGAACTCGGCGAGGGCAACTACAAGATGGTCCTCCGGAAGTTCCCCCACCAGGTCATCCGCGAGAACAAGCAGGCGACCGGTGCCGGGGCCGACCGTGTTTCCGACGGCATGCGCCAGGCCTTCGGGAAGATCGTCGGCACTGCCGCCCGGATCCAGAAGGGCGAGCGCCTGTTCACCGCCTACTGTGACGTCGACCAGGCTGCAGCCGTCAAGGAAGCCTACCGCCGTGCCTACAACAAGATCACCCCGCCGTGCCGGATCAAGGTCGAACGCGGCGAAGAGCTGCTTATCGCCTAAGTGAACCGCTGGCGCGGTTCACTCGCCCCTAGTAGAATTCCACCAGGCCCGCGACGAGACTGCCAGCGGTTGCTGGCCGCTCGTAGGGGCAACGCCAGCGCCTTTTGCAGCCGCTCGCGAACTTTCGAGCGGCAGGCCTGCCTTTCCCCGTTTCGCGCGATGAAACGCCCTCACGGCCACCGCTCGGTCACCGTACCGCACAGCCGCCGTACGGCCGACCGTTTTCTAACCACACCTCGAGCAGCGAGGTAGCAAATGGTTTGACCCGGGCCGCCGAGAGACTCCATATGGACGCAGACATCACCAAGTCGACAGTCAGCGGGACGGTCCAGGCCCCGCCGTCGAAGAGCTACACGCACCGAGCGATCCTGGCAGCCGGCTACGCCGGAGGCGCGACCGTCCGCGATCCGCTCGTGAGCGCCGATACGAAGGCAACGATGCGCGCGGTGGAAGGCTACGGCGGCAGCGTCGAGCGCCACGACGATCACCTCGACGTGACGGGCTTCGACGGCCGCCCCGAAGTTCCCGACGACGTGATCGACTGTGCCAACAGCGGAACGACCATGCGCCTCGTGACGGCCACGGCCGCGCTCGGCGATGGACTGACCGTCCTCACCGGGGACGACTCGCTTCGCTCGCGACCGCAAGGCCCGCTGCTCGACGCCATCGACCAGCTCGATGGCCGCGCCGAGAGTACTCGCGGGAACGGCCAGGCCCCGCTGGTCGTCGGCGGTCCGATCGACGGCGGGCGCGTCTCGATCCCCGGCGACGTCTCCTCGCAGTACGTCACGGCCCTGCTGATGGCCGGCGCCGTCACCGAAGGGGGAATCGAGATCGACCTCAAAACCGAGCTCAAATCCGCGCCGTACGTCGACATCACGATCGAGGTCCTGGAGGCGTTCGGCGTCGACGCCGAGCAAACGGCCGACGGATTCGCCGTCGCGGGCGGCCAGTCCTACGATCCCGTCGACGGAGAGTACACCGTTCCGGGCGACTTCTCGTCGATTTCGTATCTGCTCGCGATGGGCGCGCTGGCCGCGCCGGACGGGTTGACCGTTACCGGCGCCCACCCCAGCGCGCAGGGTGACTCCGCGATCGTCGACGTGCTCCAGCGGATGGGCGCCGATCTCACCTGGGACCGCGAGGCGGGCGAGATTCACGTCAGCCAGTCCGATCTCTCGGGTGTCGAGGTCAGCGTCGCGGATACGCCCGATCTGCTGCCGACGATCGCCGTCCTCGGCGCCGTCGCCGACGGGACGACTACCATCGTCGACTGCGAACACGTCCGATACAAGGAGACCGACCGCGTCGCCGCGATGTCCGAGGCGCTCACCGCGATGGGGGCGTCAGTCGAAGAAGAACACGACACGCTGACGATCCACGGCGGGGACAGCGATCTCGACGGCACGACCGTCGATGGGCGGGCCGATCACCGGATCATCATGTCGCTGTCAGTCGCGGGACTCGTCGCTGACGGAACCACGACCGTCGAAGGGATCGAACACGTCGACGTGTCGTTCCCGAACTTCTTCGACGAACTCGAGACACTCGGTGCCGAGGTCAGCCGGTGAGGTCCGGCCGCGATCGCCGATCAGTGCTCCGGCTCTTCAGCCGGGGCGAGCATGTCGTCAATCGTCAGGATGAGGCTGTTTCCGGTGTCGTCTTTCCCCTCGATCGTCCCGACGATCTGCAATTTCGACAGCGGGGTCGGTCCGACGGTGATCGTGTCCCCCTCGTCGAACTCGCCGATCGATCCCTGAAGCTTGATCTCTGCACGACACTTCTCTGGGTGGTGGACGCTCGTCAGGTTGATCGCCTCGACGTTGGAGTGTTCGACTTTCTTCCCCTCGTGAAACAACGGGACTTCCGCTGGCTGATCCATCTCCTGGATCTGTAACGCGTCATAAGCGTTCGCTGTCGGCTTGTATCCGCCCTTCGGCCCCGGCACGCCCTCGACCAACTGGAGAGCTTTGAGACTCTGCATCTGGTTTCTGATGGTCCCCGGATTCCGGTCGACCTTCTCGGCGATGTCTTCTCCCTTTACCGCGCTCTCTCGCTCCCGGTAGAGATTGACGAGTTCCTGGAGAATGTTCTTCTGGCTGGGCGTCAATTCGATCGATGACATTACCGGTTTTTCGTTACAAAACGCCTTAAAGCCCCCGGTGGCGTGGATCGATCGTGCCACGACGAGGCGGATTACTCGTCGGTGTCGTCACTCACCGGCTGGTCTGCCGGCTCGGAACTCTCACTCACCGGCTGATCTGCCGGCTTGGAACTCTCACTCCCCGGCTGATCTGCCGGCTCGGAACTCTCACTCCCCGGCTGATCTGCCGGCTCGGAACTCTCACTCACCGGCTGATCTGCCGGCTCGGCAGGAGACGACCCCTCTCTGAGGATATCCTCGGGCGGATTCCGACCGAAATGGAGCCATCCGGCAACACCGGTCAGCGTCGCCAGTACGCCAGCCCCAATCGGAATCAATCCGTCATCCGTCGACGCACTCGAATCCGCGTTCTGAGACCCATTGCCGCCACTCCCTGGCGGCGACGGCGTTTGCGTCGGTGTTGGATCCGGTGTTGGCGTGGGTGTTGGATCCGGTGTTGGCGTGGGTGTTGGATCCGGGGTCGGTGTCGGCTCTGGGGTCGGCGTGGATTCGGTCACGGTGATCGTTTGCCGAATCACATCTTCCGTGCCGGTGTCATCTCGGACCGTCAGCTGAATGGAATATTCACCGGGATTGTCGAACGTGTGATCGACGACCTCGCCAGCTTTCCCTTCCGCTCCAATGATCCAGTTATAACGGGTGATCTCACCATCAGGGTCGTTCGACCCCGCTGCGCTGAACGTGACAGTCTCGCCCGGGTTCGGTGACGACGGAGTATACTCGATGACCGCCGTCGGCGGCCGGTTGGCAACTGGGACCGATTTCGTCACCGTGTCTGTCAGCCCGCCCTCGCTCTCGACTGTCAACGCCACCTCGTAGGTGCCACGCGTGTCGAACGTGGTCTCGACGATTGGTCCCGTCGCTTGCTCGCCGTCGATCGACCACTCGTACGACGAGACCAGGCTGTCCGGCCCCGACGCCGACGCGTCGAAGGTGATCGTCTCGAGGGTCTTCGGCGAGGCCGGTTCGAACTCGAACGCCGCCGAGACGTACTCCGAGAACGCGGCGACGTTGTCACGCGTGCGGACGTACAGCCGCCCGTTCGCTGCGGACGGTGCGGAGAGCACTGGCGATCCCGCGTCTGCCGTGTACAGTTCGGTTCCGTCGGTCGCATCGAACGCGTAGATGGTCCCGGCGTCCGTCCCGACGAAGACGACACCCGAAGCCACGATCGGCGTCGTCCCGGTGCCGTCAACGCTCGCAGTCCAGCGCTCGCTCCCGTCTTCCGGGTCGAGTGCGTGCAGCGTCCCGTCCGAATCGGGGACGTACACCGTCCCGTCCGCGGCGGCCGGCGACACGTCGACCGGCACGCCGAGGTCGCGCGACCAGTGACTCTCTTCGTTGCGGATCGCGTGGAGCACGCCAGCGGCGTCGGCGACGTATATGGTCTCGTCGCCGACGACGACGGCCGATCGGATCGGATCGTCGCTGACGTTGACCTTCCACAGATCGGTCCCGTCGGCCGCGTCCACCGCGTACACCCGACCGAAATCGTTCCCGACGTAGACGACTCCTCCGGCCACTGCCGGCGACGATCGGATCGGTGCCCAGGTCCGGGACGTCCATACTTCGTCCCCGCTGGTCGCATCTAAGGCATAGAGAGTTCCATTATTGCCACGGACTCCGGCATAGACGATCCCGTCGGCCACCACGGGCGATGTCTCGATGCGCTCGTCTGTACCGGCCGAGAGATAGGTCTGACTCTCGCTCCCATCGACAGACACCGCGCGGAGGTTGTTGTCGACACCGACGAAGACCGTTCCGTCTGCCACAGCAGGCGTCGAACCGACAGCGTACTCCGCTCGCTCTTGCCACAGCTGTTCGCCGTCGTCAAGACTGATACCGTAGACGTCGTCACCGACAGTGACGAACAACCGCCCGTCCGCGACGACCGGCTGGGATCCGCTCACGTCGCCGTCTTTGAATCGCCACTGACTGGCCGCGTTGACTTCGGGAACGTCGCTGGACGGTGCGTGGCCTGCGTTCGTTCCGTCGTATCCGAACTGCGGCCACGATCCGTCCGTCGCGCTCGCTGCACGTCTCGCGGACTCGCCCGCGAGGCCCACCCCCGCCGTGACTACGCCGAGTGCCTGCAGGTAGCGTCGGCGCGTCGATGACGCTCGCTCTGTCATCGCATCACCTCCATAGTGTTCCGTCTCGCTGCATCCAGTGTTGCAGTCACGACCGCGAGCCAGCCGACCATGTGTATCTGCCTTTGGCTATCCAGAGTATGAAAACCATTCCATTGTGTTTCCCTCCCCGGCGGTCACGAGCGCGGGACTCGGGACAGCCACATCACGAGTGCGACCAGGGTCAGCAACGCGAGCGTCGCCAGCGCGATCACGAGCGGCTCGCCCCGGGCCCGACCGACGAGGAGCCGCCACGCCGGCCGCGCGACGCCGGCCGCCTTTGCCCCGGTCGCGATCGCCAGCACTGCCGGAAGTGCATAACGCACGAGCGGGTACAGGCGTCCGAGATCGGCCTGCACGCGAGAGAACTCGTGCTGCCAGACGAACGCGTACACGATCAGCAGGGCGGATATCGGGAGCGCGAACGTGCCGACCGACTCGTCGACGAGATCAAGCACGGGCCGTCCCGCGAACGCCAGGTCCACGGGACTGTAACTCAGCGCCGATGGCAGGCCCGCGAGCAAGACCCCTCCGGTCAGAAGTGCCGTCGCCCGTTGGCGGCCGTAACCAGTCGTGTTCGCCGTCGCCGCGACGCCGACCTCGAGCAACGAGACCGCCGAGCTCAGTGCGGCGAAAAACAGCAGTCCGAAGAACGCAACGGCTACGACCCGGCCGAGCGGCATCGTCGCGAACGCCGCCGGGAGCGTGGTGAACGCGAGCTCCGTCCCGAGCGTCGGCTCGAGGCCAAAGCTGAACACGATCGGAAAGATGACCAGCCCCGCGGTGACCGCCGCGGCGATATCCGCGACCGTGATCACCAGCGCGGACCGCAGCAGGGTCGTCCCTTCGTCGAGGTAACTCCCGTAGGTGAGCATGATCCCCTGGCCGACTGACAGCGAGAAGAACGCCTGCCCGAACGCCACACTCCAGAGTCCGAGATCCGCGAGGGCCTCGAACCGGGGCGTGAACAGGAAGGTCGCAGCTCGATCCCACCCGGGAAGCGTCGCAGCGTAGAGTGCGAGCGCGGCGAGGACGACGAACACGGTCGGCATCACGATTCTGGCCAGCCGTTCGATGCCGCCACGAACACCAAGCGAGACGACCCCGCCGGTCAGTACCGTCACGACGACGAAGTACCCCACCGGAAGCCAGCCGTCAGTGAACGGCGCGAATGTCACCTGCGACCCGACCAGCCACGAGAACAGAAACCCCAGAACCCAGCCAGCGAGCACGAGATAGTAGCTCAAGATGAGGAACACGCCACCGACGACGAGCCATCCGAGCGGCGCGTATCCTGATTTCGCGCTCTCGAACGCGGAGATCACGTCCGTCCGGAGGTGCCGTCCGATGGCGAGTTCCAGCACGAGCAACGGCACCGCACAGGCGAACGCCGCGATCAGGTACGGAACCAGGTACGCACCGCCGCCGTTCTGCCCCACGACGGCCGAGAACCGCCAGATGTTCCCGAGACCGACGGCCGCCCCGGTCGCCGCGAGCAGAAACCCAAGACGCGACGACCACCGCTCCGTAATCATAGGGTCGTATTGAATCGCACCAGTGATAGTTCGACCGGCTCACGGGATCCGTGTCTTGATCGGCGAAAAACGAAGTCGCGAGGACAGTACAGCGAACGAGGTTCAGATGTCTCGGTCAAGCCGAGGGCGCACGACAAGATCGAGACTGACAACGGCGTCCAGAATTACTCGTCGACGTCCTCGTAGACCCAGGGCTCGTCCGCTCGCTCGTAGTCGACCAGTTCCTCCTCGTCGAAGAACAGGTCGATCTCGCGCTCGTTGGATCCCGGGTCCTCGTGATCGGAGCCGTGGATGATGTTCTGTCCGAGGTCCAGTCCGTAGTCGCCGCGGATCGTTCCGGGTGCAGCCTCGGCAGGATCGGTCGCGCCCATCATCTGGCGGACCTGGCGGGTCGCGTCTGCGCCCTCCCAGACCATCGCCATGACGGGTCCGGAGGTGATGAACTCCACGAGCCCGTCGAAGAAGGGCTTGTCCTCGTGTTCGGCGTAATGCTCGTGGGCGAGTTCCTCATCGATCTGCATGAACTTCGCGCCCACCAGCTTCAGGCCGCGATCCTCGAGTCGCGTGATGATGTCACCGACCAGCCCGCGCTGGACGGCGTCCGGTTTCGCCATTACGAAGGTTCGTTCGTCGTGGTGGCTCATATTTGAAGTAGTCGTTCAGGCCTCGGCCTCTTCGGTCTCGGTGTCTCCCTCGTCGTCCGATTCGTCCGCCTCCTCGCCTGACTCGCTGTCATCGTCCGCCTCTTCGGCGTCTGCATCGGCCGGTTCGTCCGCCTCTTCGGCGTCTGCGTCGGCCGGTTCGTCCGCCTCTTCGGCGTCTGCGTCAGTCTCAGATTCGGCGGCTTCGAGGTCCGGCGCGGCCTCGGGTTCGTCCTCGGCGTCTGCCTCGACAGCATCAGACTCGTCTGCCTCCTCCGCTTCGGCTTCGCGCTCGGCCGCGACCGTCTCCTGGCGGTCGCTCTCGCGGCCGGCTTCGGTCCAGTTCAGGTCACGGGGTTCTCGACCGAGTCCGGCGTTCTTCTCGCATTTCGAGGAGCAGTAGTGCAGCGTCGTCCCGTTCGTTCGGACGAGCATCGTCCCCGTGCCGGGCTCGATCTCGCTGCCGCAGTAGTCACACTCGCGTGTCTGTGGCATCTTACTGGCCTCCGATTGCGTCGGCTTCGCGGGCGGTCTCCCGGAGCTGCAA
Organism: Halapricum hydrolyticum; assembly: GCF_025517535.1. Classification (NCBI taxonomy): domain Archaea; kingdom Methanobacteriati; phylum Methanobacteriota; class Halobacteria; order Halobacteriales; family Haloarculaceae; genus Halapricum; species Halapricum hydrolyticum. Next base: position 253,781 of record NZ_JAOPKC010000002.1, read on the forward strand.
TACGTCACCTTCCCGGACCGGACCCAGGACGTTCCGGGTGATGATCCGGCCCTGGTTGGATCCCTCGCGGATGCGGCACTTGACCTGCATGGCCTCGCCGTGCATCCCCGTCCGGCCGACGATCTCGATGACCTCGGCGGCCGTGGATCCGCTGTCTTCGGATTCCTCAGCACTCATCCGTGCTCACCTCACCGAAGCTCCTCGAGCTTCTCGGCGATGTCCTCGACGTCGCTGCTGGCGTCACCGGCGTCGACGATCGCCGCGGCCGCGCTCCCGACCTCCAGGCCGGCGGCCTCTCCGAGATCGTCCTGTTCGGCGACGAAGACGAAGGGAACGTCCTTCTCGTCGGCCAGCTCGGGGAGGTGCATGACGATCTCCTCGGGCTGGACGTCCTCGGCGACGAAGATTAGTTCTGCGGAGCCGCGCTCGACGGCTTTGGTTGTCTCGTTGGTACCTTTCTTGACGGAACCTGTGTCCCGCGCGATCTCGAGCGCCTCGAGGGCGTCGGCTTCGAGATCGGCAGGGACGTCGAAATCGACGTATACTGGCATGTGTTGGTCACCTCCTGCACGTGGGCTCGCGCTCCCCCGCCGTTTCGGAGGGCGACCCTCCGGCGGCGCCGAAACCGGCGCACGCAAATCCTAGATGGCTAGGAGCATCATCAACCCCGCGCAGGCTGTACCCGATAGTGAACTGCCACACCTAAAAGCGCTTTCGAAGCGCGTACTGCGTGGGAGGGCGGCACATACCGGCCGAGGCCCGTGTTTCCCTGATCAATCGATATCCCGTCGTCGGAAGTACAGCATGCTCGCCCCGACCAGCAGAACCGTCCCTCCGAGCAGGATCGCGCCGCCGGCCCAGTCGTAGCTGCCATCGACGAGCACCGCCGTCGCGTCGAAGTATCGCATCGGCGCGATCGCGCCCAGCTGCTCGTAGTCGGCGATGACCGTCAGCGACTCGAACAGGAACAACCCGAAGATCGCGACCAGCGCGCCGCGCTGGGCGATCGTCGACCGACTGGTCACCACCGACAGGACGAGTCCGATACCGCCACAGGCCAGTAGATACGGGATCGCAAGCAGGTGGACGACCGCCAGATTCACCGGGTCGATCGGGTAGCCGATCACAATCGTCCCGACGTAGATGACGAGCGGCAAGACGGCGTTCACGACGACGATCGGGACGAGCAACGCGAGGAATTTCTCGCCGAGCACACGCGCCCGCGACATCGGGAGCGACAGCAGGATGTCCATCCGCTCGCGGTCGATGTCGCTTGCGATCAGCGTCGCGGCGCTGTAGGCCACGTACAGCCCCAGCAGGAGCACCCAGCCGATCGAGTACAGCTCGGCGGACAGAAAGCCCTCGATCGTGTTCATCGTCGCGATGTTGAACAGCTCCCGGAAGACCTCCGGCATCTGGTCGATGAACTGATCCAGGTCCACGTCCGTCGCCAGCGAGGGGAACGTCGCGATGTACATTCCCGCGAGCAGCGTGAGCGCGACCGTGAGATAAACGGTCCCCCTGAGTCGACGCCGTGCCTCGTAGCGGGCGAGTTCAAGCATTACCGTCACCCCCGGCAGGTGCGGCATCACCGTTCTGGCCTCGTGCCGTCCGCTCGCTCGGCTCGCCAGGGCCGTAAAACCGCATGAACACCTCTTCGAGCGGCGCCTCCTCGACGTCGAGGTCGACGAACGAGTACGAGGCGAGATCCGTTACGAGGTCGTTGATGTCGCCGGTGTAGGTGAACCGGACCTCGGTGACGACATCGGCGTCGCTTTCGAAGTCGGTCGCCGCGAGCAACTCCTCGGCGCGGTCTTCGATCAGCGTTCGCTCGAAGCCATGGACCGTATCGCCATTGAACGCGTCGCTCTCGACGTGGCCGGCGATTCTGGCGCGGACGAACTTCCCGGAACGATCGAGCAGCGACTCGATGGCCTCGGTCGTGACGAGTTCGCCGTCCCGGAGAATCGCAACCCGGTCGCACACCCGTCGAACCTCGCTGAGCACGTGCGAGGAGAAAAACACCGTCACGCCCTGTTCGCGTTCCGCGCGGACGAACTCGTTGAATCGCTGTTGCATCAGCGGATCGAGCCCGCTGGTCGGTTCGTCCATGATTACCAGCTCGGGGTCGTGCATGAACGCCTGCACGACGCCGAGTTTCTGTCTGTTTCCCGAGGAGTAGTCCCGGACCTCTCGGTCGAGCGGCGGTTCGAACAGTTCGAGCAACTCCTCGCGACGCTGCTCGCCTTTGATCGACCCGTGAAGGTCCAGTATCTCACGGCCGGTCGCGCCGTCGTCGAACGCGGGATTGGCCGGTAGGTAGCCGATTGATCGCTTGGCTTCGATCATCGCCGGCTCGTCGGTGCTGTCCGCACCGAGTACCGTCGCCCGTCCCGCGGTCGGGTTCAGCAATCCCAGCATCGTCCGGATCGTGGTGGTCTTGCCCGCCCCGTTGGGGCCCAGAAAGCCGAAGACCTCGCCTTCTTCGACCGTGAAGTCGATCCCCCGGACAGCCCGGACCTCGCCGTAGTGTTTGGTCAGGCCGGTCACGTCGATGACGCTCATCCCCTCGTTCATCGCAGCCTCGCGTGAAATATGTTGCCCGAGTCAGCCCTAGCCGCGTGACGATCGAGTCGGCTACAGCAGCGCGATCACCGCGACAGCCAGAAGCATCGAGCCGGTCAAAAGCGTCTGGACGACGACCGTTCCGAGCATGCCGGCAGTCGCATAGGCGGCCATTCGGATGCCGGTCGCTGCTTCCCGTTCGCGGGCGTAGCTCGCGAGAAACACCGTCCCCGCGACGCCGACGAGTAACCCGACAGGCCCGGCGACAACAGTTCCCGCGAACCCGGCCACCCCGGCGAGCAGGCTCACCCGCGTCGAGACGCCGCTGCTCTTGGCGGCCGCTGCGCCGCCCAGCCAGTCGACGAGTGCCGCAGTCACGCCGACCGCGAGCAACACCACGAGCACCAGCCAGCCCGGCTTGCCGGTCGCCCACCAGTAGACGAGCACGCCACCAACCGACAGCACCGGCCCCGGCAACAGCGGGACGACGCTGAAGACGACGCCAGCCAGAAGCAGCGCGAACGCGACGATCACGAACGGATCGGGTACGATCATCGGAATCGCTCCCGTTCCGCCCGTGTCTCGTCGGTCCCGTACGCCTCGAGGAGTCGCTCGGTCGCGTTCCCGAGCGCGCGCATACACTCCCGCCGGGAGACGAAGTCGAGTTCCTCGGCGACGGCGTCCCAGCCGTGCGTCTGCAGGACTTTCCGCACCAGCAGCCGCTCGGATCGGGGTTCGAGCGTCGGGCCGTCGTCGGCCGCCGTCGGGCTATCCACGTCCGTCAGTGTGGGAGTGTCATCGTCGGTCAGCGCCCGGAGCGCGAGCGTGCGGAAGGCGTCGGGCGCGGTGTCGAACAGTCCCGCGCCGTGTGGCGATCCGGCGAGTAGTCGCCACTCCCAGGCGGAGAGATCCAGCCGGGCCGATCCGTCGACAGCCGACAGCACCGCCCGGACCACGTCCGGGTCGAGATCCGCGAGCGGGTCGGTGAGCATCCCCCGGACGCGTCCGAGAAACCACGACGTATGGCGATCCTGCAGTGCCGATCCCGAGTCCGAGAGCGCCTGCAGCATGATCGCGGAGTGCTCGCCGCTACGGTCGTTGCGCGTCGTCGAGACGTGGACGGTCCGGTAGCCGTTGTCCGCCCAGAACGCGACCAGCTCGGGCGTCGCGCCGAACCCGACGCCGAGGTAGTCGTATCTGCTGGGCCGTTCCGTTCCAGCCTGATCGGACTCGCCGGCCGCTTCCGCTTCGATCCGTTCGAGCAACAGCGATCCCAGGCCGCGCTCGCGGGCCGCGTGGTGGGTCGCGATCCGCATGACGCGCCAGCCCGTCTCGACCCCCGCGGCCTCGTCGCGGAGTTGCGTCGTCAGCACGTCCGGCAGCATGTTCCCCCTGATTCGCCCCCCTTCGTACATGTCCGCACGCCGGTCGGCGTCCAGCCCGCCCTCGCGGGCCAGGAGCGCGACCGAGACGACGTGTCCGCCGGACAGCAGTGCCCGAACCGAGACGTTCGGGCCGTCGAGCAGCCGAGCGAGGTCGTCGGGCTCGGTCCGGTAGTGGGCGAGCACGAGCAACCCGAACACCTCCCGCAACAGGTGTTCGTCCGACCGGAGTCGCTGGCTCGAAAGTCGCTCGTAGGAAACTGTCTCCGGGTGGGCGTCGGCGACCAGCGGCTCGACGGGCGGGCGCGCATCGAGCAACAGCGCTCGCGTCGCCCAGACCTCGACGGGATCGCCGGCCGCGTACCGGATCGGCTCGTCCATGCGCACCTCGCTGACCGGTCGGTCGGACTCGGCCAGCCGATCCTTGAACCGGACCGAGAAGCCCCGGCCGGCCCCTTCGTAGCCGTGGATCGTCGTCGTGAACGCCACCGCAGGGGCGTCGAGAAACCCCTCCAGTAGTCGGACCGGCAGGGCCGCCGCCTCGTCGACGACGACCGCGTCCGGATCGTCGGGCAACTCGACGGCGTCGGTCGGCAGCGCGTATCGCACCCGTCCCTCGTCGGTCGCGAGACGGCGGGGCGCCGTCTCGTCGTCGACCTCGACCGGTTCCTCGAGAGCGTCCAGCAACTCTCGGGCACGAGCAAACACTTCGCCGGCGCGCCCGTACTGTGGCGCGGTCACGAGCACGTCCTGGCCCGACGCCGCCAGACATCCCGCAGCCAGTCCCGCAGCACTGGATTTGCCCCGACCGCGGTCGGCCTCGACGACGACGGTGCCACCGGGTTCGGCCAGCGCCTCCAGTTCCGCCAGCGTCTCGGCCTGATCGCGGGTCAGACAGGCGCGGTAGGCTTCGGCGGGGAAGACGCGATCGTTTCGGCTCGGGACCGTCGGGTCGGGTATGGGCAGGCGTGGGGCGGGGTCGGTCAGCCCGTCGGATTCGATCGTGTCGTTCTCGACGTCGACGACGGCGACGCCGCGATGGGCGTACAGCGTCTCGACCAGCCGGGCCCGGAAGTGGCCGGTTACGTCGCCGGACTCGAACGGCGGGACTGCGAGCGTCTCGTCGAAGTCATCCCGTCTTGCGGGCCACGCCGACAGCGGCGGTGCGAGTAGCACGAACAGGCCGCCGCCGTCGACGGCACCGACGATCTGGCCGAGCACGTTCGGCCGGAGCGACTCGTGGGCGTCGTAGACGACTGCCGTTCGCGTTTGACCGAGCAACTCGCTGGCGTGGACGGGATCGAGTCGCTCACAGTTCACGAACGACTCGGGGCCGACCAGCGTCGTGAACTCGGGAGAGATGTCGGCTGCCGCCAGCGCGTCCTCAGCGCGATCGCGTGTCGTCTCCGGCTCGCCGGCGAGCGCGAGCACGCGACGCTCGTTGCAGTCCCGGGCCTCCGCCCGGAGCGCGGCCGCAAGCTCCATACCCGACCTGATCGTGCCCCCCGTAAGTCAATTCCGCCTCTATCTGCTCAGCCCGAATCGCCGGTGTCTACGGATTCTTCGGAAATCAGGCTCTGTCCGGCCGGCTGCCGTCGACGTCGATCGCGTCGACCGGACAGACGTCGACACAGAGCATGCAGTCGATACACTGGCTCTCGTTGGCCGGATCGGCTTTCATCTCGCTCTCGGGATGACCGGGCGTCTCCACCCACTCGAAGACGTCGACCGGGCAATCCTCCAGACAGGCACCGTCGGCGAGACAGATGTCGAAGTCGACCGCGACGTGCGTCCCGTGGATCCCTAGCGACTCGGGTTCGTCGACCGGTCCCCAGACGTCGTGTCCGTTGTGTTGATCGACCTTTTCGCGGTTCTGCTCGAAGTGCGGATCGATGGCCATAGCCGAATCAACTCTCGAACGTACCTAATACTGTCGCCGGATTGTTACCCTCGTTCCCGGTTTCAGTTACGGAGCGGCGGCCCGCTACTCCGCGAGCAACGCCGCGAACTCTTCGCGGACCTTCTTGACCTTCGGCTCGATCTGCACCTGGCAGTAGCCGTTCGCAGGGTTCTTTTCGTAGTAATCCTGGTGGTACTCTTCGGCCTCGTAGAACGTCTCGAGCGGCTGGACTTCCGTGACGATCCCGCCGTCGTAGACCTCCTCGTTCAGGCGCTCGATGAACCCGTCGACCTGCCGGCGCTGCTCGTCGTCGTGATAGAGGACGATCGAGCGATACTGGCTGCCGACGTCCGGTCCCTGACGGTCTTTCGTCGTCGGATCGTGCACCTTGAAGAAGACCTCCAGGAGTTCGAGGTAGCTGATTTCCTCGGGGTCGTACTCGACCTGGACCACTTCGGCGTGGCCGGTCGAACCCGAACAGACCGCCTCGTAGGACGGGTTCGGCACGCCCCCGCCGGCGTAGCCGGACGTGACCGACGCGACCCCGCGGAGTTCCTTGAGCGCCGCCTCGATACACCAGAAGCATCCGCCGCCGAGCGTCGCTGTTTCCGTCATTACCTCGTGTTAGTGTTCCAGGGGTAAGTCCCCCGTGGTGGTGGCAATTGAATCCGGCGATCTACCGGGAAAGAGCGGCTGCCGAGCGAACAGCTGATCGGGTGTCGGTTACCGCTCAGACAGCTGATCGGGTGTCGGTTACCGTTCAGACAGCTGATCGGGTGTCGGTTACCGTTCAGACAGCTGACCGGGCGTCCACTGGCCGTCGAAATCGACGTGCGTGAACGGCTTGGCGTCGTCGCCGGCGTAGGTGGCCACGAGCTGTCCGTCACCTTCCAGGTAGTACTTGTAGGTCGTCAGCCCGGCCAGTCCGACGGGACCGCGGGCGTGGATCTTGCCCGTCGAGATGCCGACCTCCGCGCCGAGCCCGTAGCGGTAACCGTCGGCGAACCGCGTCGAGGCGTTGTGGAAGACGCTGGCGGCGTCGATCCCGGTCATGAACGTCTCGGCGGCGTCGCCGTCCTCGGTGACGATCGACTCGGTGTGCTTCGAGCCGTGCGTGTTGACGTGTTCGACGGCCTCGTAGACATCCCCGACGACCTTGATCGACAGTTCGAGGTCGCCGTATTCGGTGTCCCAGTCCGCCTCAGTCGCCGGGTCGACGTCGACGACCTCGCGGGTCTGCTCGTCGCCCCGTAGCGTGACACCGGCGTCCTCGTAGCGCTCGACCATCCCGGGCAGGTACTGCTCGGCGACGGCCTCGCTCACCAGTAGCGTCTCGACGGCGTTACAGACTGCCGGGTACTGCACCTTCGCGTCGAAGGCGATGTCCTCGGCCATCTCCAGGTCGGCCGCCTCGTCGACGTAGACGTGACAGATCCCCTCGGTGTGGCCCAGCACCGGAATCTGCGTGTTGTCCTGGATGTAGGAGACGAACTCCGAGGAGCCACGCGGCATGAGCAGATCGACTTTGTCGTCCATCTCCAGCAGCCGATCGACCTCTTCGTGGGCCTCGATGAGCTGGGCCCAGCCCTCGGGCATCGCGTCGATGGCCTCAGCCGTGGCCTGGACGATCGTCTCGTAGAGAATCCGGTTGGACTCGCTGGCCTCGCTGCCACCCTTGAGGATGACGCTATTGCCCGACTTCAGCGAGAGCGCGGCGATCTGGACCAGAGCGTCGGGCCGGGACTCGAAGATCGTCCCGACGACGCCGATCGGGACCGCAACCTTGTACAGCTCCAGGTCATCGTCGAGTTGTCGCGCTTCCAGGGTCTCGCCGAGCGGATCGTCCTGCTCGGCGACGCTCTCGACCATCTCGGCGATCGATTCGAGCTTGCCCGAATCGAGCTTCAGCCGGTCGACCAGCGCCTGGGTGTACTCGCCCTGCGCGAGCATCTCCTCTGCCTCTTCGACGTCTTTCGCGTTGGCTTCGAGGATCGCCGCCTCGCTGTCGCGGATCGCGTCGGCGATCGACTGGAGCGCCCCATTGCGCGTCTCCTCGTCGACGTTGGCGAGCCGGAGCGCCGCCTGCTGTGCCTCGGTCACCTGCGCTTGCGTGTCGTATTCACTCATCGTGGACACCGTTTATGGGGACGAATAGCGTCCCGACCGGTTTGGCTGTGGCGATTTTCTCCAGGACGTCCCGTTCAGTCGATTTCGCGATGATCGCCGGGATGCCGTACTCACTGACGTCACGGGCACCCTGCACTTTGGTCTGGATGCCGCCGAACCCGCCGGTCGTCGTCTCCTCGATGATCTCCAGGACGGCGTCGTAGTTGTCCCCGACCGCTTCGATCAACTCGGCGTCGGGGTCGTCCTTGGGATTGCCGGTGTAGACGCCGCCGACGTCGGTCAGCGTGACCAGGAGGTCGACGTCGATACCGACCGCGATCGACGCGGAGATCATGTCGTTGTCGCCGATCTGGATCTCTTCGGTCGCGACCGCGTCGTTCTCGTTGACGATCGGCACGACGCCCCACTCGAACAGCGTCTCGACGGTGTTGCGGAAGTTTGTGAACCGCTCGGGGTTCTTCAGGTCGTGTTCGGTCAGCAGCAACTGGGCGACCTGCTGGTCGTACCGGTCGAAACTCTGCGTGTAGTGGTGCATCAGGTGGCTCTGGCCGATCGTCGACAGTGCCTGCCCCTCCTCGACGGTGTCGCTGTCTTTGCCCAGCAGCCCCATGCCGGCACCGATCGCACCCGAGGACACCAGCAGGACGTCCTTGCCCCGCCGGCGCAGGTCCATGATGTCGCTGACGAGCTTGTCGAGTTTCACGCGATCGAGCTGGGAGTCCTCGTCGGTCAGGGAGTTCGTCCCCGCTTTGACCACGACGCGCTGGGCGTCGGCGGCCAGCTGTCGCGCTTGCCCGATCTCCTCGGCGTCGATCGTCTGGATAGTCTCACTCATCGTGGAATTCCTCCGCGATCTCCGCGGACCGTCGCTCGGCCGCCTGGACGGCTTCGATCACTTTCCCTTCGACGTCGCTGTCCCAGAGGACCTCCATGCCTTCGATGGTCGTGCCGTTAGGCGAGCAGACCGCGTCGATCAGTTCGTCGACGCTGCGATCGTCTCTGAGAACGGTCTCGGCCGCGCCCTTGAACGTCTGGGCTGCGAGCGTCTCCGCCTGCTCTGGGTCGAGTCCGCCCTCGATACCGGCTTCCTTCATCGCGCCGATGAGATAGAAGACGAAAGCCGGGCCGCTCCCGTTGACGGCCGTCGAGACGTCCATCAGGTCCTCGTCAATCACGGCGTACTCCCCGACCGTCTCCAGTAGCTCGCGAACGTCTTCCGAGAGCCCGTCGCGGGTCACCGCGGCCGCCATGTCGCCGGTCTCGGCGGCGAGGTTCGGCATGACCCGGACGACCGTCGCGTCCGTTCGGTCGGCGACGAACGTCGTCGAGACACCCGCCGCGACCGTGACGAGCGTCTGATCGGCCGACAGATTCAGGTCTTCGAGGACGCTCGTGACCACGCCCGGCTTGACCGCGAGGACGACCACGTCGCTTTCAGTGGCGGCCGAGAGGTCCGTCGTCGTCTCCGTGCTGTACGCCTCGATCGCGGCGAGCGCGTCGGGATCAGCGTCGATCGCCGTCACCCTGTGCTCGCCGCGGGCGAGCCCTTTGACTAGAGCTCCGCCCATGTTGCCACAGCCGATAACGCTGACGTCTACCATCTTACCCGAGCAGAGTGGATTGGGCGACATACCAACTGCGGTTTCTCCCGGGACATCCCCGGAGACTGGGGCCGTCAGATCAGTGCGGGAGGTGCCGTGCGATGTCGACGATTTCACACTGCCCGTCGAGCGTCACTTCCAGACGCTCGGCCCCCGCTGTGATCGTGACTCGGTATCGAGGGGGCGATTCCGAGACGACCGAAACAGCATCGTCGTAGACGAAATCCAGCTCCCAGAAGCGTCGATCGTCGACGAACGTGCCGTGATCGGCCAGAAACGATACCACGGCCGGTTCCGCGAGGAGGTGCAATCCAATCGGGAAGCTGTAGGGCGCGCCACAATCGCTGCAACGTCCCTGGGCAGCGACGGCGATCGACCAATCGGGATCGACTTCGATCCGTGTCTCCATGCGGCCGCTACAGTGAGGGCAGACGCCTCGATAGGCGAGCGTGACGTCGCGCCAGACCTGCCGCGAGTACGCGTCGATTGTCTCTTCGGCCGTCCGAGTCGCTCGCCCACGCGGCGGGAAAAACCCGTAGTGGACGACAGCGCCACACGACGGACAGGCCAGTCGCATGTCCCCGTCCTCGTAGTAGACGTGCAGCCGATCGCCACAGTCCGGACAATCGACGCTCGTCAACTCGTCGATGGGCGGCGGCGAGAGCCCGAAGCGTGCGTCTAACAGGAGGTCGACGACGTTCGCACCCAGCGACGTCAGCCGGTAGCCGTCGTCGGTCTTCTGGACGAACCGATTGAGGAGCTTGTCGAGGTGATAGTTGAACCGCCCGCTGTCGTCGATCCCCGCCGCGCGCCGGAGGTCCTCGAACGACGACTGTTCCTCGTCCCACAGCGCCAGCAGAATGTCGACCCTGGAATCGTCCGCGAGGACGCCGAACGCGTCCGCCGCCGCCTCGGTATCCACCGCCAGTGTCGACTCGTTCATACTCATACTCCCGTGTGCGTCCGATTCAATCTGTTGCTGTTGCCCGTGGCAGGGTTCTGTCTGCCGCCCGCGGCTACCGGCGCCGTCACTTCCGATTTCTGTCCGGCCGTACCGAACGAGTCTTCACAATTTTTGTAGCCCAGCTATCGTCACAGATACACTTCGTACCCTGCCGTCAACCGGGAAGCCTGCCTCAGACTACTCGAATCTGCCCGAATCGCCGAAATCGCGTCACACTCCCGTCGATCGTCTCGGTGAGCGTACAGAAATGTAGTTCTGAGTAGACATTTCTGCAGCTATCTCGTTACACACACAGAGATGCGACGGAGACAGTATCTCGGCAGCGTCGCCGGTCTCGGCGCGCTGTCGGCATTGCCGACAGCCGAAGGCACCGTACGCGCACTATCGGCAGGCGTCACGCCCGAGAGCCATCACCCGGGACCGCCGCGAGTCATGCACGCCGGCGAACGTATCGTCGACCCGCCGACTGCCGACTACAAGGGCGACCCCTCTCCGGACGATCGGGATCTGCTTTCCCCCCGCGTTCCGGACCCCCAGCGCGATCCTGACAACTACGACGCCGATGCGTTCACCTGGACGGTCGCCGAGACGCCACCGGACAGCGAGATCGAGGGGTTCCACGAGGACGACGCGGAGTACGATTACGGAACCGACAACGTGGTCGAGTTCGATCCGGACGTCCCCGGTCGGTACGTCCTCGAACTGGACGCGCCGGACGGGACCCACGAACTGACGATCAGGGTCTTCCCGGAACCCTCCTCCGACGCCGCCGGACCGCCCCGCGTCCGGCCAACTGGCGAATACGACGCCGATGCGGACGCGTTCGTGATTGAGGCCAACCAGGCGACCGCCCCGGACAGCGACACCGCTCCTGGGGACGTGGCCGTCGAGTTCCTCACCGACGACCGGGACGTCCTGAGCGATTCCGATCTCGACGTCGACGGTTCGACGGCGACTGTCCCAGCCGACGCCGTCGACGGGACGGCGCGGGTACACGTCGTTGCCGTCGACGACCAACCCAGCGTCGTCGAGACGGTCGAACTCGACGCCGACGCTCAGACGGTGACGCCGCTCAACGCGCCGCCGGAGTGGCTCAAGGACGCGACGATGTACGAGATATTCACCCGGTCGTTCGGCTCGGAAGCCGGCGAGGTTGACTTCGAGTACCTCCAGTCGCGAGTCGATTACCTGGCGGATCTCGGCGTCGACGTGGTCTGGCTCACGCCGGTCGTCGACGCGACGAGCCACCGGGAAGACGACCCCGTCGGCGGCCCCCACGGCTACGACACGGTCGATTACTTCGAGACGGCATCCGAACTGGGTACTGTCGAGGAGTACGAGGCGTTCATCGACGCCTGTCACGAGCGGGACATCAGGGTGTGTTTCGATCTCGTGATCAACCACACGGCCCGTCGACACCCGTTCTTCCAGGACACCGTCGACGTGGGCGAAGACTCCAAATACTACGACTGGTACGAACGGATGGCCGACGGCTCGCCGGCGAACTACTTCAGCTGGTCGGACCTGATGAACATCAACTACCAGTCGGTCGCGATGCGCGAGCACGTCCTCTCGGTCGTCGACTACTGGGCCGAGCGGGTCGACGGCTTCCGGTGTGACGTCGGCTACGGCGTCACGCACGGCTTCTGGAAGGAGGTCCGCGAGCGCGTCAAGGCAATTGACGAGGACTTCTTCCTGCTGGACGAGACAATCCCCTACATGCGGCGGTTCAGCGAGTCGGAGTTCGATCAGCACTTCGACGACGTGCTCTACCAGACGCTGGTCGACGTCGGGCAGGGCCTCGACGCCAGCAACGTCGTCGACGCGATTACCGAGCGCAAGCGCAGCGGAATCCCCGATCGGACGCTGTTCCTGCAGTACCTGGAGAACCACGACCTCCCGCGGTATCTCAACAACGTCGGCAAGCAGGCCGAGCGGGCCGCCGCCGCGGCGACGTTCACGCTCCCGGGGACGCCCATGATCTACTACGGTCAGGAGCGCGCGCTGCCGGAATACAGCGAGTCCCGGGTCACTGACCAGGGCTTCGCCCGCGCGTTCATGAACTGGGCCGACTACGACGAAGAGCACCTGGCGTTCTACAAGTCGCTGATCGCGGCCCGCGACGAAATCCCGGCGCTGGCTCATGACGCCGACTTCCGCGGCGCCTATTACGAGAGCGACTCCGAGAGTGTCGTCGCGTACGGCCGGGACGCCGGCGATCAGAAGGTCGTCGTCGTGCTCAACTTCGGGGACGATCCCGCCCGCGTTGACCTCCGTGGCCCCGTGTCGACGACCGATCTGCGCACCGGCGACGACCTCGGCGTCGACGACGAGACGACGACCGTCGAGGTCGACTCCGTCGCGATCCTGGAGACGCCGTCGCTGTCGGGACTGGGGAGTCACGTTGTCGGTGTCGACGACGAAACCGGCGACGTTCCCTACACCTATCCGACCGGCGACGCCTACGCCGACGGGGCGTTCGATCTGACGCGTCTGGACCTCCACGAGTCGGAGACGGACTACCAGTTCCGCTTCCAGTTCGACGGGCCGATCGAGAACCCCTTCGGCTACGACGGGGGCTTCTCCGTCCAGCACCTGCAACTCTACCTCAGAGATCCGACGGACCCGTCCGGTTCGACCGCGACCCGCGAAGGGATCGCGGCGTCGCTCTCAGCGCCGTATCAGTACCGGATCGTCGCCGATGGCGAACATGGCGCACGCGTCGAGACGCCCGACGGCGAGATGGTCGCCGAGGGGTCGGTGTTCGCGAGTCCGTCGACGCGCTCGATCAGAGTCGACGTCCCGAAACACGCTGTGCCGGGCGATCCGACCGACAAGCAACTCGTCCCGCTGCTCGCGGGCTACGATCCGGACGCGCCGGGGAACGTCACCCGCGTCGGCGAATCCGCCGGCGAGCGTCGCTTCGGCGGTGCCGACGGTGAGGTGCCCCACGCGATCGATCTGTTCACTCCGGAGGGCGTGACGGCGGCGGAAGTACTCGCATCTGACGCAGGGATCCCGTATCTCGTCCTGACGGACCCCTTCGAGGGCGAACTGCTCGCGGACTGGGACGATCCGGTCGGCGATGACGACGGACCGGGCACGTATACGTACCCGACCGGTGAGGCGTTCACCGACGGCGCGTTTGACATCGAACGGTTCACGATCGGGGACACCGGCGACCGCCTGCTGTTCGTGCTCGAACTGGCCGGCGAACTCACGAACCCGTTCGACGGCGGACTCGGGTTCTCCCTGCAGCACCTCCAGCTGTACGTCGCGACCGACGGCGACGATCCGACCGCGACCGCGGGCCGCACCGGCACCAACGTCGCCTTCGAGACGCCCTACAACTACCGGATCGTCGCCACTGGTGACGAGAACCGCAACGTCGTCGAAGACGCCTCCGGGACCGTCGCCTCCGAGGGGGTCGAGGCTGGCGGCTATCCGTCTCAGGACGCGATTGCCGTCTCGGTGCCGAAGACAGCGGTCAGCGGCGACCTCGATGGGGCTGCCGTCGCTCCGCTGCTGTTCGGCGACGACCCTAACAGCCCGGGTGGGATCCGACCTGTCCAACCCGAGGCGACCGAGTCGGCGTTCGGTGGGGCCGACGGAGCGAACGCACCCGCGGTCCTGGATCTGCTCGTCCCGGACGGGACGGATCAGTCGACTGTCCTCGAAAGCGGCGACGCCGTCCCGCTGCTCTCGCTGTCGAATTTCTCCGGGACGCTCGTGCACGACTGGAGCGATCCGACCGGCGACGACCACGGGCCCGGCAGCTACGAATATCCCTCCGCGGACGTACTGACGCCCGGGACGTTCGACATCACGGACGTCGAACTGTACCGGGCTGGGGACCGCTACCGATTCGTCTACTACTTGAACGACGAGATCACGAACCAGTGGTCTGGCAGCCAGGGCTTCTCGCTGTACTTCATGCAGGTCTACGTTCGAGATCCGACGGCAGACCCGGCCGCTCCGGCGACGACGGAAGGTCGAACGGGAACGAACACGGAGTTCGCACAGCCCTATCACTACCGCGTCGTCGTGAGCGGCTACGACCTGCAGGCGGTCGAGGCGGCCGACGGGTCGATCGTCGCCGAGGACGTGACGACGGCGGTCCATCCGGACCTGCAGGCGATCTCCTTCGACTTCCCGGCGGACGTGATCGGCGACGCGGAACAGCTGCAGTTCGCGCCGCTTTTGTTCGGCTACGACGGGTTCGCGGCGGGGCAGGTCCGGACCGTCCAGGCCGAGCCGACCGAGTGGAACTTCGGGGGCGGAAGCGCCGAGGGCGTCAATTCGAACGCCATCGACATGATCACGCCCGAGGGCGTCCCCCAGTCGGAGGCGATGGCATTCGAGGACGGGACGCAGCTTCCGTTCGTGCCACAACTGGACGCCGACGGACGGCCGACCGTCACCGTCACCGCTCCCGATACCGTCTTCGCGACGGCGGAGGCGACCCTCGACGCGACGGGCTCGACCGATCCCGACGGGCAATCGCTCACCTACAACTGGGTGCAAGTCAGCGGCCCGTCGGTCGAACTCACAGAGGAGACGGCGGCCGATCCGTCGTTCACCGCGCCCGAGGTCAGCGAGGAGACGACTCTGGAGTTCACGGTGACGGTCACCGACACCGACGGGAACAGTGCAGGGGCAACGACGACCATGACGGTGCTGCCCCAGTCGGAGAACGAGGGGCCCGTCGGCGAAGTCACGCTCGGCACGGACGTATCGGAGCCGGTTCCGGCGGGAACGACGGTCGAGCTCGACGCCGGGGAGTCCTCCGACCCCAACGGCGGCACCCTCAGCTACGCGTGGATCCAGACCGGCGGCCCCGACGTCGATCTCGCGAGCGACAGCGGCCAGACGACCTCGTTCACTGCGCCGTCGGTCGGCGACGCGGCCACTGTCGTCGTCGAAATGACCGTCTCCGACGGACAGGGGGCAGCAGGCACTGCCACGATCGGCGTTGCCATCGAATCCGTCCAGACCACAACGCGTCCCACGACCACCGAATCCGACACCGAGACGAGCGCTGGCGAGACGGGGACGGATACTGTGACCGACACTGTCACAGAGACGGGTGACGGCTTCGGTCCCGGGTTCGGAGTCGTCTCAAGTGCGCTCGGGACGATCGGCGGCGCGGCCTACGCGATCCGGAGCCTGACTGCCTCCGATACCGACGCTGACAGCGAGAAGTAGCGGGTCCGCTGTCGGTGGGTGGACGTTTCACAAAGCCTTTTGGTCAGATCGTCGTTCGTGGTCGTAATGGAATACGGGCTGGTCGCGCTCTGGCTGGTGACGTACCTCCTGTTGCTGTATCTCGGACAGCCGCTCGCACACGCGTTGTTGCCCGACTTCGAGGACCGCGGGGCCGCGCTTGCGCTCCCGCTCGGGCTGGCGGTCGTCTGGCTCGTCGTGTTCGCTCTCGGGCGCGTGTCGATCCAGTTCGGGCTCTGGATCGGACTGCTCGTGCTCGCTGGACTCTCGGCCGTCGCGGTCTATCGCGGGTTCGAGGTCGATCACGACGCGTACGTGCGCACCGCGCTCGTGTTCGCGGTCGCGTTCCTCTTCCTCGTCGCGATCCGCGCGGTCGATCCGGCCGCGTCTCCCGGTGGCGGCGAGAAGTTCCTCGACATGAGCCTGTTGCAGTCCTCGTTGCGCGGGTCGACGATCCCGCCGGAGGACGCCTGGTTCGCGGGCGAGACCGTCCGGTATTACTACGGCGGGCACCTGCTCGCGTCGCTGCTTGCCCGACTCACCGGCACGACAGGCCGGTTCGCCTACAACCTCGCGCTGTCGGGATATTACGCGATGCTCGTGACGGCAGCCTACGGGCTGGCGGGCTCGATCGCCGCCCACCGGGACTTCTCGTATCGGCGGGCCGGGATCGGAGCCGCCTTCTTCGTCGGGTTCGCCAGCAACCTCCTGACGCCGCTGCGGTTCGGTGGCGCATTGCTGGATGCTGTCGCCGCACGGGTCGGGCCGCTGGGCGCGATCCCGTCGGCGGTGGCGAGGGTCTGGGAGGCGTTCGCCGGGCTCTTGCTCCCGCTCCCGCGCGAGTACGGGATCGCGACCTCGATCTCGGAGTTTCACTACTGGTCGGCCAGTCGGGTCCTCGAAGGCGCGATCACGGAGTTCCCGCTGTTCGCGTGGCTCAACGGCGACCTCCACGCGCACATGATGAACACGCCGTTCCTGCTGGCCGTCGCCGCCGTGCTCTTTCAGGTGTTCGTCGCCGGCACCGACCGTTCGCGCCGTCGCACGCTCGCGACCGTCTTCGGCCTCGTCCCGGCACTCGGGGCCGTTATCGCCGTCGTCAATTCGTGGTCGTTCCCCGCCATCGGCGGACTGACGATCCTGGCGCTCGCACTCGCGCCGGATCGACCGATTTCGGCGCTGTTCGGCCGGAACGAGCCTGTCCTGAACGACAGCGGATCCTTCGGCCGCCCGCTTCTCGAAGCGCGGACACTCGCCGTCGCGATCGTCGCCGGCGGGGTCGTCCTCGTGCTGGCCTGGTTGCTCTCGGCACCGTACTGGCTCGTCACCGCGAGTTCGACCGGTTCTCCGGCCGTCTTCCCGGACCGGAGCACGCTGGCGGAACTGCTCGTGACCCACGGTGCGTTTCTGGTCCTGTTCTGGCTGTCCCTCTACCGGTATAGCCACCCGTCGGTCTCCTCGCGAGGAGCTCTAGCCGCCGTCGTCGTCCTGCTTGTCGCGATGACGACGGTGATCGACGTCGCTGCCGTCGGGCTGTTCGGCCCCCTGATTCTCGTCGGCTGGGTGCTGTTGCGGGACGACCGCCGTCCCGACGTCGACGTGGTCGGGTCGACCGACGGTCCGACTCGCCCCGGTTTCGAGACCGTGCTGCTGGTCGCAGCGGCCGGACTGATCGTGCTCGTGGAATTCGTCTACCTGCAGGACGGCGCGATCTCCGGGCGGTTCAACACGGTGTTCAAAGTCTATATGCAGGCATGGGTGCTCGCGTCTGTCGCGGCCGGGGTCGTTCTGACGCGGTTGCTCGACGACCACCACCCGGCGCTGGGTCTGTCGGGGCCGCGGTGGCGACAGGGTTTCCGGGCCGGGACGGCGGTGCTGGTCGGCGCGCTCTCGCTGTACGGGCTCCTCGCACTCGCGGGCCACTTCGGGCTGTACGCTGACGCGACTTCGGGCGGACTGCTGTCCGGCGTGCCAGTCTGGCTCACCCTCGCCGCGTTCCTGCTCGTGGTCGCGCTCGTCGGTTGGCCGGCCCTTGCCGGCGTTTCCCGGTGGGTGCCGCCCGACCGCGAGGGCTGGCGGGCCGGCGGCCGGCTGGCGATTGGATTGCTCGTCGTCTCTGCCGGGTTTGTCGGCGGACTCGCGCTGGTCGACGCCGGCAACGACGTCGAACCGACGATGGACGCGCTGGCGTTCGTCGAGTCGGACCACCCGCGAGAGGCGGGAGCCATCTACTGGCTCGACGGGGACGTCGACGGGCAGCCCAACATGGTCAGCCATCCGGGCCAGCAGTATCGGTGGGACAACGCGCCCGCTAGCCTGACAGGCGTGCCGACGGTCGTGGGCAAACCACCCGAGGCAGTCTATCGCGGGGAAGACGTGTACCGGCAGCGCGTCGACGACGTGCGGACGATCTTCATTGGCCAGCCCGCCGAGCAGCGCCGACTGCTGTCGAAGTATGACGTCGAGTTGATTTACGTCGGTCCGGACGAGCGAAGCAACTACGAGACGATAACCGTCGACGAGCTAGACGAGGTCTCCGTCGAGAAGCAGTGGCCGGCAGTCACGGTCTATCGGGTGAATCGGACGGCCCTCGACGAGACGTAGCTGTCACCAGGTATGGACGACGACGGTCACGTTTCGACGACGGTCACGGTTTCGGCCTCGGTCGAGAGCGTCTCCAGGTGCATCGGGATGTACTGACGGCGCTCGTAGTCCTCGCGTTCGTCTTCCTGGCCGATCGTACACCACAGCTGCGGCCGATCCGGGCCGTGCCAGTCGCCCTGTCGCTTGACCGAAAAGCAGACGTACTGCTGGCCGTCGTACTCGATGACGGCGTCCTTGCGGAGATCTCCGGGGTCGCCGTTGATGATGAGGTTCTTCATGCTCGCTCGTTCGGTGCAACCGCACTTAGGGACTTCGGAGCCGGCGACGGTCACAGGATCGCACGGGTGACGACGCCCGGATCGGACGGAACCAAACGGGTTTTAAGCGCCCACGTCAAATCTCGGGCAAGGACGATTCGCTATGCAGATGCCACGCCGATTTAACACGTACTGTCCGAACTGTAACGAACATCAGGAACACGAGGTCGAGAAGGTCCGGACGGGTCGCTCCTCCGGGATGAAGAAGGTCAACGACCGCCAGCGAGAGCGCAACAGCGGGATCGGGAACGACGGCAAGTTCTCGAAGGTGCCCGGTGGGGACAAACCCACCAAGAAGACCAACCTCACGTACCGCTGCAGCGAGTGTGGCAAGGCCCACCTCCGCGAGGGCTGGCGCGCCGGCCGACTCGAGTTCCAGGAGTGATCATCATGGCTGGAAACTTCTACGCCGTCGTGTGTCCGGACTGTGAGAACGAACAGATCGTCTTCGGCAAGGCCGCTTCGGAAGTCTCCTGTGCGGTCTGCGGGCACACGCTCGCAGTCCCCACGGGCGGTGAGGCCGAGATCGAAGGCGAGATCGTCGAAACCGTCGAGGCACGGTAACGATGAAGTACAGCGGGTGGCCGGAACCGGGCGAACTCGTCGTTGGCCGCATCGACGAGATCGAGGACTTCGGCGTCTTCGTCGACCTGCTGGAGTACGAGGACAAGCGCGGCCTCTGTCACATCAGCGAGGTCGCCAGCGGCTGGATCAAGAACGTTCGCGATCACGTCAACGTCGATCAGCGCGTCGTCGCGAAGGTCCTCGACGTCGACGAGTCCTCCCAGCAGATCGACCTCTCGCTGAAGGACGTCAACGACCACCAGCGCAAGGACAAGATCCAGGAGTGGAAAAACGAGCGCAAGGCCGACAACTGGATGGAGCAATCGTTCGGCGAGGACATCTCCGACGAGAAATACGCCGCTGTCGGGAACGAACTGCTCGCCGAGTTCGGCTCGATGTACGCTGGCTTCGAGGGGGCCGCCATCCGCGGTGCCGAGGCGCTCGAAGAGACGGACCTCGAGGACGACGAGATCGAGGCGATCGTCGAAACCGCCCGCGAGAACGTCTCGGTCCCCTACGTCGAGGTGTCGGGCTACGTCGACCTGCGGGCGTTCGGCAGCGACGGCGTCGACGCGATCAAGGAGGCGCTGCAGGCTGCCGAAGGCAACGGCGAGGTTCCCGAGGAAGTCGACCTCGAGGTGACTTACGTCGGGTCGCCGGAGTACCGGATCAAGGTCCGGGCGCCGGATTACAAGACCGCCGAGTCACAGCTCGAAGAGAGTGCTCAGCGGGCCGCCGACGTGATCGAAAACCACGGCGGAACGGCGCAGTATCACCGCGAGCGCAACACCGACGAAGAGTAACCGCTCTCTTTTGATGAAATCCGACATTCGCGTGTGTTCGGCATGGCGCGAAGCCCACGACCGCCCGGTCTATACGCTCGCCGGGAGCTGTCCCGACTGCGGGGCGGAGGCCGTCAACAGCGCGCCGGCCCCGTTCTCACCCGAGGACCGGTACGGCTCGTACCGACGGGCACTTAAGGAGCGACGCCGCGAGTAGCGGGTATGGACCCATTCGAGATTGAGATTCTCGCCGAGCCCGACCTGGAAGAGCCAGTGCTCGTCGAGGGGCTGCCCGGCGTCGGACACGTCGGCAAGCTCGCCGCCGAGCACGTCCTCGAAGAACTGGACAGTCAACTCGTCGCACGCGTGTACTCCACGCACTTCCCGCCGCAGGTGACCGTCGAAGACGGCACGGCCGAGCTGGCCCACGCCGAATTCCACGCCGTCGAGACCGAGGAGGGATCGGACCTACTCACGCTGACCGGCGACCACCAGGCGCAGGACAACCAGGGCCATTACGGTCTGACTGACACGTTCCTGGACGTCGCGGAGCGACTGGGCGTCCAGCGGGTGTTCGCCCTCGGTGGCGTTCCGACCGGCGAGCTCATCGAGGAGTACGACGTGCTCGGCGCCGCGACGACAACGGAACTGATCGAGGAGCTCGAAGGCGTCGGCGTTGAGTTTCGCGAAGACGAACCAGCCGGCGGGATCGTCGGCGTCTCGGGCCTGCTGCTCGGCCTGAGCGAGCGCCGCGACCTCCCGGCGGCCTGTCTGATGGGCGAGACCTCCGGCTACCTGGTCGATCCCAAAAGCGCCCAGGCAGTACTCGAAGTCCTGCAGGACGCGATCGGCTTCGAGGTCGATTTCGGCTCGCTCGAGGAGCGCGCCGACGAGATGGAAGAAGTCGTCCGGAAGATCCAGGAGATGGAGAGCAGTGCACCCGCGGCCTCCGAAGAGGATCTCCGGTACATCGGCTAGAATCGGGCACGGATTGCCCCCAGCGAGCGGTTCTTGTTCGCGTTACTCGTTACTCGCTGACACTGTGCTAGACAGTCTCGCGGAGCTCCCGTCGTGGCTCGTCGTCGGCGTCGCGCTGGGAGCGATCTGCAGCGTCGTCGTCGCGGGGCTGTTCGTCGTGACCGAGCGTCTGTTTCCGAGCCGGCGGCCGTCCGAGTCCGGTGGCGACACCGAAGCGCGCCGCCGCTCGGAGATCCGGGCGTATCTAGATCGGATCGGCGAACGCTACGCCGAAGATCACGCCGTCGACGGCCAACTGGTCGCGTTTTACCTCCCCGCTCGCGAGGTGGCGATCACCTTCGATGCACGCACCTATTTCCGTCTCACCGGAACCGCGACGACGCCCGTACTCGTCGAGCACGAACTTCCGGGCGTCGCGATCGGCCCGCGCCTGCCTTTCGAGACGCCGACGACCGCCGTCGCTGGACAGGGCGAGTCCCATCCGGCCAGCGATGCGTTCGCCCGGCTCGGACTGCCCGCGGGCGCGTCACTCGCCGATGTTCGAGACGCCTACCGAGAGCGAGTCAAAGAGGTCCATCCCGATCAGGGCGGTGACGAAGACACGTTCCGGCAGGTCCGGGAGGCGTATACGACGGCCAGACGATACGCGAGCGACTAGTCAGAATCGGTGGAATCGCGGGCGACTCTGACCTCGCCGCTCTCGGTAACGAGTATCCGGATCGGCTCTGTCACGACGTTGCCGCTGATCGCGCTACTAGCCGCCGATCGAACCTCCTGTACCAGATCGACTGCGGAGCTGCTCACCTTGACGTCGGCCTCGTCACAGGCCGAGTACACCTGCGGCGGAATGTCGAACAGCGACGTGTGCGAGTCGATGTCGAGTGTCACTGGCGGGTGCAGTCGCTCCAGAAAATCGACGGTGTTGTGGGCCTTCTCGGCGTTCTCACGTGCGCTCGCTTCGATGTTCGCGACGTTGGCCCGGGTGGTCCCGAAGCGCTCGGCGATGTCCGCCTGCGTCAGTCCCTGCTCTCGGAGCGCCAGGACCTCGGCCTGTCGGCGCGTCAGTACCAGCTCGTCGGCGTCGTAGGCGGCATCGTCCAGCGGATCAGTCTCCCCATCCATGCGCTACGTGCTCGAATAGAGAACTAATCAGCAGCGGCGCTTAATACTGCCGACTGTCGTGATGCCCGCAACCGTGATCGATCTCGATTCCGATACCCGCCCAAAAGTATATTTGTTAATGGGTTTTCGTTATGTCTATGGAGATACAACGGCGGCGGTTTCTCGCGGGGCTGGGCGCGGGAACAGCAGCGATCGCTGCCGGATGTGTTCGATCCGGGGCGGATTCCGGGGCCCCGGACGTGGTCGGGGAGACCCTCACGCTCACGACGACCACGAGCACCTACGACACGGGACTGCTCGACGAGATCCATCCCGACTTCGAGGCGCGGTACGGGGTGTCCGTCGACGCGATCGCACAGGGCACGGGAGCCGCGCTCGAGTCGGCCCGTAACGGGGACTCTGACGTAGTGATGGTGCACGCTCGCGACCTCGAAGACGAGTTCATGCGTAACGGGTACGGCGTCAACCGTCGCGACCTCATGTTCAACGATTTCGTCGTCGTCGGACCAGAAACCGATCCAGCGGGGATCGAAGGCACGAGTTCGGCGACCGCAGCGCTCGCCGCCATCGCCGAGGCACGGGCGACGTTCGTCTCCCGCGGCGACAACTCCGGCACACACGCCAAAGAGCGGAACCTCTGGGAGGGAACGCAGGTCGAACCGGGCGGCGACTGGTATCAGGAGACCGGCACCGGGATGGGAGAGGCGCTGAACATCGCCAACCAGCAGGGGGCGTACACGCTGTCCGATCGCGGAACCTACCTCTCCCAGCGATCGAACCTCGACCTGACCATTCTGGTGCAGGGCCCCATCGAGGATGGTCCGGAGGCCCTCTCGAACCCCTACGGCGTCATGGCGGTCAACCCTGCAGTCCACGGCAACGTCAATTACGACCTCGCGATGGCCTACATCGGGTGGCTCACCAGCCCGGACGTACAGGACGCGATTTCGGACTACGAGCGAAACGGGGAACAGCTGTTCTTCCCCGAAGCACTCTCCGAGGACCCGAACTTCCAGCAGTACGTCCCGGAGGGGTGGCGAAGCGACTCGACAGCGGAGTGACGATGCCCCTAGAATCACTCGGCCAGCCGCTTTCGGCGGTCTTCGACCTCCCGTTCAGAGACGGGTACGTCTGGAGCATTACCTATGTGTCGCTGTACGTGAGTCTCGTCGCCGTAACGCTGAGCACGCTCGTGAGCATCCCAGTCGCCATCACGATGGCGTTCTCGGAGTTCCCCGGCAAGCAGTTCGTGAAGTCGGTGGTCAACACCGGCATGGGCTTTCCGAGCGTGGTCGTCGGTCTCGCCGTGTTGTTTCTGGTCTCGAACCAGGGGCCGCTGGGCTCGATGAACCTCGTCTTCACCAGGGAAGCGATGATCATCTCGCAGTTCGTGCTCGCGACGCCGCCGATCACCGCCATCAGTCTCGCAGCTATCACTGGGGTAGGCAAGAACGTTCGCGACGCCGCTCGCGTCCTCGGCGGGACGCGCCTCGACGTGGCGCTGGTCGTCCTCAAGGAAGCACGATACGGGATCGCGACGGCGATCCTGGCCGGGTTCGGCCGCGCCATCAGCGAGGTCGGATCCGTGTTGATCGTCGGCGGCAACATCACGAGTGCTGACGGGATCTCGAAGACCCGAACCCTGACGACCGCGATCCAGCTCGAAGCCCGGCAGGGGCGATACGAGACCGCGATGCTGCTCGGGGCGGTGTTGCTCGTCCTCGTGCTGGTCGTCAACGCCGTCGTCGTCCGGTTCAGCGATCAGGGGGTGAACTGGTGATGCTGCGCGCGACCGACCTCACACAGTCGTACGGAAGCGAGCAGGTATTTCGGGAGCTGTCCCTCGAAGTCGACACCGGCGAGGTGGTCGCCGTCATCGGACCCTCCGGCGTCGGCAAGTCGACGCTGCTCCGGACGCTCGCACTCGCACTCGCACCGGACGATGGAACCGTCACGCTCGACGGTACGGCCGCCTGGGCCGTCGACGAATCCGAACGTCTCTCGCTGCGCCGACGCATCGGGATGGTCTTTCAGGAGGCGAACCTCTTTGACGCCTCGGTCGCCCGTAACGTCGAATACGGGCTCCGTGTCCGTCGGTCCTGGTCCGACCGGTTGCGCACCGAATTACACTCGATACTCAGTTCGAACGGCACCGCCGACGCGGTCTACGAGTCCCTCGAGGTCGTCGAGCTGGCTGATAAAGCCGACCAGCAGGCGGGATCGCTCTCCGGCGGCGAGGCCCAGCGCGTCTCGTTCGCCCGCGCGCTGGCGTACGATCCGGACGTGCTGTTGCTCGACGAGCCGACGTCGGATCTCGACCCGCGCAACACGGCCGTCATCGAGGACGCGATCGACGCGGCTCGCGATCGGGGTATCGGCGTCGTCGTGGCCACCCACGACATGCACCAGGCGGAACGCGTCGCTGACCGGGTCGCGGTCCTGCTCGGCGATACCGTCACGGAGACCGCCCCGACCGAGGTGATCTTCGAGGACCCGTCGGACGCCCGCACCCGGAAATTCATTTCCGGCGAACTCGTCTACTGACCGTGTCTCTCGACGGTTCCGGCCCTGGTCAGTGACCCGCCTCGTAGTCGCGAGCCTCTTCGTCGGGCTGTAGTTCGATCGCCTCGATCGTCGAGAGGTTCCGGATCGTCCGCGAGGAGTCGATCTCGGGTGCCAGGAAGCGCGGCGTCTCCCGAAGGGCGTATGCGTCGCCGCCCTCGACGGTGAGTCTCTCGCAGACGAACCCGACGAACCCCTCGAGTCCGAACCAGGCGTCGACGCAGGCCCGATACCCATCGTCCGCGGTCATCAACAGGTGAGTGGTCTCTGGTGGGAATTCCGCAGCCTCAGCCACCGGCGCGATCGGGAACCCGCTCCAGCGCCCCTCGATCTTACGCCCGGAGTGGCAGTTGATCGTGAACTCCCGGGTCTGCCACTCGAAGCGATCACGCGCGTCTGGCGTGTCCGCGAGGATTACCTCGCTGTCTCCCTCGACCGTCACGATCGGCTCCTGTGAGGCCATCTCCCGGAGGTTGGCGGTCTGACCTCAAGAAAATACCGTCGCTGCAACGTAATCGTCGCCGATTACATCGACGGACGTAGAGCTAACTCGCTGGCAGCCCTATTTAATCATGAGGGATATACATGACGGAACTCGGCGGTTATCGCGATCGGGTCGCGCGCGTCGATCTGAGCGAGGGAGACGTACAGTACGAGGGCGTCGACGACGAGGACGCCAGGAAGTACATCGGGGGGCGCGGTCTCGGCGTCAAGTACGTCTTCGAGCAGGGGCCGGACGTCGACCCGCTCGGTCCGGAGAACCTGCTGGCGTTCATGAACGGCCCGTTGACCGGGACGCAGACGACGATGAGCGGCCGGATGGCCGTCGTCACCAAGTCGCCGCTGACGAACACGGTCACCGACTCCCACCACGGCGGCTGGTCGGCCGCACGGCTCAAGTGGGCCGGCTTCGACGGCCTGCTTTTCGAAGGGCAGGCCGACGAACCGGTTTACGCCTACGTCGAGGACGACGAGATCGAGTTGCGGGACGCCTCTCACCTCTGGGGGAAGACCGTCCACGAGGCCCGCGAGATCATCGAGGACGAACTCGACGGCGAGTACGGCAAGAACCTGAGCTTCATGGGGATCGGCCCCGGCGGCGAGAACGAGGTCCGGTTCGGCTGTATCATCAACGAGGACGACCGCGCGTCCGGTCGCGGCGGGACGGGCGCGGTCATGGGCTCGAAGAATCTCAAGGCCGTCGTCGTCAAGTCCGGCACCGACATGCCGAAACCGGCCGACAAGGAAACCTTCTCGGAGGGCCACAAGCGGGCGATGGAAGTCATCCGGGAGTCGGACGTGACTGCGCCTAACGAAGGCGGACTGTCGGTCTACGGGACGAACGTCCTGACGAACCTCACCGAGGAGATGGACGGGCTGCCGACCCGCAACGGTCGGTACACCTCGACGTCCGCGGAACGCGAGGACGACCCGAGCGAGCCGAACATCGACGCCGAGAACACCTCCGGGGAGTGGGTCCGGGAGAACATCCTTGTCGACGAGCCGACCTGTCACTCCTGCCCGGTCGCCTGCAAGAAGGAAGTCGAAGTCGAGGTCGAACTCGGCGGCGAGGAACACCAGCTCCGGATGGAATCGCTGGAGTACGAGCCGGCCTTCTCCTTCGGGTCGAACTCGATGAACGACGACGCCCGGGTCACGGCCGTCCTGATCGACCGCTGTAACAAGTACGGCATCGACGCCATCGAGTCGGGCAACATGCTCGCGATGGCCATGGAGATGACCGAAAAGGGTCAGGTCGAGGAGGGCATCGACTGGGGCGACCACGACGCCATGTACGAGATGCTGCGCAAGATCGCCGAGCGCGAGGGCGAGCTCGCGGACGCGCTGGCAAAAGGCGCGGCCGGCGCGGCCGAACGGTTCGACGCCGAGGACTCCCGGCTGGACGTGAAAAACCAGACCATCCCCGCCTACGACCCGCGTTCGATGAAGGGTATGGCCATCGGCTACGCCACCTCCAACCGCGGTGCCTGTCATCTCCGGGGGTACACCCCGGCTGCGGAGATCCTGGGCATCCCCGAGGCCGTCGACCCGGCCGATCCGGAAGGCAAGGGCGAACTGCAGGTGACGTTCCAGGACCTGCACGCCATCTCCGATTCGTTCGACATCTGCAAGTTCAACGCCTTCGCGGAGGGCATCGAGGAGTACGTACTGCAGTACAACGGCATGACTGGCCGTGACGTGAGCGAGGAGGATCTCATCGAGGCCGGCAAGCGCATCTACACGCTGGAACGGTACTACAACAACCTGGTCGGCTTCGACGGCGACGACGACTCGCTGCCGGACCGGTTCGTCGAGGGCAGCGAAGACGCCATTCCCGGCATGGGAGCCGCGGAGGGCCAGCTCGCGGAACTCGATCAGCTCAAAGAGGAGTACTACGAGGCACGCCAGTGGGTCGACGGTGTCGTTCCCGACGAGCGCCTCGACGAGCTCGACATCGCGATCGGTCCCGGAACCGGCGTCTCCGCCGGCGCGTCGGCTGACGACTGATCGTAGCTCCAGGACGTCTGCAGTCCTTCGTCCGTCTCACCCGCCGGCCCGCATCGCCTTCTGCGCGAACGACTCGACGAGCGGCGGGACGGCTTCTTCGTCCCCTTCGACGACGACAGTTACCTCTGTGAGTTCGATCGACGGGCCGATCTCGACGGTCTCAGTCGAGAGCGTCGCCGTCCAGTCCGGCCCCTCGACGGTCGTCTCGTCGATGATCTCGTCACCGAGTTCCGAGAGATAATGGCGTGCTAACCGGGCGGATATGCCGCGAAAGGACCGTTCGATTCGTTCCATTCCGTATTCACTCGCCGAACCGGATCCCGTCTTCGACGATCCTCGCGTTGCGCTCCCGGCTCATGTGCTCGGCGAGGTCGTCGTGGTCGTACAGTTGGGCGATGAGGTCCGCATAGAGGTTGCGCCACGCGATCGCGTAGATGGGCGACTGGCCCCACGCGCGCAGTTCGACGACGTGCTCGTCGTAGCGTTCGTGGCGGTCTTCGAGGACTTCGACGGCGTCCGCGACCGCCCCGGCGGCGTCGCGGTCAGACTCCGCCGTCTCGATGGCTTCGTTGATGCGCTCTTGCCAGGACGCGACGACGCGTTGCATGTCCGGTCCGGCGTCGATACCCTCCTCCGGCAGGGCGTCGAGAATCGGCTGCGGGACGCCGAGTGAAACAGTGTCCATAACCGACGTACAGACGGCTAATTCAAATAGCTTCGCCAGCCGTTCGAGCCGACGTAACTCTCTGACTACCCACCAGCGACCGGCGGAAACAGACTGAGCGTCTCGCCACCCGACAGCTCCGTGTCGAGTCCGTCGATGTGGGCCACGTCTCTCCCGTTTCGCATGACAGTGATGTACTCCCGGAGCGACCCGTCCTCGCCGTGGAGTTCGAGCCCGGGATACTCGGCGGTGAGCGCTTCGAGCACGTCGCCAACGGTCGAGACGTCGTCGTACTCCCTGACGATCGTCTTCTGACCCACCACTTCGCGGAAACTGGCGAAAAACCGCAACGTGAGTTCCATATTCGGATCGACGACTTCGAACGCCATAAATACGTCCCGGAGCCGCACGTCGAGTGTCCGAAGCCGCCTCAGAGATGTCGACCGAGAGCAGACGTGGGGGCGCCGACCGGCAGATCGGCTCGGTTCGAGAGCTTCACGGGATAGAAAGCGCTTTTGGTCGGCCCGCGCGAGGGTCCGGTAATGAGTCTCAGCGACCCGGATCGCGAACTCGTGACCGACCATCTCGGTCGCGAGCCCACCCAGGCGGAGCAAGCCCTCTTCGAGAACCTCTGGAGCGAGCACTGCGCGTATCGCTCTTCGCGCCCGCTGTTGGGCGCGTTCGAGACCGACGGCGAGAACGTTATCGTCCCGCCCGGCGACGACGCTGGCGTGGTCGCGATCCCGTCCGAGGACGGCGAAGACACCTACATCGCCATGGGGATCGAGAGTCACAACCACCCCAGCTACGTCGATCCCTTCGACGGCGCGGCCACGGGCGTCGGCGGGATCGTCCGCGACATCCTCTCGATGGGTGCGTACCCGATCGCGCTGACCGACAGCCTCTATTTCGGTGACTTCGAGAGGGAGTACCCCCGCTATCTCTTCGAGGGGGTCGTCGAGGGGATCTCGCATTACGGCAACAGCATCGGCGTCCCCACGGTCGCCGGCAGCGTCGCCTTCCACGACGGCTACGAGGGTAACCCCCTGGTGAACGTCGCCTGCGTGGGGCTGACCGACTCCGACCGACTCGTCACCGCAGAGGCACAGGAGCCCGGCAACAAGCTCGTCCTCGTGGGCCGAGAAACCGGCCGTGACGGCATGGGTGGCGCTTCCTTCGCGAGCGAAGACCTCGCCGAGGACGCCGAGACCGAGGACCGCCCCGCGGTCCAGGTCGGCGATCCCTACAGCGAGAAGCTCCTGATCGAGTGCAACGAGCAACTGATTGACGAGGACCTGATCGAATCGGCCCGCGACCTCGGCGCGGCCGGACTGGGCGGGGCGTCCTCGGAACTGGTCGCGAAAGGCGGGCTCGGAGCCGCGATCGAACTCGAACGGGTCCATCAGCGCGAACCCGGGATGAACGGCACCGAGATCCTGCTGTCGGAGTCTCAGGAGCGGATGGTCTACGAAGTCAGGCCCGACGACGTCGACCGCGTCAGCGAGATCGCCGAGCGCTACGACCTGCAAGCCTCTCTCATCGGCGAGACGACAGAGGACGGGATCTACCACTGCACCTTCGAGGGCGAGACGGTCGTCGAGGCCGACGCGGAATTCCTCGGCGAGGGTGCACCGATGAACGACCTCGATCACGTCGAGCCGGCCCAGCCCGAGCGTGACCTGCCCGAACTCGATCTCGAAACGGCTTTCGAGACTGTCGTCGGGTCACCAAACACCGCGAGCAAACGCTGGGTCTACCGCCAGTACGACCACGAAGTGCAGGTCCGGACGGCCACGCCGCCGGGCGACGACGCGGCCGTTCTATCTATCCGGAAAGCAGAACAGGGACTGGCGATCTCGGCCGGTGCGGACCCCAACTGGACGGCCGCGGCACCCTACGAGGGCGCTCGTGCGGTCGGACTGGAGAACGCGACCAACATCGCCGCGAAGGGTGCGACCCCACTGGCCGCAGTTGACTGTCTCAACGGCGGCAACCCCGAGAAGTCAGACGTCTACGGCGGGTTCAAGGCGATCGTCGACGGGCTGGCCGACATCTGTTCGACGCTCGAGACACCGGTCGTCGGCGGTAACGTCTCGCTGTACAACGACTCCGTCGAGGGACCGATCCCGCCGACGCCGACGCTGACGATGGTCGGCACGAAAGATGGCTACGACGCCCCACCGATGGCACTATCCGGCGACGGGACGCTGCTTCTGGTCGGCGGGACCGACGACGAGCCCGCCCTCGGTGGTTCCGAGCTACTCGCCCAACTTGGCGGGAGCGATCGCTTCCCCGAACTCCCGGCGGATCCCGCCGAGTTGATCGAGACGATCGCCAAGGTCGCGGACTTCGAGAGCACGCTGGCGACCCACGACGTCAGCCACGGTGGCCTGGCGGTCACGCTCGCGGAGATGGTCTCCGACGACGCCGGGGTGGACGTGACCGTCGAGAGTCCGATCGCCCTGTTCGACGAACAGCCCGGCCGGGTCGTCGTCGAAACGACCGACCCCGAGGCCGTACGCGAGGCGTTCGACGGCGTCGCCCCCGTCCAGGAGCTGGGAGAGGCGACGTCCGACGGCACGCTCTCGATCGCGGCCGGCGAAGCGTCGCTGGCCGCCGACGCGGCCGACGTGGCCGAGTTGCGTGGCGTCATCGAAGAGGAGCTGTAGGTTTCTGCTGGAGGCGTCGAGAGTCGTCCTGGTGCCGTCGACAGGATCGAAGACGAACTGTGGGTTTTTGTCGATAGTGGTCGAATCGCTGCCCATGAATGAGAGATCCCCGCTGGAACGGGCTCGTGAGAACCTCACCGGGATCGTCTCCGTACTCGTCACCGGGATCTGGCTCGCCGCGATGTTCACTGGACAGGGGTGGTGGCTCCCGTTCATGTTGTTCGGGTACATCGTGATCGTCCCGCTGACGGCGCTCCTGTTCGGCGACGAGGACGACGTCGCCGAGTGGTGGGACGATGAGGACAGTGTCGAGAGCACGAAAGCGAAAGAGCACACCGACGACCAGCTCGACGCCCTGGAGACGCTGCGCGAACGATACGCCCGCGGTGAACTCACCGACGAGCAGTTCGAACGCAAGGTCGAGCGGCTGCTCGAAACGGAGACGCTCGAAGACATCGAGGACCGATCCCGCGCCGCGTCAAGCCGCGAAGACCCGGCGGGCGATCGGGAACCGGAACGGGAGTTCTCGTAGTCGCGATCATCAACAGTTATCGCCCTCCCGCCCTCGAAGGCAGGTATGACCGACTTCTCACGGCGAGTCGAACAGGTGTCGATCTCGGGGATCCGCGAGGTGTTCGAGGCCGCGGGCGAGGACGCGATCAACCTCGGACTCGGACAGCCGGACTTTCCGACGCCCGAGCACGCCCGCCAGGCCGCCATCGAAGCGATCCGGGCCGGCGACGCCGACGGCTACACCTCGAACAAGGGGACCCGCGAACTCCGGGAGGCGATCAGCGCGAAACACGCCCGGGACAACGACCTCGACGTCGATCCCGAGGACGTCATCGCGACAGCGGGCGGCAGCGAGGCGCTGCACCTCGCCCTGGAGGCACACGTCGACGCGGGCGAGGAAGTGATCTTCCCGGACCCGGGCTTCGTCTCCTACGACGCGCTGACCCGCCTCGCCGACGGCACCCCCAGGCCCGTCCCGCTACGGGAGGATCTGACGCTCGATCCCGAAACGGTCGAGGAGGCGATCACCGACGACACCGCCGCGTTCGTGGTCAACAGCCCCGCCAATCCGACGGGTGCAGCCCAGTCGCCCGCGGACATGCGGGAGTTCGCCCGGATCGCCGACGAACACGACGTGCTCTGTATCACCGACGAGGTGTACGAACACATCGTCTTCGAGGGCGAGCACCGCTCGCCGCTGGAGTTCTCAGAGGAGGGCAACGTCGTCCTGATCAACGCCTGCTCGAAGACCTACTCGATGACCGGGTGGCGGCTCGGCTGGGTCACCGGTCCGACCGACCGGATCGAGCGGATGTTGCGCGTCCACCAGTACATCCAGGCCTGTGCCAGCGCACCCGCCCAGTACGCCGCCGAGGCCGCACTGTCGGGTCCACAGGACGCCGTCGGGGAGATGGTCACCGCCTTCCAGCGGCGGCGAGACGTCCTGCTCGACGGCTTCGACGACATGGGACTGACGTATCCGACCCCGAAGGGCGCGTTCTACGCGATGCCGAAGGTACCCGACGGCTGGGTCGAGGAAGTGCTCGACCGCGGTGTCGTGGTCGTGCCCGGCGACGCCTTCGGCCAGCACGGCGAGGGGTACGCCCGGATCTCGTACGCGACCGGGATCGAAGAGCTGAAAGACGCGATCGAGATCATGGACGACGCGACGCGGGCGATCCGGTAGCTCGTCGTTTCCGGTTTTCTTCGCAGCAATGCACACGGTCGTAGATTTGGACCCGATGCCAGACGTGCTCACGGTGTTGCGCGCGTCTGCCGTGGTTCACATCCTGGCTCGCAGCAGTCGCTCGCGAGTTTGCGAGCGACAGAATGCTCGGTCAGGGATTTGAACCCTGGTCCTCGGCTCGAAAGGCCAAGATGATTGGCCGGACTACACCAACCGAGCGTTCGACATCGGGAACGATGGCTTGCGGGTTTATAAATTACACCAATCGGAGCGAGCACGGGTCGTGCTACACTATCTCGCAGACGGGAGCAGGACCGCGACGACGAGCGGAGCGTCGATCGCTGTCGCAACATCCATACCCACTGGGAGATACCGACGCGTATGGGACTGTTCGATCGGCTGTTCGGCTCGTCCGCGGGCACGTCGCGGGTCGCACTGCTCGTCGACGGGCCGAACGTTCTCCGCGAGGAGTTCGACGTCGACCTGGACGACCTCCGGGACGTCGCGAGCGCACGTGGCCGACTCGTGAGGACGCGACTATATCTCGACGAACACGCGACCCCCGGACTGATCCAGGCGGCCGAGGCCCGCGGGTTCGAGGTCGTCACGACCAGCGGCGACGTCGACGTCAAACTTGCCGTCGACGCGGCAGCCATCGCCGCCCGCGGTGACGCCGACGTGCTGGCGATCGCCTCCCGCGACACCGACTTCAAACCGGTGCTGGAACTCGCCGCACGCGAGGGGCTCCGGACGGTCGCGATCGCACCCGGCACGTACGGCCGCTCCGACGCGCTTCGGAACGCCGCTCACGAGGCAGTCACGCTTGACGGCGAAAGCTGACATCTATCTCTACAGACCGGCAAAAAGAGGAGCTCAGCGACGGACTCCGATCGATTCACGACCTGTGGAATCTTTTATTAGGTTAGCCTGAGATATCTTCAGTAGTATGGGAACGAATACCTCTCAAGGTCCGTTGTACAGCTTCTATCGAAATCGGGTCGGCGAGCCGGACACCGACGACGAGGTTCGCGGCTACTGGGTGTTCCTGATCGGCTTGCTCCTCGGGGTCGCCGGGCTCGTCCTGTTTTTCCTCAGCGAGTCTGCGGTCGGAGCCGACGGGTTCACGCTCCGTGAGGGAAGTATCATGCTACTGGCGGTCGGGCTGTCGATGCTCGTCGCCGGACCAGTGATTCGGCTCCCACTGCAGTCGTGGGCGACCTACGCGGCGTATCTCGGCCAGGCGGTCTGTTTCGCTGCCGTCGCCTGGTTCACCGTCGTCTTCCCGACCGACTGGCCGACGCTCACCGGCAACCAGCCAGTGATCTTTCTGTATGCCGCCGGGCTGGCGATCATCACGCTGGCCGGCGTCGCCGGTTCGGTCATCGGCGGGGCGACTCGCGAAGCGCTCGAAACCAGCGAACAACGCACCTCGGAACTTGAAGCCGAGTTGGAGGCGACACGACAGGAGCGCGAAACCATCCAGTCGGAGCTGACCTCCGACCTCGAAGAACTCGAAGGACTCGTCGATTCGCTACACACCAGTCAGGCACAGTTCGAGCTATACGAGGACCGGGCAGCGCAGTGGCGCTGGCGGCTGCGCCACCGCAACGGGAACGTCATCGCCGACAGCGGCGAGAGTTACACCCGCAAGCACAACGCGAAAAAGGGGATGGCGAGCGTTAGACGTAACGCCCTCGGCGCGACGCTGCTGGAGATCGTCCCCGAACCACAGGAAGAGCCCGAGGATGCGCTCGAAGCGGCCCCGCTCATTCCAGACATGAACGACGAGAGCCGGGCGACGTTCGAGTTGTACGAGGACAGCGCCGGACAGTGGCGCTGGCGGCTGGTCCACGACAACGGCAACGTCATCGCCGACAGCGGTGAAGGCTACTCCAGCAAACAGAAAGCGCGACAGGGGATCGACAGCGTCAAAGGGAACGCTGGCCCGGCCAGTTACCTGCAGTTCGATCCGGCGTCGTTCGAGATCTACCGCGACAGTGCTGGCGAGTGGCGGTTCCGCCTGCTCCATCGCAACGGGAACATCCTCGCGGCGGCTAGCGAAGGGTACACCCGCCGGCGAGACGCCAAACGGGCTGTCGACTCGTTGCGAGAGGACGTCTCGGACGACCGGTTCGAGACCTACGAGGACAACCGCGGCGAAACCCGCTGGCGCTGGCGGGCCGCAAACGGTGAGATCGTCGCCACGAGCGGCGAGGGATACAGCTCCAGATCGGACGCCGAAGAGGCAGTCGAGCGCGTCCAGCGTCTCGCGCCCGAGGCAGACGCGCTCGATGTCGGGCTCGCGGCGTTCGAGGTCTTCGAGGATGAGGGAGAGGAATGGCGCTGGCGGCTGCGCCACCGCAACGGGAACGTCATCGCCGACAGCGGCGAGGGCTACGCGGAGCGCAACAAGGTCCACGACGCCATCGAGAGCGTCAAGAAGAACGCTCCCGGGGCCGACATCGAATAGGGGTCCAGCCGAGCACTCCCGTCGCGTAGCTACTTTCTCGAATATTAAGACTGTCAGCGTTCGCGACTACGGCTTTGCTGGCGTTCGCGACACTGCCGTCGCTCACCGTCTACGACGTCCCGGTGAAGGCTCACTATCAGCCATTGCGACGAGAAGCACTTAAACGATCGTCACTCTGACTCGAACAGGTCCGGGTTTTCGAGAGCGAACTCGATACCTTCACGGAAACCGGCCCGGAACCACGCGCGGCGCTTCGCGTCGACGTCGCCCCCACTCGCTGCCGAGAGATCGCTCGCGTCGATATCTGCAAGGTCGCCCGCGTCCGCCTTCCCGCCAGTGGATTCGGGCGATGCATCGACGCTCGACTCCGGCCCGGCGTCGTCCGACTCCGTGGTCGCGTCCGCCGGCGTCGAGCCGTCGCCTCCGACCCCCGGGTCGATGTCGTCGACGTCCGGGACGTCCACGTCTTCTGCTTCGGGCTCGGGATCGCCGTTCTCGGCCCACTGTTCGAGACTGCCGTACTCGTCTTTGATCTCCGCGAAGGTCGCGTCCGCGTCTGCCGGACCGAGGAACTGTTCGAGGACCTGCTTGTAGAACATCTTGACGTGCTGTCCCTCTTCGGCGAGGCGGTCGAGGTCGACCGGCCACTCCTCGGCGATCTTCTCGGCTGCGTCCGACTGCTGGTCGGTCTTGAAGTTCGTCTCGACGATCTCGACTTCGTCGGGATACTGCTCGGAGCTCATCGTCCCCGCTATCGCTCCCGATCACTATCAAATGCGGGGGATGTCGCCCCCGTCCAGGGAATTATATTTATCCAGGCCGCCACACTGTACGCCCGTGACTGCGTTGTCGAATCTCGTCTACATCGTCGCGTTTGCATTCACGTCGCTGACCTGTTTTGCCAGCCTCGCCCGTGCCAAACGAATCGAGGATCGCGATACACGGATCGGACTGATTGGGCTGCTCACAGGGAGCGGCGCGTGGGCCGGCGCACACACCGCAGTGCTCCTGCTCCCCGGCTTTCAACTGAAGAACGCAGCCTACCTGGTCGGGCTCGTCTTCGGCTTCTCGACGGTCTGGGCGTGGCTGTACTTCACGTCGGCATACACCGGGCGAACCTATCACCGGGAGTCGACGTTCCGGCGTGCCGGCATCGCGACGTACCTGCTCGTCGTCGCCGTCAAGCTCACGAACCCGCTGCACTCCCAGTACTACGAGGCTACGCTCGTCGAGGACGGGTTCACGCACCTAGTGATCCAGCAGGGGGTCGTCCACTGGACGGTGACGGGGCTGTCCTACGCGCTGGCCTCGATCGGGCTGTTCATGCTCTTCGAGCAGTTCGCCGAGTCCGATCACGGCACCCGGATCGTCGCCGCACTCGCGTCGCTGACGGCAGTGCCGGTCGTCCTCGACATCGCGGCGTACTCGATCCCGCAACTCGTCAACATCATCCACGCGCCTTTCGGCGTCGCCGCGTTTGCGCTCGGCGCGCTCTTTCTCTACCAGGAGCGGTTCCTGGCCGTCCACTTCTCGGCCGACGTCGACGACGCGGTCGTCTTTCTCGACGACAACGATCGGATTCGGGACTACAACGATGCCGCCACACGGATCGTCCCCGGGCTAGACGGAATGCGGGGTGAATCAGTCGAACATGTGGAACCGCTTGCGGACGCACTCGGCGCGGGGCGGACTGTTCTCGATATTCGGATCGATGCCGAAACGCGTCATTTCCTGGTGACTGAAAGCGACTTCTCGCTCGGCCAGACCGGGTACGGACGGATGATCGTGTTGACCGACGTCACCCGGATCGAGCGCCAGCGCCGTGAGCTGAAACGCCACAACGATCAACTGGAGGATCTATCCGTCGGTATCCGCCACGAGTTGCGCAACACACTCCAGATCGTCGCCGGGAATATCGAGGCCGCCGAACAGTACGTCGAACGCGACCCGGAGACGGCAGCCCGCGCGCTCTCGACAGCGTCTGCGACGACCAAGCGGATGCGCGAGATTGTCGACGATCTGTCGATGCTGGCCGAGTACAGCCAGACAGTCGAAGGGACCCAGCGAGTGCCGTTTCGCGAGACCGCCGAGGCAGCCTGGCGACGAGCCGATCCTGACGGACTCGAACTACAGCTAGAGGGGGACGGCGCCCTCGAGGCCGACGAGAGTCGGTTCGAGGAGTTGCTCTACCGCGCGTTCCTCTTCGCCGACGCCGTCGAGGGATCGTCGGTCACGCTCGCGCTCGATGGTAACGGGCTGGTGTTCGAGACTGACGGTGACCGTCCAGTGGGGACCAGCGCGGAGACGTTCTTCGAGTTCGAGGAGTCGGTCCCGACTGCCGAGGCCGGGATGGCGTTGCCGAGCCTCCGGGCGCTCGCCCGCGCTCACGGCTGGGAACCCGTCTTCGATTCCGGCTACGACGAAGGCGTCCGGATCGTGGTCGAAGGCGTCGTGACGTCTCCGGGCGCGGTCGCTGCGGAGTGACCGAGACGGTCACGGCGGACAACTTGCCGGTCTCGGCACCCCCGAACGCACAGCCGGCAGTATCAAGAGCGTCGCTTCCCAACGAGTCCACGAATGCCCCAGGAGATCCGGGAATTGGATCCGACCACCGTCGAACGGATCGCCGCCGGCGAGGTCGTCGAGCGACCCGCCTCGGTCGTCAAGGAGCTGGTCGAGAACAGTCTCGACGCCGACGCCTCGCGGATCCGCGTCGCCGTCGCGAGCGGCGGCACCGAGTCGATCCGCGTCAGTGACGACGGCGTCGGCATGGACGAAGACGCGCTCCGGCAGGCGGTCAGACAGCACACGACTTCGAAGATCCGCGACATCGACGACCTGGAGGGGGGTCTCGCGACGCTCGGCTTCCGCGGCGAGGCCCTGCACGCGATCGGTGCAGTCTCTCGCACGACGATCACCTCCCGGCCGCGAGACGAACGCGCTGACCGTGGCGCGGAGATAACCGTCGAAGGTGGCGACGCTGGAACCGTCCAGCCGGCCGGGTGTCCGGTCGGGACGACCGTCGAAGTCGAGGACCTGTTCTACAACGTGCCCGCCCGCCGGAAGTACCTCGCACAGGACGCTACGGAGTTCGCCCACGTCAACAGCGTCGTCACCGCGTACGCGCTGGCCAATCCCGACGTCGCCGTGACGTTGGAACACGACGGTCGAGAGGTCTTCTCGACGACCGGACGGGGGAACCTCACGGAGACGGTCCTCGATGTCTACGGACGCGAGGTCGCGCAGGCGATGATCGAGATCGACGACGGGAAACTCCCCGAGGGGCCCCTGGAAGGTGTCTCGGGGCTGGTCAGCCATCCCGAGACCAACCGCGCAAGCCGGGAGTACCTCTCGACGTACGTCAACGGACGGTTCGTCACCGCCGACGCCGTCCGCGAGGCCGTGCTGGAGGCCTACGAGGGGCAACTCGCGAGCGACCGGTATCCCTTCGCCGTCCTGTTCGTCGAGGTCGACCCCGCACTGGTCGACGTCAACGTCCACCCCCGGAAGATGGACGTCAGGTTCGCGAACAGCGAGGGCGTTCGCGAGCAGATCACCGCCGCCGTCGAGGACGCGCTCCGGCGTGAAGGTGCCCTCCGATCGCGGGCGCCACGCGGCCAATCGGCCCCCGAGCAGACGGAAATCTCCCCTGGGGAGGGGTCGAACGAAGCGGGCGACGTCGTCGAGGGCGACTCGACCGTGGCCAGCACCGACGCGTCGGCTGGGAGTCGTCCCGAAAACGGCCCGGCCGGAGCGCCAGAGACGCCCGGAACGCCGGCATCAGACGGATCGGCGTCACCTGCAGCAGACGACAGTGATCGACCCGACACGGACCGGGAGTCGAGCGCGTCGGGATCGGACAGTCGGACCGGCGAAGCCGCATCGAGTGGCAAGCCGGGCGTCACCGAGAGCGATCGATCGAAGTCCCCTGGCGACAGTCGCCCGGGAACTCCCGAGGAGCGGCGTGCGGGCGCCTCCGAAGGCAGCTACTCGGACGCTTTCGAGGGTAACTACTCGGGCACCGCTGAGGACAGCTATCCGGAGACGACGGACGCGGCGCCCGGAGGTACAGAGACGACGAACGCGACGTCCGGGCAAGCAGAAACGACGGATTCGACACCGTCGGTGACGGCGACGGAACAACAGCGGTTCGGCGACGACGATCCCGCGGTACAGTCGTTCGACTCGCTGCCGTCGATGCGCGTGCTCGGACAGATCCAGGACAGCTACGTAGTCGCCGAGACCGGCGACGGACTGGTGCTGGTCGACCAGCACGCGGCGGACGAACGGATCAACTACGAGCGACTTCGCGAACAGTTCCTCGGGGAGACGACGACACAGGTGCTTGCAGACGCCGTCGAGATCGAGCTGACCGCCCGGGAGTCGGCGCTGTTCGAGCAGTTCACCGAGGCGCTGTCACGCCTGGGATTTCAGGCCGAGCGGATCGACGGCCGGACCATCGAGGTGCGGACGGTCCCGTCGCTGATCGCCGAGGCCGGCGGCCCCGAACTCGTCCGTGACGTCCTCTCGTCGTTCGTCGAGCGCGACAGCGACGCCGCCGGGACGGTCGAGGCAGTCGCCGACGAACTGCTGGCCGATCTGGCCTGCTATCCATCAGTGACGGCCAACACCTCGATGACAGACGGCTCGATCGTCTCACTGCTGGAGGCGCTCGCCGACTGCGAGAACCCGTATGCCTGTCCGCACGGCCGCCCGGTGTTGATCGAAATCGACGCCGAAGAGATCGAAACCCGTTTCGAACGGGATTATCCCGGACACGCCTAGGTCACCTTCCAGTCGGGTGCGACACTAGACCTAAGCCCTTCCATTGTGATACCTCGGTATGGTCGAACTGGTGACTGTTGGGGACACGTCTCTTCGGCTGTCGCCGAGGGACAACGAGCGACTCGAGACGGCGACCGACGTTCGAATGTACGCGACCGGCACCGAGAGTAACGTCGCAGTCGCGGCCAGTCGGTTCGGAACCGACGCGGTCTGGCTCTCGAAACTGCCCGAGACGCCGCTCGGTCGTCGTGTCGTCTCTGAACTCCACGAACACGGGATCGAGACGCAGGTCGACTGGAGCGACGACGGCCGGCAGGGGTTGACGTTCTACGAACCGCCGTGCGAGCCACGCGAGCGCGTCCGGATCGACGACCGCGGGTCGGCGGCGGCCGCGACAATGACACCCGGCGACCTCGATATGAATCTCGTCCAGTCGGCCTCGAGTGTCTTTGTCGCCGGCAGCACCCTCGCGCTCTCGGAGACGGCGGCCGAAACGGGGGCGGCGGTGCTTCGGGCCGGCAGCAGCGGAGAAGGCGTATCCGCGCTGGAGCTGGACTATCGGCCGGAGCTGTGGTCGCCGGACGCGGCTCGCGAAACGCTGACCGGCGTCTTCGACTCGGTCGACGTGCTGTTCGCGTCCGAGGACGACGTGCGAGACGTACTCGACCAGAGCGGACAGGCCAGAGAGATCGCCCCGACAGTGGCCGCGGAATGGGGCTTCCAGATGGTCGTGCTCACCCGCAGCGAATACGGTGCGCTGGTCTATCACGACGGCGTCATTCACGACCGCGACGCGATCGAGACCGAGGCAGTCGACGAGACCGGACAGCACGACGCGTTCATCGGTGCCTTCCTCGCGACGCTACTCGATGGCGACGGGCCGGACGTGGCGCTGTCGAACGCCGTCGCGACGGCTGCCCTCGCCCGGACGATTCCCGGCCCGCTGGCGACGGTCGACGACGACGAAGTCGAGCGGCTCGTCGACTCGATCGACCAGAGCGGCTTCTGATACTGCCGGCTGTAACTTTTCGAAATGATTCGGCACGCCGGCGTACCGAATATCTTTAGAACTTACAGCCGGCAGTATGAGCGACCCTGGGCGCGTCATCAGGCCCGTTCGACGGTCAACTCGACCGTCCACCGGTCGTCGCTGTGGGCGTCCAGCGTCTCGTAGAACTGGCGCAACCCTGCGGACTCCGTCGCCGGCAGGACGTATAACTCGACGGTCCCTCCGCGGACCGCGACCCGAAAGACGTCCCCCGTCTGTTCGTCGTGTACGAGATACAGCGGCATCGGGAGGTCCAGCCAGTCGCCGTAGGTGTAGGCTCCGCCCCCGAGTATCTCCTCGACGAGCGCCTGCAATCCCGATTCGGACCAGTCGGTCGTCGGCCGGAGGCGAAATACCGTCTCGCCCTCGTACTCGACCCCGCCACTGTACGGATAGCGGCGCTGTGGTCGGGCCGGGATCTCGAACGACGGATCCGTGGTCACACCGGTCGCTACGGCGTGATAGAATATAAAAACGCGCCCACGATCGACTACTCTTCGGCGGCTTTCTCGCCGGTTCGGTCCTTGACTTGACCGACGAATTCATCGACCGAGACACGCTTTTCACCGACGGTCGCGCCGACGAGCGCGCCGAGGCCGGCCCCGGTACTGGCCGCGTTGCGACTGATGAGACCGCCGACGAACGCCCCGACCGAGGCGCCTATTGCTGCGTACTTTGCACGACTGATCGTCTGTTTGATTCGCTTGCCCATACTTCTACTACGTGTCGGAGCGTAAAAAGATATGTGTACTCTCGGCCCTACTCGACGGGATAGCCTTCGTCTTCCAGGTAGTCCTCGACGCGGTCGACGTGATCGCCCTGGAGTTCGATCCGGCCGTCGTCGACGGTCCCGCCACAGGCGAGTTTGGATTTGAGATCCGACGCCAGTTCCCCGACGTCGACGTCGTCGGGATCGAGTCCGTCGACGATCGTCATCTGCTTGCCGTACCGCCGCTCGTCTGTTTCGACCGAGACCTCCT
This sequence comes from Halapricum hydrolyticum, assembly GCF_025517535.1. Lineage (NCBI taxonomy): Archaea > Methanobacteriati > Methanobacteriota > Halobacteria > Halobacteriales > Haloarculaceae > Halapricum > Halapricum hydrolyticum. Next base: position 295,295 of record NZ_JAOPKC010000002.1, read on the forward strand.
GGGACTGCTTTGCGACGTCCTCACAGACGCAGAGTTCTTCCGGGAGTCCACACGTCGGGCAGACCTCTGCCATTACCTGGTATACGACCGGCGGAGTGAAAAGCCCTGCCCCCGCGTTCGAGAAACGACTGTCGACGCGTTGTCCGTGTTCCGCTCGCGGAACCACTGGATGTCGGCCTGCGACGCTATTCGAGTTCGTCTTCCTCGACCGGCGCGCGCATGTCGTCGATGACCAGCACGAGAACGTTGTTCGTCTCGTCTTTGCCGTCGATCGTGCCGATAATCTGCAGGCCAGCAGACGGCGTCGGGCCGGCGGTGATCGTATCGCCCGGCTCGAAGTCGGACATCGACCCCTGGAGGTAGATCTCGGCGCGGCACTTCTCGGGATGGTGGACGCTCGTCAGGTTGATCTCGGTGACGTTTGCCTCCTCGACGTACTCACCGTTGTGATAGAGCGAGACGTCAGCCGAGCGGTCCATCTGCTGGATCTGCAGCGCGTCGTAGGCCTTTGCTGTCGGTTTGTACCCGCCTTTCGGACCCGGAACGCCTTCGACCAGCTGCAGGGCCTTGAGGCTCTGCATCTGGTTTCGGATCGTCCCGGCGCTGCGGTCGATCTCCTCGGCGATCCGCTCGCCTTTGACCGCGCTGTCGCTCTCGCGGTAGCTGTTTACCAGTTCCTGCAGGATCGTCTGTTGACTCGCTGTGAGCTCGATGCCTGACATAGTCGGTGTTCGTAACTCCGTACCGACGGCTAAAACTGTTTTTGTATAGGTCGATCGTTCACGATGTGAAAACCCGCCAGCTAGTATACGCTGATCCCGTGCGACTCCCGTGCGTGTTCGAGGAGTTCCTCCGTGCTCTCGAACTCGGCGCCACAGGTACACGTGTGATACCCCGTCTGGGATTGCTGGCGTGTCGCCATACACGTCACTGTTCGTGCCCGAGTATAATAATTGTTTGTGGATGTTTGGTACCGCGACACACACATCAGGGGAGGGAAAACTACACATCTGACGGCTCAATAGGTGGAAATTCGGGTATTTTCGAAAGAACGTTCACACAGTTTCCGCACGGAATGTGGGAAGGATCGTCTCTGGCCGGGGCGCGCACCGCTCGTTCAACCGGGGGCATATCGTTCGTTCAGCCGGAGCGCGCACCATTGGATGTCCAGCGATCGGGCCCGTTCGGTCCGATAATCACGCTGAAGACCCTGGGGTGTCCTGTATCGGGTATGTTCGACGAGATCATGAAGAAATTCGAGGACAGCCCGAGTCAGCAGCGGGTGATCCGCCTCTTGCTCGAACGGGGGTTTTCAGTCAATGACGAGGGGCGGGTCGTCTCCGGGGGAATCGAGATCCCGAACACGGGGATCGCCCGCGAGATCGATGTCGACCGGCGAGTCGTCGACGCCACGACCGACGCGATCCTGGCGGACCCGGAGTTGCGTCGCATCTTCCAGAACATCTCCGCGATCCCGAGTCTGATGGATCTCGCGCCGGTGCTGGATCTGACTGTCTTGACGGTGACTGTCGGTGACGCCGAGGAGACGGGGATCGTCGCCACAGTCACGAGTGCGATCGCCGAGCAGGACATCGCGATCCGGCAGGTCATCAGCGACGACCCGGAGTTCTCCGACGAGCCGAAGCTGTACGTCATCACCGGCCAGCAACTCCCCGGCGAACTGATCAACGAGATCCGCAACATGCCGTTCGTCCGGAAGATCGAATTGCAGTGAGGGCAGAGCGCCCCGTGTTCACTCCTCGTCGGCGTCGATCACGCGCTTGCCGGCCGCCTGCGGAACGACGCGCTTCTCGGCGTCGCGCCACTCGCGTTCGAGCTCCCGGCCCTCGAACAATCGGTCGAGAAACACGGCCAGTGCGGCGATCTCCGAGTGTGGCTGGTTCGTCACGCCGACGTTGAAATCGGCGCGTTCGTAGACCTCGAAAGGGACTTTCTCCGCGCCGACGACGACGAGCAACGGTTCCTCTCGATGGACAGAACGGATCTCGTCTTCGACGTCCTGGACCGGCTGGCCGTACATCGTCAGGTGTGCGATCGCCCCGTCCCACGATCGGACCCGACCCAGCGGCTGGTCGGTCACTTCGACCTCGAAGGGGCCGCCGAAGCGATCGGTGATGTCGGTGACGGTCTCCTTGCGTCCCGAGGCCGCCGCTTCGAGAACGAGCCGATCGGCTCCGAGCGCGCGCGCAGTAAGCCCGACGTGGGTGGTCATCCGTTCGTCGCGGCCCGGGCGATGACCGAGTCTGAGGACGACGACCGGCGGTTCGTCTTGCATACCTACCCCGTCTCTCGGCACAGGTTAGCCGCTTTCGGATCGATCAGCGGTTCGGAGGATTACAGTGCGTCGTCGATGGCCTGCGAGATCGTCTCGAAGTCGTAACTATCGAGGGCGGTGTCGTTCACGAACACCGTCGGCGTGGCCTCGACGCCGAGGCTGTCGCCGAACTGTTTGTCGGCCTGGATCGTCTCGCTGTACTGCTCGTCGACAGCAGCGCTTCGAACGAGACCGGGATCGGCACCCACGTCTTCGGCCAGTGATTCGTAGAGGTCGGGACCCAGATCTGACTGGTTGCGGTACAGTCGCTGTGAATATTCCCAGTAGGCCGCGCTTCCGGCGGTGTCCTGGACGGCGCGGGCCGCGTTCGGAGCGCGCCAGGACTCCTCGCTCAGCGGAAGCGGGAACTCGTGGTGCTCGTACCGGATCGTCCCCGGCTGGATGTACTCTTCACCCAGGTCCGGGAAGTGCTCGACCACGTAGCTGGCGCAGTGACCGCAGACGTAGTCCTCGAAGACCATGACCGTCACGTCGGCGTCGGGATCGCCGAGTACGGGCGTCGGAAGGAGTCCGTCCTCGTCTGGTGTGACCGTCGATTCGGACGCGTCCGGCTGATAGAGTTTCCCCTCCGGGTCCCCCCCTTCGCTCAGGGCGCCACAGCCTGCCAGTCCAGCCGCTCCTGTGACGGCCGCACCTGCGAGAAATCTCCGGCGTGTCGTCGACGTTCGTTCTGTCATGGGTGTGGATCCGCGTTTGCCCCTGATAATGTTGATCATCCTGGCTTGTGTTGCCCGTTCCATCGTCGTCGCTACGCGGTCGTCGCGACACGATCGACGTCCTCCACGCACAGCCGGCAGAATCGGCGTGCCGATGGCAAGGGCCAAAACCCTCCGGCCGCTACGGCAGGGCGTGCAGATCGTCGGCTACGAGACGGGTGCGCCGGACGGCGAGCCTGCATTGATCCTCGCCGCAGACGGTGACCTCGAGCGAGAGCCACTCCGGTCGGGCGAGCGACTCGCGCTGACGCTGGAAGAGCGCCACTGTGCCGGGACGATCGACGGCTCCGGCGACACGGCGCGCCATCTCGCCTGTGACGCGCCAGAAGCCCCCTACTGTCCCCAGCACACCGATCGCTGGCCGTGTGCACGCTGTACAGGTGACTGTAACCTGCCCCTGGAGACCTGCCGCGAGGAGCACGCGGTCTACCTGGCGGCGTTCGCACCGGCGACGTTCAAGGTGGGCGTCACCCGCTCGTGGCGACTCGAAACCCGGCTTCGCGAGCAAGGGGCCGACCGGGCAGCCCACGTCCGGACGGTCGAAAACGGTCGCATCGCCAGACAGATCGAGGCGGACATCGCCGCTGACGTCGGCGATCGGGTCCGGGTCCCAACGAAGATCGAGGGGCTTCACCGCGCCGTCGACTCGGACGCCTGGGCGGATCTGCTGGACGCGTACGATCCCATTGCGACCTATACCTTCGAGTACGGGCTCGACCTCGCTGACCGACCAGTCGTCGAAACGATGGCGACCGGAACGGTTCGGGGCTCGAAAGGGCGCGTGCTCGTCCTCGAACGGGGCGGGAGCACGTACGCCGTAGACATGCGCGAACTGGTCGGGTACGACGTCAGCCGTCAGGCCGCATCGCGGCAGTTGCAATCCAGTTTGAGTGCCTTCGAGTGACTCGTTCCACTCCGTGCTTTCGACGGGTTTATATTTTCAGATCCATCTTGGCGGCACAAAACACTTATAGCGGCGTTAAGCAGTCAGATGTGTGCAACGCGAATACGCACTCGTGGGGGCGGCGGCGGTGGTACTTGCCGTCTCCATTCTGCTCGCCCTGGTCGCACCGGGCGCCCTGGCGGACATCGAAGACGACTCGGAGCCGACCCCCGACGGGGAGTTGCGTCTCTCGGAGATCCGTCTCACGCCACTCGACGTCTCCGGGGACTCGGCGACGCTGACGGTGACGAACTGGATCTCACACGAGGGCGGGACGTCCGAGAACGTCTCGCTGCTCGTCCGCGTGATCGATACCGACACGGGTCTCGTCGAGACGCGGGCACGCCGATCGATCGGCGTGCTCGAAGGCGATAGCGACGACCCCGTCGGCCTGAACGTGACGGTCGAGCGATCCGGCGGCTATCGCTTCGAGACGCTGGTGTTCGTCGATAGCGAGCGTCGAGCGACTCGGTCGGCGGGAATCGACGGAATCGAGGCACTCCAGCCGACCACCGCGAACACGGGGCTGCAGTTTCACGAGTTCGGTCCGCTGTTCCCGACGATAACCTACGACGTCGTCGCCTCGGATGACGGTGACGTGACGCTCAACACGACGGCGTTTCTGACGAACCGCGGCGATCAGCCGGCCGATGACCTGCAGTTGCTCGTGCGCGCCCGCCAGTCCGACTCGAACATTGTCGCCGACCGGGCCACCGTCGAGGTCGAGGACGTTCGTCCCGGCCGGACGAGTACGCCGACCGCCCGCCTGTCCGTCCCCGACAACTACTCCTACCAGCTCGACGCGATCCTCACTCGCGACGACGTGATCGTCGACACCGCGGCCGCCGCGGCGAACCTCGATCCCACGGAGACGGTCGACGTGAACCGGACGACCCGGTCGGTCGACCTGAGCGTCGACGACTTCGTCGCAGATGAGCCCGATGACGGGCGGGAGCGTGAACCGCGAACCACGATGACCAAGACCGGCGGCGGTGACGGCCCCGGATTCGGCGTCGCCGTCGCACTCGTCGCCGTCCTCGCAAGTACCCTCCTGCTCAGGCGGATACACCATGACTGACACGGACCACCCCACTGACGATCCGGACGAACAGGCAGCACAAGCACGTTCGGAGGGGCCTGACGACCCCACGGACGCGCAATCCGATGGCGTGGCCGAGACGCCGTCCGACGAAACGGACACGAGCGACACCATCTCTGTCGGCGCGGAAAGCCGTGACGAACAGCAGACAGCGTCTCGGAGCGACTCCGGGGAGCAGGGTCGGAGACGTTCCGCTGGCAGGGACGAGCGGTCACTGCGAGAACGGCTCGAACTGCTCGCGCTGATCGGGCTGGCACTGTTCGCTGCCATCACCGCGTACGGCTTCTACACGAACGCCAGCCAGGCGATCTCGGAGTTCGTCTCCGCGTCGTACGTGTCGCTGTTCCAGGCGGCGTTCAACCTCGCGCTGCTGTTGCTGGCGCTGGCGGGCCTCTCGCTGCTGGCGCGCCGACAGTTCGATTTCGCCGGCTAGACCCATCCACAAGACAACGCTTTTCCGAACCCCACGCAAAGACCTGGGCATGACAGACGACGAGGAACCAGACCAGTCCGACGCCGAGGAACAGGAAGACATCCCCTCCCCCCGGAACACGCCCCGGGCGTCCGATCCCGACGAGGCAAGCGAGCGTAGCGAAGAGGGAGACGACAGCGAGGGCGGCGAGGACGGGAAATCCTTCCGCGAGCGGGTCGAGGAGATCCGCCAGCAGCGAGCCGAGGAGCGAGAAGAGGGCGAAGGCAGCGAGATGAGTCGCGAAGAGCGCATGGAAGAGATGATGGGCGGTGGCGGCCCCGGCGGGATGGGTGGCGGCAACCCCTTCGCACAGATGATGGGTGGCATGATGGGCGGCGGTCCCGGCGGTCCCGGCGGCATGGGCGGCGGCCCCGGCGGCCGCGGCCGCGAGGAAGAAGGCGACAACGAAGAGATGGTTCGCGAACTGCGCAAACTCCGGGACGAGGTCCACGACCTCCGGCGGTCGGTCGACCGGATCGCCGACGCGCTCGAAGACTAACCCCGGTTTTCCGCCACCATTCCACTCGGATAGCTCTCGGTGGCTCGGGGAGCGCTCGAAGGCTAACCCCGGTTTTCCGCCAACCATTCGGTTGCAAAATCGATCAGCGCCGACTGTTCCAGCAGCGTTGCCTCCGCTTCGCCGACGGCCCCACGCTCGACGCCGATTTCCCGTTCGAACGCCGCTCCGAGCGCTTCGAAGTCGTCAGTACTTGTCTCGATGTCGTCAAGGGTGACGACCACGCGTTCGCCGTCCCTGCGGATCGGCACCCGGTACTCGGTCCGCTCGGTCGGAACGTCAGCGCGATACTCCGCGAGATGGACCGACGTGTTCGTCCCGTAGTCGGTCCCAAGCATCAGGATTCGCCCGTCGCGGTCGTAGACGCGAGCCAGCGGCGAGCCCTCGCCGAGCCCGAAATCGAGCCGGTGATCGCCAACTATCGCCTCGGCGTCGGCACCGAGTGCCGCAAACGAAAAGACAGGGTGACGGCTCCGGACGGCCTCCGGGTATGTCCGGAGACACTCGGGAATGTCACCGACGCCGTAGCTCGGCGTGACGGCGGGCCAGTACGGCGGCATCGAGGCGCGGATCGGCTCGACCCAGTCTTCGGGAACCGGCGGGTTCGACCACTCTTCGGGATCGGTGTACAGGCGGTACAAGGCGACTGCCCCGGGGCTTGACCCCGGGGTTGAAGCCGACAGCATTAATGCACAAAATACGCTCCAAAACACTTTTTGAGTTTCAGAACGTATCAAAACGTGTGTCAAAACGATATACAGTGACAGTCCCAGACGAAGATGGGGAGTGGCTTGATGACCAGCCTCATCTCTCACCGAGTGGACTGCTACAAAAAGCAATCCAAGAACAGCGAGAAAAAGAAGAATCTGACTAACCACGATGAAACACACGCTTCGCTTCCGTGCGTACCTTTCCGACGGCGTGGCGAGCGAAGCGTGGCGGCAAATCGACATTCTTCGACAGATTCGCAATCACGCTATCCGAGACTACTATAGTAGTGACTACAACAACCGGCCATCCGACTACGACCAACACGACAAACTCACCGAGTGGACAGACCGTTGGCCGACGTTTGCCGAACCCTCGCAACACGCCGCTCAACAGGCCATAAGTCAAATCCACGACGATATTGAGACACTCCAAGAGCGGCGAGACGAAGGCTACGATGTTGGGCGGTTGCGGTGGCAAGGCAAAGGTGAATTTCGGTCAGTGTCGTACAATCAGTCCAGTCGCTTCAACGTGGATAACAACACGGGCAACGATCGATTCGTACGACTTCGACTCGAAAAGATTGGCTGGTTCAAGATTCGAGCAGAACGCGACGTACCACCAGCAGACGACATTGATGAGGTTATCCTCAAGAAAGAGACAACTGGTGAATGGTATGTCTCACTCGTGACCACTGTGGAAGACACGCCCGAGAAACCGCCGCTCAGAGACATTGACCCCGAGGACTGCGTAGGTGTTGACCTTGGCATTACCAGCTACATCCACACCTCGGAGAATCTGTCTGTGGACACGCTTGACCTGTCCGATGAGTACGACCGCTATGCACGCGAACAGCGGAGACTCGCCCGGAAAGAACATGGCTCTGCCAACTGGGAGAACCAACGTCGGAAGGTCGCACAAGCAAAACGGACAATCAAGCGGAAGGTGCGAGACTACCAGCATAAGTTGACGACGTGGCTCGTCACAGAATACGACGTTGTGGCCGTTGAAGACTTGAATGTGAAGCCGATGCTGGAAACCAGTCAGAACGCCAAAAACAAGCAAGACGCCGCGTGGTCGCAGTTTCTTGAATTGTTGGAATACAAGGCTGACCTGCACGGCACACACGTTGTGGAAGTGGAGCCAGCAGGCACGACGAAAGAGTGCGCTGTGTGTGGTGTCGAAACAGCCAAGCCACTCTGGGTACGCGAACATTCCTGTCCGGCGTGCGGCCACTCGCAAGACCGCGACCTGAACGCGGCGAAGAATATTCTCTCTCGTGGTTTGAAGCAGATAGGGGCGGGACGCTCCGAATCAACGCCTGTGCAGACTGCGCTCCCTACGTTCACACCTCAGCGAGAGGGGGTGGATGCAAAGCGCGTCGTTGAAGCAGGAAGCCCCGGAGTCGTACGGAAGACGTCGTCTTCCGTGATGACGAGAGACGGAGTCTCTCGAACCACTTGACCCCGGGGTGGGTTCACCAGCAAAGTATCGCCGGACTCGACGCCCAGTGCGCGGACGTCCTCGACGAGCCGATCCGTCGTCACTGGCTCGTCGGTTCGCTCGACGAGTTCGCGATCGCCCATGCGTCCGGCACTCGCCCGACCGTGTTAAAGTTAGCTTCGCCGACCAGCCGTCCCGGGACAGGCGATCGACTCACCACCGCGCGTCGTCCCAGTCGATCCAGTCCTGTTCCCAGCCGGGCCGGGACTCGGCGTGTTTGCGGGCGAACTCCCGGTCCTCGCGGCGGGTTCGGTTGCGTTCGATCTCGTGGGTGGATTCGCCGTCGACCAGCATCGGCTGGAAGGCGACAGTACCGTGGCGTTCGATCTCGCCGCCCTTCGAGACGACCGACAGCGTCTGCGTGCCGGCACCGAGCGGCATGACGAGCCGGCCGTCCGGTGCCAGTTGTTCGAGCAGCGCTCGCGGCGGCTCGACCGCGCCCGCCTCCAGCAGGATACAGTCATAGGGTGCGTATGCAGCAAGCCCCTCCGCGCCGTCTCGACAGTCGACGAGTACCTCGTCGTAACCCGCTTTCGAGAGGTTCGAGCGCGCCTCGTAGACGAGCTGTCGGTTGATGTCGATCGCGTGCGTGTCGGTCGCGCCGACGATCTCGGCGATCACCGCGACGGTGTAGCCCACGCCGGCACCGACGACCAGCGCGCGATCGTCGGGTTTCGGGGCGAGGGCGTCCAGCAAGCGCGCGGCAGTGCTGGGTGCGAGCACGCGCGTTCCGTGGCGCTCCCCGGTCCGGTCGGCGTAGGGAGCGTCGTCCACGAAGGGCTCGCGTTCGACCGCTCGCATTGCCAGCGACACCTCCTCGTCTTCGAGACAGCCTTTGCTCTCGTGTTCCAGGCTGTCGACCATGTCCTCGCGCAGTACCGCGGGGTCCATATCCGTCGTTTCGGCCGCGTCGTAATGAATGGCGCGCTAGACGAGGGCGAGGAGAGCGACAGTCCCGCTCAGCACGACCACGCCGATGCCGAACAGTACCTTGTTTGCAATCGAATCCGCGGTCCAGAGTCCGAGCGAATACGATCGGTCCGACAGCGGTGCAAACGGTCTGATTCCCATCGGCGTCACCAGGTCGCCGACCAGGTGTCCGAGCACCGAAAACGCCACGACGCTGCCGCTATACACCCCAAGCGTCGCCGGCGTGTAGACGGCGAGTTCGGGGACCGACGACGCGACTGCCGCCCCGGTGTAGTAGACCGGAATCGCCACTGCGAGTCCGAGGGCGCTGGCCGCCCAGACGGTGTGGGTGATCCCGCGGTGAGCGACCAGTGGCAACCGAACGTCGGCGTCCGGCATCGATGCGGTGGTGAAGACGACCGCAACGCCGACGATACCGAGCACGACATGTCCGGTCAGCGCGAGCGCCGCGAAGACCGGCGCGAACAGGACGAGGTTGACCCCCTGGTGGCCAGTGCGGTACACGCCGAACTCTGGGGAGCCGAGACATACATATCTGTCCGTCCGGCGAGCCCGCAGTATTAGGACTCGGGGAACCCTACAGCGGTACATGTGCACACTGGTGTTCGCCTGGCAGACCTTCGCCGAGGCGCCGATCGTCGCGGCGGCCAACCGCGACGAGGCGCTTGATCGGCCGTCACGACCGCCCGAGACGTTCGATTCGGGCCCGGCAGTGCTCGCCCCGCGGGACGGCGAGGCCGGCGGGACGTGGATCGGCGTCAACGATCGGGACGTGTTCGTCGCGATCACCAACCGCTGGACCGACGTCGAACTGGCGGGCGACCGCTCTCGCGGGTTGCTCGTCCGTGACGCGCTCGGCCGGGAGAGCGCCGAAGACGCCGTCCGCTACGTCGAACGCGAACTCGACGCGCGTAGTTACGAGCCGTTCAACCTCGTCGTCGCCGATCGCTCCGCGGCGCTGTTCGTCGAGTACGACGGCAGGGTGGCGATCCGGAACCTCGACCCGGGCGTCCACGCCGTCGCGAACACGGGCGCCGACGGCCGGTACGCGATCCCGGACCGCCGCCGCGAGCACGCCCAGAGACAGGCCGAGAACGTCGACCGCCTGCGGACGGAGCTCCAGCCCGAGCCCGGAGAGGACGCCGAGACGTGGCGACGCCGGGCGCGGGAAGCGATCCGCGATCACGAGTACGGCGTCTGCGTCCACGGCGACGGGTTCGGCACGCGCTCGTCGTCGTTGATCACGGTCGGTAGCGACGGCGTCACCTATCACTTCGCGGACGGACCGCCCTGCGAGACCGACTACCGGCCGATCGAAGCCGACCTGTAGCCCACCGCGAGAGATCGAAAGCCACCTTTAAGCGAATCCGGGCGCGAACAGCACACATGAGCACGTCATCGGCCGAGGACGATCTCTCGGAAGACCAGCGGCGCGGTCTCGAACTCATCCGGGAAACCGGGGGGATCCACCAGAGCGACTTCTGGAAGGAACTTGACGTCAGCTCCCGGAAGGGAAGCCGTATCGTCGAGTCGCTCGTCGAAGAGGACCTGATCGACCGCGAAGACACCGTCTACAACGGCCACAATACGTACTACCTGACGCCGAAAGCCAGGGATCTCGACTTCTCTCTCCTGATGGCCGGCGACATGCTCTCGCCGTTCATCGGTGACGAAGAGGTGAATCCACAGAGCGACGCCTTCACGCAGTGGATCATGAACCTGGCCTACGAGGAGTGACCTGAACCTGGCTGCTACTGCCGACTGTAAGTTCGTACAGATATTCGGCACGCCGGCGTGCCGAATCGTTTCGAAAAGTTACAGCCGGCAATATGAGGAGGTATGGCCGAACAGTCATGGCCGGAATACTTCGGGCAGTCGGAATTAATCTCGATTGATCGTTTCGTTTTCCCTCGATTCGAAACTGCTGAATAGTGCCTCGGCCAATCGGGCCCAATGACCGGACGGGACCACCCGCTCGCGCGGGCCGAACCACTGCTTTTGATCGCCATCGGCGGATTCGTCGGGGCGACGCTCCGGTATGCCATCTCGACGGCACTGCCGGGCGGGTTTCCCTGGGGGACGCTGACGGTGAACGTCCTGGGCAGTTTCGCGCTTGGACTGTTGCTCTACGAAGCCCATCTCACGGACCTGCTGAGCGCGGAGACGCGGCTCATCCTCGGGACGGGCCTGCTCTCGTCGTTTACGACCTACAGCACTTTCGCGGTCGAGACGGCGACGCTCGATCCAGCGATGGCGGTTCTCAACGTCGGCGCGAACTACGCGCTCGGGTTCCTGGCCGTGGTCGGTGCTCGCGCCGTCACCAGGGGGTCGTTGCCGTGACGAGCCCGGCCGTGCTCGTCGGCGTCGGTGGCGTGCTCGGCGCGATCGCCCGCCATCTCGTCGGCGCCCGGATCGAGACGGACAACGCCGACACGTTCGCCGTCAACGTGCTCGGGAGCGTCGCGCTGGGGTTGCTCGTGACGGTGCCGCTCGATGCGCAGCTGGCGTTCGTGTTCGCGACTGGCTTCTGTGGCGCGTTCACGACGTTTTCGTCGTTCGCGTTCGAGACCGTTCGGCTCTACGAGACCGGCCACCGGCGTCGTGCGGTCACCAACGCTGCCGGCTCGCTGGCGGCCGCGCTGGTGGGCGTCGCGCTTGGCGCAGGGCTGGGCAGCGTGCTTGCGGGCGCGATGTGAGACGCGACGACGACACTGCCGACAACGTCAAGGCGGCTGGACCGCCACACCCGAACATGGATCCCGAGCAACTTCGGGCGGACGTCCCGGCACTGGACCGTGCTGTCTATCTCAACACCGGTGCGTCCAGTCCGAGTCCGCGTCGCGTTGTCGAGGCGATGACAGACTTCGCGGAGTACTTCGAGTACGAGGTCCCTGTCGGTGAGGGCGTCTACACGGTCGGCTGGGAGACGTACGAGGCTGCGCGCGAGACGATCGCCGGCTTTCTCGGTGTCGACCCCCGCGAGGTCGCGCTCACCAAGAGCACGGCTGACGGCGTGAATCTGCTCGCCTGCGCGATCGACTGGGAGCCCGGCGACGTGGTCGTCAGGACGGACCTGGAGCATCCTGCCGGGATACTCCCGTGGGACCGGCTGGCCGATCTCGAAGACATCGAGGTCCGGGTGCTCGAGACGGAGGACGGCCGAGTCGATCTCGACGCGGTCGCGGCTGCCGCCGAGGACGCGCGACTGTTCGCCGTGAGTTCGCTCACCTGGACTCACGGGACGCGCCTGCCGGTCAGCGAGATCGCCGAAATCGCTCACGACGCCGGCGCGAAAGTGCTCGTCGACGCCGTCCAGTCGCCCGGCCAGTATCCCGTCGATCTCGAGCAGTGGGGTGCGGACTTCGTCGTCGGATCCGGTCACAAGTGGCTGCTCGGCCCCTGGGGCAGCGGCTTCACCTACGTCGACAGCGACGCGATCGACGCGCTGGTGCCCCGCCGGATCGGCTACCGGTCGGTCGAGACGCCGACCGATCCGGAGTACGCGTTCAGCGAGGGAGCGTCTCGCTTCGAGGTCGGCACCGCCTCGCCGTTGCCACACGTCGGTCTCGCCGAAGCGATGGATCTCCTCGAGGAGATCGGCATGGAGACCGTCGAGTCCAGGATCGCACGCCTCACCGATCGACTCAAGGACGGGATCGACGACGAGCGGCTGCTCAGCCCCCGCGAGTACGAGTCCGGCCTGGTAACGTTCCGGGTCGACGACCCCGAGGCGACCGTCGAGCGTCTCCGCGAGCGGGACGTGATCGTCCGGTCGCTCCCGTACCCGAAGGCCGTGCGGGCGTCGGTCCACGCGTTCAATACGGCCGAGGACGTCGACGCGTTGCTCGACGGGCTGTAGCCTCGAAAACGGAGAAGCTCACTCGTCACCGACCGGACGACGACGGAGCTCGTCGATCCGGGCGCGGAGTTGATCGAGTTCCGACTCCAGTTCCTCGCGACGGTCGATCAGTCCGCTCAGCTCTTCTGTGTTGACCGAGTGGTCCTGTTCCAGCGACGCCTCCAGGGAGTCGTTAGTCGCCTGCACGAGATAGATAGCGACCTGCAACACTTCCTGGGGGGACTCGGTCGCCTCCAGCAGTGACAGCTCGCCGGACTGCATCGCATACCTGATCAACGGGACCTCCTCCTCGGCGTGGTAGGTCGTCGTCGTCGAGAGGCCGGTCACGGGGTTGTACCGGTCGTGTGACTGCTCGGTGCGCACGACGTTGAACGGTTCCTCCAGGGACGGATACGTCTCCGCGAGGTCACGGAGTTTGTCCGCAGCGGTCACGTCCAGCTGGGCTTCGACGTCACCGAAAAACTGCTTGGAGCCGGTGAGACTCAGCGCAACGGCGAAGAAGACGCCCGGCCGATTCTCGGCGAGCGCCCGGATCCGCTCGCGAACCTCCTCGTGCTCGCCTTCGAGTGTGAGCCGTTCGAGTTCGTCCAGCAACGTCCGGGTCCCCGATTCACGCTCGATGTATTCGGTCACGAGCGCGCCCGGAAGCTCGGCCTCGTCGGTGTCGTCCCGGCCATTCATATCACCCCGTTCGTGCCCCGAGCCTAAACGCTTTTGTAGGCTGTTCCCCGGCACGGGGAACGGACTCGATCACGGACGACGAGTTGTCACTGTCGCGGCTCCGTCTCACGGACGTCAGCTACGGCTGCCCGAACGAGCTTCGCCTGGGCCTTCTGGAGGTGTTCGCTCACCGTGCTGGAAGCACAGCCGAGTCGCTCGGCGACGTCTGCGTGCGTGACGCGTCGCGGCTGTTGGAAGTAGCCCATCTCGAGTGCGACTTCGAGCACTTCTCGCTGGCGCTCACTCAACGCTGCGAGCGGGTCGGTCCGTCCGCCAGCGTGTTCGCCGATCGCCCGAACGTCGATCTCGACGATGCTCGGCATCGATCGGAGAACCGACTGTAACACTTCGGACTCACCGACCAGCCGGGCGGTGACGCTCCCGTCGCGGTAAACGACCGGCTTCACGACGACTAGCCCCTCCGTGCTGGCCGCCTCCAGCACCGTCGCTAACTGTGAGACGGGATCGACTCGCAAGTAGCAATAGAACCGTCCGTCGTCGATCGTCGTGACGTCCCACGAGACCGGGATCCCCGTCCGTTCGATCGCCTCGCGGAACGCTGCCTCGTCGCCGGTGATCGAATACAACAGCGTCGGTCGATCGGTATCCCCGAGGTTCCAGTCGACCAATCGCGTCTCGGCCACGAACGGCGCGTCGGCGATCACCTCGAAGAACGGCGGCACAGACTCCGGGTCCGGTGTCGCCGTCAACTCCATATACTTCACACCCGCACCTGGTCGGCCGTATCGTAAAAATGCCCCGGCTATAGACGGCACAATCGCTACCGGGTCGGCACACCTCTGTCGCGATATGTCGACTCCACCTTCGATCACTGTCGAGGGACTCCGCCGGGAGTTCGGGCCGATCACCGCGCTCGACGGCGTCGATCTCGCTCTCGACGGCCCAGCGATCGTGGGCATCGCCGGCCCGAACGGTTCGGGCAAGACGACGCTGATCAAGTGTCTGCTCGGTCTGCTCGGTCCGACCGGCGGATCGAGCGCGATCGGCGGGGCGGACTCGCTCTCGCTGTCGCATGACGACCGAGCCCGGATCGGCTACATGCCACAACACGAGGCAGTGTACCGCGATCTGACCGTCCGGGAGAACCTCGCGTTCTTCGCCAGCCTGTATGACCTCCCGGACCGCGAGCGTGCGGTCGATCGGGCACTCTCGTTCGTCGATCTGCACGAGCGGGCCGACGCCCGCATCAGCGATCTCTCGGGCGGGATGATCCGCCGGGCGAGCCTCGCCTGCGCGCTCGTCCACGATCCCGACGTCGTCTTTCTCGACGAACCGACAGTCGGGCTCGACCCGAAGCTGCGGGCGAATATGTGGGACGCGTTCCGCAGACGTCGGGAAGCAGGGGCCCTGATACTCGTCTCGACGCATTACCTCGGCGAGGTCCGCAACTGCGACCGCGTCCTCTTTCTGCGGGACGGACGCGTCCTCGCGTTCGACACGCCGACGGCGTTCCTCGACCGAACGGGAGCTGAAGACATGGAAGGTGCCTTCCTGGCACTCCTCGAAAAGGAGGAATCGGCATGAACGGGACGATTCCGGTCGCCACGCGTATCCTCCTGTCGCTGCGGGGCGACCGCCGGACGCTGGCGCTGGTGGTGGTCGTGCCGGCGTTTCTCATCTGGCTGCTCAGCGAGGTGTTCGCCCGCCCCGAACCGGTCGCACCGATCCTGCTGGGGGTGTTCGTGTTTTTCCTGACGTATATCCTCACGGCGATCGGCTTTCTCCGTGAGCGGACGGCCGGGACGCTCGAACGCGTGCTGGTTGCCCCCGTCTCCAGAAGCGGACTCGTCCTCGGATACGTCGTCGGCTTCGGCGTTCTCGCGACCGTTCAGTCGCTCGTGTTGCTCCTGGCAGCCGTGGCCTTTCTCGACGTGAGCTTTGCCAACGGCGTGGCCCTGTTCGTCCTGATCGAGCTGCTGGGGGCGCTCACGGCACTGGGTACCGGGGTCGTCCTCTCGCTGTTCGCACAGAACGAGTTCCAGGCGATCCAGTTCATTCCAGTGGTCATCACGCCCCAGGTCATCCTCGGCGGAACGTTCATGCCCGTCGAAGAGTTGCCGACGTACCTCGAGTATCCGGCGCGACTGATGCCGATCACCTATCTGATCGACGCCATGGAGTACGTCGTCCTCGATGTCGGGACGACCAGCGAGTTCTGGACCGCAGTCGCCGTGCTGGTCGGGTTCGTCATCGCGGCGATCGGCGTCGCCAGATTCGTCGTCGGACGCACCGGGTGAGCGGCGACGACAGGCGCGGGCGCGCCCCCCTCGTCCCGGTTCGCTGAACGTCTCTGCATCGGACGAGGATGTCCACCTCGGGCACAATCCTCTTGGCCGCCCGGCCTGGATGACCCAGTATGTCCGAGTGTCCCTACTGTGGCGGCCCGATCTCGGAGGCGGATCGCTACTGCCCGCGCTGTGGCGAACGCCAGACCGACCGCGGCGACCGCGAGGGGTTTCTCGATCCGGCCGTCGTCCAGTACCTCGACGGGATCCGCAACGGCGCGCGCACCTTCGATCCGGACTCGCCGTACCACGACCAGTTCGAACAGGAAGTGGCCGCTGCTATCGGAGATTTCGCGCACCTGCTGGGCGCAGGTATCGATCTCCACGACGTGCTCGCAGTCGATCAGTCGGCACCGATAGAGTCGCCGGCCAATCCAGTCGAGGCCGATCCCGCGACCCGACAGCTGCTGGGATTGGCCGTGCTTCTCGGGCTCATCACCGAATCTTTCTCCGGTGTCGACAGCGACGAACTGCTCGCGAGCTACCACGACCTTCAGAATCGGTAATCAGACGGATCGTTTCTACGGCCGGTGGCTCGGTCCGAGCACGCCGGGCGTCTCGAAGACTCCGAGCGTCTCGACTTCGACGCGGGTCGCGTGATCCGGCCCGTCGGTTTCGCAGTTCTCGCCGGTAAAGAGGTTACAGGGGTCGACGGCGTTTCGCAGGTCGACCGTCGCCGACCCGTCGCCGAAGTTGATCACGATGACGACCGACTGCTCGTCCGTCTCGCGGCCGAACACGACCACGTCGTCGGGATCGACGTTGCTGTGTGGTGCCTGCGCGAGGTCGGCCGCCGGCCCGAGGACGTCCAGTTCGTGATAGAGGTCGAACAGGTCATGGTAGAACTGGATGTGCTCTGCTGGATACGCATTCCAGTTCATGAACGCCCGCTTGTAGGGGTCGTTCTTGATGTCGTCGTCCGAGCGGTCGTCGTCATCGTCGAAGGCGCTCTCGCGTGGCCGCCCGTATTCGCCGATGAGTCGCTCCTGCCCGTAGAGGACGAATGGCACGCCAGGCAGCGTCACGGCGGCGGCCATCGCCGCCCGCTGGGCCTTGGCGACGTTTTCGCGCCGTCCTTCGGTCTTGGCCTCGTAATAGAGGCGTCGCTCGTCGTGGTTCTCGGTCGTGTTGAGGATCCGGGTAAAGGTCGGGAAGCCGTCGATGAATCGCTGTTCGATCGCCCGGACGAGATCCGAGGCGGGGCGGTCGCCGCGAGCGACGGCGTGGGCGGCGTCCATGAACCCGGTCGTGTCGAAGTGGGCGTCGAACTCCGATTCGGCGAAGGCGGGCAGCCGCGGGATCGTCTCGTCGAGCAGCATGAACTCGCTGTCCATCGCCCGGACGCGCCGGCGCAGTTCCTTCCAGAAGGAGTGGGGCACGCCCCAGGCAATGTCACACCGGAAGGCGTCTACTTTCGGGGCCCAGTACTCCGCGGCGGCCATGATGTGCTCGCGAAGCGCCACGTTGCCGTAGTTGAGGTTCGGCTGCAGACGCGTCCCGAAGAAGTACGTCGCCGCGGGCGCGGCGTCGGTTTTGGTTCCGTCGGCCCGCCGGTCAAACCAGTCGAAGTATTTGGAGTTCTCGTTCCACTCTTCGACGTGTGGCAGGACGTACTTGTCCCCGATGTCCTCGCCCAGTTCGGCGATCGTATCCTGGAAGCGGGGGTTCGTCCAGCCGGCGTGGTTGATCACCAGGTCGAAACACACCCTGATGTCGTGATCGTGGCAGGTCTCGACGAACCGGTCGTACTCCTCCATCGTGCCCAGGTCCTCGGCGACGTCGAAGTAGTCTTCCGTCGAGTAGGCGTGCGGGCCACCCGGCGCGCGGTCGACCTGCGCGGACCAGGCGGGAACGATCGGCGTCAGCCAGACGACGTCGATCCCCAGTTCGTCGAGATAGGGGACCTTCTCGGTCAGGAATTCGAAGTCGGTCTCGCCGGGTTCGCTCGCGAACGAGCGCGTGAAGATCTCGTAGACGACGGCGTCGTCGAGCCATTCAGGCGGACGGTTGGGCAACTCGACGGTGCCGGCCTCGGGATCGAGGAGGATCTCGTCGACGTTGCCCACGACCTGCCCGTCGTAAGGTGCGGCGAACAGTCGTGCCGGATCGTCGAGCGCGTCGGCGGGGATCCGGACCTGCTGGCCGACGACTTCGTCCGACTCCGAGGGCGGGGTCGCCACTTCGGTGATCGGCGACTCGATCGTCACGTCCGCAAGCGAGAGGCTCGTCCCGTCCTCCGGGAGCCACTCGACGGTAAGATCGTCGCGAAAGGCGTTGCTCGTCGGGGACAGTTCCGCGTCGGCCAGCAGGACAAACTCCTCGCGCTCCTCGTCGTACCGGCCGTCGAGTTCGAGACGGGGTGGCCCGCCGGCGTCGTCGGGGGCTCGCGGAAAGACGCGGACGGTCTGGTGGTATGTCCCGTCCGGAGCGTCCAGTTCGAAGAGGTACGTGCCCGGCACGTCCGGCTGGAACTCGGCAGTGTGGTGGTCGCCGTGGTCGTACTGCTCGACGTCGTCGTAGGGCGTCGGCGCGAACTCGACGACTGCGTCGCTGTCCTCGGGTTGCTCGACCAGCGACCACGAGAACGTCTCGGGATCGTAGGGGTCGGGATCGCGTTCGGACGCCCCGTCGATCGTCGGCGAGAGGTTGTCCCGATCGAGACCGTGGCGGCTGTCGACGAAGATCGGGTCCACGATCTTCTCGTCGGCGTGCATGAACCGAGGCGGACCGGGATGGTGGCCGTTCGGGAAGTCTGGCGAAGACATCGTTCGTACCGACTTTCGAATATCTCTCCGTATATCCTTTGTGATGTATCGGATATGCGGAGAAACGGTCGGGTGACTCGGCAGATGGGGTACCTGTCCCCGGAACTCGCCGTGGCGCAAGACGGCCGATCGAACGACTGCCCCTTCCGGAAGGCCTTTGCTCGCGAGTCACCAGTGCTGGCGTGTGAGCAGCGAGCAACACCGACGCGTCACAGTCCACGGCGACAAGGAAGTCGTCGTGGAGTTCGACCCCGAGCTCACCTTCGAGTGCGTCGATGAGTGCACGTGGTGTTGCCATCACGGGGTGTTGCTGTACGAGCAGGACTTCTTCAAGCTGGCCAACCACGCCAGTCTCAGCGACGCGACCGTCCAGCGCAAGGGCACGGACTTCATCAAGCGCGAGCCGAAAGACCGTGACGAACACGTCGACGTCGACGGGCAGGCCTGCTACTTCCTGCGGGAGGACGGCCTCTGTGAACTCCACGCCGAGCACGACTGGAAGCCCGCCCGGTGTTCGACGTTTCCCCTGGAAGTCTCCGTCGAGGACGGTGAGATCCACGTCTCCGTCAGGGACAAGGCCCGGGAGTACTGTGACGGGCTGCACGTCAGCGACCGCCGCGTGATCGACAACCTGGAGGCGTTCCTGCCCGAGGTACTGTGGGAGCTTGACGATCCGACGACGCGGAAAGAACTCTAGCAGTACTGTCAGCGACGCACGCCCTACTCGCGTTCGCCTGCACCGACGGCGCTCTCACCGACGGGCGTCTGTCCCTCGATCAGTTCCTTGCCGCCCATGTAGGGTCGCAGCGGTTCGGGGACCGTGACGGTGCCGTCGTCGTTCTGGTAGTACTCCAGGATGGCGACCATCACGCGCGGGAGCGCGAGCCCGGAGCCGTTGAGCGTGTGGACGTACTCGGCGGACTCGTGGCGCTCGGGCCGGTAGCGGATCCCGGCGCGGCGAGCCTGGAAGTCCTCGAAGTTCGACACCGAAGAGACTTCCAGCCACCGCCCGCCCTCTTCGGGGCCGTCCGTCATGTCGTCGGCGGGGGCCCACACCTCGATGTCGTACTTCTTGGCCTGGGTGAATCCCATGTCACCGGTACACATCTCCAGCACGCGATAGGGCAGATCGAGCCGATCGAGCACTTCTTCGGCCTCTTCGAGCAGTCCCTCCAGGCGGTCGTAGCTGTCCTCCGGGCGGACGAAGTTGACCATCTCGACCTTGTTGAACTGGTGGACGCGGACGATTCCGCGGGTCTCGGTGCCGTGTTCGCCGGCCTCGCGTCGGAAGTTGGGCGTGTACGCCTGGTACTTCAGCGGGAGGTCGTCGTCCAGCAGGATCTCGTCGCGGTGCATGTTCGTCACCGGGACCTCCGCGGTGGGACAGAGCCACAGATCGTCGTCGTCGTAGGGTTCGTCGTTACCGCCACCGAGACGGTAGGCGTCCTCGACGAACTTGGGGAACTGCCCGGTCCCCTCCATGGACTTCGATCGGACGGGGATCGGCGGGAAGACCTCGCGGTAGCCCTGCTCGCGGTGGACGTCCCGCATGAACTCGATGAGCGCGTGCTCCAGCCGGGCGGCCTCGCCTTTCAGGAAGTAAAAGCCGCCGCCGGAGACTTTCGCACCGCGGTCGAAATCGAGGATGTCCAGTTCCTCGCCGAGATCGTAGTGAGGGTCGATTTCCGCCGGCAGGTCCCGAAGCTCGTCGAATCCGCGCCGATAGCGTTTGACGTTGTCGCTCTCGTCCTCGCCGACCGGGACGTCCTCGTGGGGGATCTGGGGAATCTCGAGCAGCGCCTGCTCCAGTTTCGCTTCCAGTTCGTCGGCACGCTCCTCGATGTCCTGTAGCTCGTCTTTGAGTTCCTGAGAGCGCTCGATGGCCTCCTGGGCTTCCTCCTCTTTTCCTTCCTGCTTCAGTTCGCCGATCTGACTGGAAATCTCGTTGCGCTCGTGGCGCAGGCTGTCCCCTTCGGCCTTCAGATCGCGCCACTGCTCGTCGATTTCGAGGATGCGATCGAGATCGACCCCCTCGACGCCCTTCTTCTCGATGGCGTCGCGGATCTGCTCGGGGTTCTCCCGCAGATACTGCCGTGGAATCATTGTGCGTGACTTCTGGGTGACGGGTGAAAATCGTAGCGATACCGTGGCCCGGTGTGACACGCAGCGACAGGGGGTCGTGACGTCAGTGACCGATCACAGCCACAGCAGCTGCGCGTGGCGGGTTCCCTCGAGTTCCATGACGTGGTCCTCGTCGACGAACCCCTCTTCGATCGCCAGCTCGACGGCAGTGTCGCCGACGAGATTCGCCGTCGAACAGCGTGCGAGACTCGCCGCGACGGTGTCCGGATCTGCCGGCTCGCCGTCGTAGAACTCCTCGGTGACGGTCAGCGAGACGTCGTCGTTCTCGAACGTCTCGCCGAGGACGTCGGCGTCGCAGACGGCGACGAGCAACCCTTCCTGGGTGTCTCGCTCGGAGAGCAGCAGGCTGGATTCGGTCGCCATCGGTCACTCCATGAGCCGCTCTTGCTGTTCGGCACGCAACTCCTCGGCTTCCTCGGCGACCTCCTCGGCGCGGTCGTACTCGCCGGTCTCCTCGAGCGCCCGTGCCTTCTCTTCGAGGACCTCCGCGTTTCTGAATCCGAGACGGGTCGCGTTGTCGAAGGCGGTGAGCGCCTCTTCGGCGAGCCCGCGCTCAAGCAGGAAGAAGCCACGATTGTACCACGCCTGTCCGGAACGCTCGTCGATCTCGACGGCGCGTTCGGCGTGTTCCAGCGCCTGCTCGCCCCGTCCGGACTCCCAGAGCGCATAGGCCAGGTTCGTCTCGGCGGCGGCAGCGTGTTCCGACTCGTCGTCGATCCGGAGTGCCTCTCTGTACGCCCCGACCGCCTGGTCGTACTCCTCCAGCTGTGCGTGCGCGACCCCCTTGTTCACCCACGCCTCCTGTTCGAGGCCGTCGTCCTCGGCGAATCGGGCGGCCCGCTCGAAGGCATCGACCGCCTGCTCGTGGCGGTTGATCCCCATGTAGCTGAGCCCGACGTCGAGCAGCTGCTCGGCGTCGACCTGTTCGGGGCCGACGTTGTGCTCGTCGAGCATGTCCGCCAGCGCGCGGCTATCGACGGGATCGACCCGGTCGGGGTCGACCTCAAGCTCGGGCGGGTCGAGATCGAACCCCTCGTAGGGGTCGCCGAATCCCTGCCCCTCCGAGAAGTCGTGATCGCGGCGTTCGTCGTCAGTCATACTCCGACGTTGGCGAACCAGAGGGTTAAGGGCTACGTCACAGACATACGCGTATGAGCAAGCGACTGTTCGTCAGCGTCGATCTCGACGGGCTGGCCGACGAAGTTTCGGCCGTCCTGGAACTGTTCGAGGGCGCCAGTGGACTGAACTTCGTCGACCCCGAGCAGGCCCACGTCACGCTGAAGTTCCTCGGCGACACCGGCGAGGACCGCGTCCCGGAACTGATCGACGAACTGGAGAGAGCCGTCGAGACCGCCGACGTCGACCCCTTCCCGGCGCAGTTCGGCGGGCTCGGCGTGTTCCCCAGCCTGGAGTACATCAGCGTCGTCTGGCTCGGGGTTCGGGAAGGCGGGGACCAGCTAACTACCCTGTACGAGGCGATCGAAGATCGGACCGTCGCGATGGGCTTCGATCCGGAAGATCACGACTTCACGCCGCACGTCACGCTCGCGCGGATGAACCACGCCGGCGGCAAGGAACTCGTTCAGGATGTTGTCGAACAGCGCGATCCGGACGCTGGCTCGCTCCGCGTCGAGGACGTCCGGCTCACCGAGAGCGTTCTCACCGACGACGGGCCCGTATACTCGACGCTCGAATCGTTCGAGTTATAATTTTTCAATCACAAACTAGGGGCAGTCTTGGTCCTGAAAAGCGCAGTTAGGCGGGCCGAACGACTTAGGCCGGCCAAAGTGATAATATTGCTGATAAGTCTTAAGTGTCCCAAGCCCATACTCGGGAGTGATGGATATCTGGTTCAATCTGACGCTGGTGTTCGTCGCGGGATTTATCACCGCGCTGGCGACCGGGCTGGGCGCGATCCCGTTCTTTCTGGTCGACGAGATCAGCGACCGCTGGAACGTGGGGCTGTGGGGCCTCGCGTCCGGGATCATGGTCGCGGCGTCGGTGTTCGGCCTGATCCTCGAAGGGCTGGAAAACGGCGGCGGTCAGCCGGTTCCAAAACTCGTCGCCGGCCTCCTCACTGGCGTCGTGCTCGTCGTCGTGAGCCACCGGATCCTCCAGGACAGTGACCTCGACCCCAGGGAGTACGAGGAGGCGGATTTCAAGAAACTCGTCCTCATCCTCGGTATTCTGACGGTACACAGCTTTCCCGAGGGCGTCGCGGTGGGCGTGTCGTTCGCGGAGTTGGGATTCGAGGGCGTCGAGGGGTTCGTGATCGCGGGGCAACTCGTGCCGCTGCTCGCAGTGTTCATGACGGTCGCGATTTCGATCCACAACGTCCCGGAGGGGATCGCGATCTCGATCCCGCTGCGGGCGATGGACGTCAGCGAATGGCGGATGGTCGGCTGGGCGATTTTCTCCAGCCTGCCACAGCCGATCGGGGCCGTGATCGCGTTCGCGTTCGTCCGGCTCGCACGGGAGTTTCTACCCTTTGGTTTCGGGTTCGCCGCCGGGGCGATGATCTACCTCGTGCTTACGGAGTTCGTTCCGGAAGCGCTTGATCAGGGTTCTGATCTGCCCGGCGGCGGGCGTCGTGAGCTAACTGCCGGTATCCTTTCCGGGATCGCGTTGATGGCGCCACTGGCGTTCATCTAGCGTCATAGTGATTGCTGTACCGATTTACCGGTACGACCGACACCTGCAGACTCGCTTCGCTCGACTTCCGAGCCCTGTCTCACGTCGTTCGACAGGACGACACCGTGCGGTCGACCCGGCAGGGACGTCCAGCAATCACTACACCATACCCAACTATATCGGGCCAAGGGTATTGCCTCCACATCTCTAACGGTAGGTTGCCGGCAGCGACCGGCGGAGTCGAATGCCAACCTGTAACCACTGCAACGCACACGTCTCGGATCAGTTCGCGCGTGTCTTCGCAAACGAGTTCGGCGAGATACTCGCGTGCCCGAACTGCTCGGCAAACGCGGGGATCGCAGAGGTAGCGCAGCAGCGCGCCCGCGAAGTATCGAATGCCGGGTGATCACTACGTTTACATCGTGCAGTGTAGCGACGACACGTTCTATACCGGGTACACGACCGACGTCCAGCGTCGAGTCGCCGAGCATCAGGCCGGAAACGGTGCGAAGTACACGCGCGGACGCACGCCGGTCGAACTCGTCCACGTGGAATCGTACGACAGCAAAAGCGAGGCGATGTCCCGCGAATACGAGATCAAACAGCTCTCACGAGCTGATAAAGAGCGGCTGATCGACGGCCAGACGTGACGCGGGCTCATCAAAGAGGTGTGAGTACGATGTCCGTGGCCTCGTAGTCCTCGAAGTATGCGCCGTGTCCGCCCATCGTTACCCGCCCCTCCTCGTCGGTGTGGCCGACAAGTCCGATTTCCCCGAAAAACGAGTTCGTGCTGGGCTCGGCGAAGCTCTGTCGGACGGTTGTGAGCTGGCCTTCCATCGTCTCCCAGGTCGAATCCTCCTCAGCAGGGGCCTCTCGAACGCGTGCCCTGAACCCGACGGCGTTTCCTTCGCGGAGATGGAGTGCCGTGTTGAGTGCCGCATCCCGGAGGTTCGCGGTCTCATAGGGTAGCGACCGCGCATCCGTGGTGTACACTTCTTCGCTTTCGTCCCAGTGCTGCGACATGAACTGCATGAACGCCAGCCCGTAGAGCCGCTCCGTGTCGAACTCGAGCCCGATCACCTCGTCTTCCTCTTCGTTAGGCATGCCGATGACACCCGCCTGCTGGTCGACCGTGAGCAGCGTATCGAGTTCCTGATCCCAGGCTCGCACAAGCGTCGCCGTGTCTTCGAAGTCGTACGTGGCTGCCTCTTCTCCGTCGCTGTAGAGACACAGCGCGATAAACGTCCCCTCGGCGTAGCTCTCCGCCAGCGTGTCTTCGATCTGTTCGTAGACCTCCGGGGAGGTCCCGATCAGGATCTCGTGAGACGCCGCTTCGACCCGGTCCTCGATGCTCGACAGCAGTTGATCGTTCGTGTGGATGTCTTGTACCTGCATCCGATTGTCCGACGGTTGCACGATCGGATAGATAAGCGTTGTCGTGCGAATATCACATTTCGTATCGACTGCTCAGGCCCGCTCCTGCCCTTGTGTCTGCCCGAATGCCTCTGTTTTCCATCAGGCGGAGTGTCCGGAGTGTCAGACCTGATAATCACGAACACTTTTTAAGTACGGTGGGAACACAACGCCGTATAATGGCCACGAATACAGGAAACGTACTCGTCGTCTGTCGACCGGACAACCGGGAGCACGTCGTCGAGACGTTGCAACCGGCGACCGCCGACATTCCTATCGAAACAGTAACGTCCGTTCCGGACGCGCAGTCGGCCATCGAGACGACGGATGTCATCTGCGTCGTGAGTTTCGTCGAGGTACGTGACGCACGTGGCAACGAGTGGGTCAGCGGTATCGAACTGTACGAGGACGTCGCCGGCCGATCTACCAACATCCCGTTCGTCCTCATCTCCGAAACCGGCAACGACGACATCGTGGAGATGGCCCTCGATGCGGGCGTCTCGAACCTTGTCCGGCCGTGGCCCGGCGACCGCCCCGAGCGCGATCTCCAGGAAATCGTCGAACAGATCGTCACGCGGCGTCGCATCTACACGACCGTCGACGCGGCCACTGACGGGGATCTGGACGTGCGGATCGACGTATCCGATCTCGAAGGGGACTTCCGGGAGATTGCAACCCGAGTCAACGGGATGATCGACTCCATCCAGGAGGACCTCGAACGACGCGAGCGTGTCGCACAGGATCTCGACACGTCGATCCAGCAACTTCGTTCTCGCTCCGAGCGAGTCGCGGACAGCTCCGAAGACATCAGTGAGGGCACCCGAGACATGACGAGCCGGATCGAGCAGGCAAACAGCGAGGTTTCGACGCTGTCGGCAACCGTCGAAGAGATCGCGGCCACGTCCGACGATGTCGCCCAGACGAGCGAAGACGCGGTCGAAGCCGCCGACGACGGCCAGCAGTCGGCCGACAGTGCGATGGAGGCGATGGAAAAAATCGACGAAGCGGCAACCGGGGTCACAGAAGACGTCACCAGCCTCCAGGAGCGGGTCGACGAGATCGACGAGGTCGTCGAACTGATCAACGACATCGCCGATCAGACGAACATCCTGGCGCTGAACGCCAACATCGAGGCGGCTCGTGCCGGCAAATCAGGTGACGGGTTCGCCGTGGTCGCAAACGAAGTCAAGAACCTCGCGACGGAAGCCCAGGAACACGCCGAAACGATCGAAGACATGCTCGAGGGTGTCCAGCGCGATACGGAAACGACCGTCGAGAGTCTCGAACAGGCGACCGAGGAGATCGACACCGGCGTTTCCGAGGTGGAAGCGACGATGGACGCGCTGGACGACATCGCCGAAAAGATCCGGGAGGCCACGACCGGGATGGAAGAAGTCGCAAACGCGACTGACGACCAGGCCGCCTCGACCGAACAGGTCGCCTCGATGATGGACGAGATTGCCGGGATGGCCGAAGACACCGCCGACGAGGTCACGGAAATCGCCGACGCCAACAGCGAACAGGTCGCCGAGATCAGCCAGCTCGAACAGTCGATGCGACAGCTGGTCGAAGACGATCGAACGTCTCGAAGGAGAGAACTCGCTGATGACTGACTCCGGTCGACGCAGCGACTCGACACTCACTGTCTTCGACATTCGCTGCCTTCGACGCGTCTGACCGCAGCCGACTGCGAGGAACTGATTTCCCTTGCTCGTCACCGAGGACTTTTTGCCCTGTGGGTCCCGAACCGATGGTATGAACGAAGACCTGCTGGACATCATCTGTTGCCCGCTCGATAAATCCGAACTCGAACTCGACGTTCGAGACCGCGACGACGGCGAGATCGTCAGCGGAACGCTGACGTGCACGGAGTGTGGCGAAGCGTACCCGATCGAGGACGGGATCCCGAATCTGTTGCCGCCGGACATGCGAGAGGAGACGACGGCCTGATCGCCCTCACAGGAACGATCTTTCTCGCTTCGACGTGTGCTCAGAGTGACGACAACGACAGACGGACAACGGTCACTGTCATCCTGTCAGCTGATAAATGGCGACGAGGACGCCGGCGAGAACGACGAACGATCCCAGCAAAACGACAGTGTTGTCCAACACGAGCGCAGCCACCGCAGCGATCACCAGCGCGATACCACCGAGGACGAGGACGGCCACCTCGGGACGGAGGGGTAAATCGGACGCGTCCGGGTCGGCCGTCCCCGACCGAGAGGACGTTGCCCGTGGCTGTGGTTTCGAAAGCGATTCGTCGACGGCCACTTCTCGCGTTTCGCTTTCGGGTTCGGAAAGGACGACGTCGACGTACCTGGTCGTCGCACCGTAGGCGGTGACGACCTTGAGTTTTCCACGGACAGGGCCTGATCCCGACACGTCGACGGTGACCCGCCGCGTCGAGTCGCTCGCGACGTGATGGTTGTTCGCCGATAGCGTTGCGATTTCCGAGAGTGCGTCGTCCAGATGCAGGTGCACGTGGACCGACTCGCCGTGGTTCTGCAGGACCACGTCGAACGATCCGCTCACCTCGACCTCGTTCGGGACCTCGAGCCCGTGCAGCTGACCTCGGTTGACGTGGACCGGCAGCGTATCTGTCACGCCCGTCACTGCGCAGCGATAGTAGAAAAAGCTTCATCGTGAATATAATATATCTTATCATTATTCTCTGATATTTATTCCTCCGTCTGCTCCCGTATATTATTAGTACAGGAGGCCGACTCTCCGGGTACGATGGGGCCCGTGACGTGGCAGACAGCGGATCGAGACCCGGACGAAGATTCTGTTCCCCGTTCACGGACGCGGGCGACGCGACCCGCCAACTCGAACAAGCGCCGGAGCTGGTACGGATTGGGGTCCCTGACGTACATCGAAAAGAGCTGGTTCGGGCGGGTACTCCACGATGTCGTCTACACCTACGCTGACGTCACAGTATTCAGCCTTCCCATGCTCTTGTACGTCTGGGTGACCCAGCCGTTCGTGGACCGGGCACTGACCGCCCCGGCGCTGGTCACGTGGATCACCATGGTGGGCGTCGCAACACTGATCAGAGGAGGGTGGATCAGACCCCTCGGCACGGAGACGCTCGGATGGGTGTCGGGACGCTACGCTCTGCTCCCGGTTCGGGTTGCATATTACAACCTCACTCTGATCGTCGCCGTCTTCGGTGGTCTCGCAGTTGAAGGCCTCGTCGGACGTACGGGGCTCGCAGTCGCCTGGGCGACCTGTGTCGGTATCGGCGCCACGCTGGTGTTTCCGACGGTCGTCGACATCACGTATCACCGATTCGCCCAGTGGCGTCGGTGATCCGGAGTACGGACCCGGTTTCCCGCTTCGATCCAACGGCTTGTCCATGACTCCGGATGCGCGGAGACGAGGCCCCGCATGGGTCTGATACGGATTATTGCGTCTGTTCCGCATCGACCGCGGGGCGGTCGGAGTGGCGAATCGTTACAATCGCCCTGCGAATCGACAGAAGTGCGCTGGCCGAGATTTGAACTCGGGTTAGGACCGTGGCAGGGTCCTGTGATACCACTACACCACCAGCGCTCACGTCGTCCGCCCGCCGGTCGGGCGCACGTCAGTTCGCATTCTAAGCAACCGCCGAGAAGAATAAAAGGCTTCCGAATCGCCGTCCCGCCACCGGATTTGGCCGTCAGACTGCCGTTCCGTCCCGGAAATTCGATTTTTGGAAACTGACTTCGAGCGTGTCCATGTGATCGCTGTGCACTGGCAGCGGGTCAGCCGATGACGCGGTGCCGAGCGCGGTACGTGCTGTCACACCGTGACTCCGGTCGTGAGGGTCGCTCGCAGGCGTGCGACGGCGTCTCACCACCACTGGAATCCGCTACCCTTTTAGGTACGGACCGAAGACTAATCGCTACAGTCTAGTGGCGTGGCGTGGAAGCGTCACGGCATGACGACCAGCGTGCTCGTGCCGTCGTCCCTCACCCGGGAAGCCGAGGACAAACGCGAGGCGACTCGCAAACTCGGTTACGTGGCCCGCGCGGCCACGGTCTTCCGGGCGGATCGGCTGACGATCATCCCCGACCCTGACGGCGAAGGGAAGTTGGACGGCGGGTTCGTCGAAACCGTCTTACGGTACGCCGCGACGCCGCCGTACCTCCGAAAGGAGGTGTGGGGCAAGCGGGGCGAACTAGAGTCCGTCGGCGTCTTGCCGCCGCTCCACGTGACACCACGGACCGGCTCCGGATCGGACGATTCGGGGTCGTTGAGACAGGGACTCGTGACCGAGGTCGGATCTGATGGGCGCGTTCGGGTCAATTGCGGCATGCAACACCCGATCTCGCTCGGCGTCCCCTCCGATATGGAGGTCGCCGAGGGGGAGCGCGTTGCCGTCAGGATCTATTCGCGACGACCGGTCCGCGCGAAACTCGTCGACGAACCCCTTCCGGGGTTTATCGTCGACCGTGCGGACCTGGACGAAGCGCTCTCGCGTGCCGACGCTGGCGTACGGATCGCCTCCTCGCGCTACGGCGTCGAACTCACAACCGACCGTCTCGGCCAGCTGGTCGAGACGATCCAGAGTGAGGACGACGGCGCGGGCGATCTGACCGTCGCGTTCGGTTCACCGGAGCGCGGGTTGCCTGCCATCTTGGGGATCGACCCCGACGATGTCGGGCCGACTGAGATCGATGCGGTCACCAGATCCGAATCGGACGCCACCCGATTCGACCTCTGGCTGAACACGATCCCGGATCAAGGCAGCGAGGTGGTGCGAACCGAAGAAGCGATGTTCGCAACACTGGCCTGCCTCAGTCTCACGGAGTGAGAATCCGATGCCACAACCAAGCAGACCACGCAAAGGCTCGATGGGCTTCGGCCCGCGCAAGCGGACGGCCAGCGAGACGCCGCGGTTCAACAGCTGGCCCGACGACGACGGACAGCCTGGCGTACAGGGTTTCGCCGGTTACAAGGCCGGGATGACACACGTCGTGCTCATCAACGACGAACCCAACTCGCCACGCGAGGGAATGGAGACGACCGTTCCCGTCACCGTCGTCGAGACGCCGCCGATGCGCGCTGTGGCGCTTCGAGCCTACGAAGACACGCCGTACGGGCTCCGACCGCTGACGGAAGTCTGGACCGACGAGTTCCACCCGGAACTCGAGCGGACTCTGGACCTTCCCGAGGAGCCGTCCGACGGTGCAGAGGAACAGATCGAGGACGCTCTCGAATCGGGCGAACTGGGTGACGTGCGTCTCATCACGCACACCGTGCCCAGCGAACTCGACGGCGTCCCGAAAAAGAAGCCCGACGTGATGGAGACACGCGTCGGCGGCGGCTCGCTCGCAGACCGCGTCGAGCACGGGCTGGACCTCATCGAAGACGGTGGGGAACACTCGATGAACGACGTGTTCCGCGCGGGCGAGTACGCCGACGTCGCGGGCACCACCAAGGGCAAAGGGACACAGGGTCCCGTCAAGCGCTGGGGCGTCCAGAAGCGCAAGGGCAAACACGCCCGCCAGGGATGGCGCCGACGGATCGGCAACCTCGGTCCGTGGAACCCGTCTCGCGTGCGCTCGACGGTCCCCCAGCAGGGCCAGACTGGCTACCACCAGCGGACAGAGCTGAACAAGCGTATCCTCGATATCGGTGACGACGACGTCACCCCCGAGGGTGGATTCGTCAACTACGGCGAGGTCGACGGCAATTACACGCTGGTGAAGGGATCGCTGCCGGGCCCGGAAAAGCGCCTGGTGCGCTTCCGCCCGGCCGTGCGCCCGAGCGACAGCCCGCGACTCGATCCCGAGTTGCGCTACGTCTCCACCGACTCCAACCAGGGGTGACCTGAATGCAGGCTACAGTATACGATCTGGACGGCGACGCCGACGACGAGGTCGATCTGCCGGCGGTCTTCGAGACGACCGTTCGGCCGGATCTGATCTCGCGTGCGGTCGAAGCCGCCCAGGCAAACCGAAAGCAGGACTACGGCAGCGACGACTACGCCGGCCTCCGTACCCCTGCCGAATCGTTCGGCAGCGGTCGCGGGCAGGCACACGTCCCGCGCCAGGACGGTACCGCAAAGCGGGTCCCCCAGGCCGTTTCCGGCCGCCGGGCACACCCGCCGAAAGAACAGAAAGATCGCGGCCTCGATCTCAACGACAAGGAACGCCAGAAGGCGATCCGTTCGGCGATCGCGGCGACCGCCGACGCAGAGGTCGTCGCCGAGCGCGGCCACGAGTTCGACGGGAATCTCGAACTCCCGCTGGTCGTCAGCGACGACTTCGAAGACCTCGTGAAGACGCAGGATGTCGTCGACGTGCTCGACGATCTCGGCGTTCACGCCGACATCGAGCGCGCGGACGACACGAAGATCAAGGCCGGCCAGGGCAAATCCCGCGGACGGAAGTACCGCCGGCCGAAGTCGATTCTGTTCGTCACGAGCGACGAGCCCTCGAAGGCCGCGCGGAACCTCGCCGGCGCCGACGTCGCGACCGCGGCGGAGGTCAACGCGGAAGACCTCGCACCCGGTGGCGACGCAGGCCGCCTGACGATCTGGACCGAAAGCGCACTCGCGGAGGTGGCTGACCGATGAGCGTACGCGACGTCATCAAGCATCCGCACGTCACCGAGAAGGCGATGGACAAGATGGACTTCCAGAACAAGCTGCTGTTCATCGCTGACATCGATGCGACGAAGGCCGAGATCGCCGACGCCATCGAGACGCAGTTCGATGTCACTGTCGAGAACGTGACGACGATGGTGACGATGGACGGCGACAAGAAGGCAGAAGTGACGCTTTCGGAGGACGACGACGCACAGGAAGTCGCCTCTCGAATCGGGGTGTTCTAAGATGGGACGACGCATTCGCGGACAGCGACGTGGTCGCGGCACACCGACGTTCCGTGCCCCGTCGCACCGCTACAAATCCGATCTGCAGCATCGCACGGTCGAAGACGGCGACGTCGTCTCCGGGACGGTCGTCGACATCGAACACGACCCGGCCCGTTCGGCGCCGATCGCGGCCGTCGAGTTCGAGGACAGCGAGGGACAGGGTCCCTCGGGCAGCCGGGCGGAGCCCGGCGACGGCGATCAGCGGCTCGTGCTGGCTCCCGAGGGTATCGGGGTCGGCGACGAGATCCAGGTCGGCGTCAGTGCCGAGATCGCACCCGGCAACACCCTGCCGCTGGCGGAGATCCCGGAGGGTGTTCCGGTGTGCAACATCGAGGCCAAACAGGGCGACGGCGGCAAGTTCGCCCGTGCCTCTGGTGTCAACGGTCGGCTTATCAGTCACGACCGGTCGGTTGCGGTCGTGCAGCTGCCCAGCGGGGAGTTCAAGCGACTCGATCCACAGTGTCGGGCCACGATCGGCGTGGTCGCCGGCGGTGGTCGGACCGAGAAACCGCTGGTCAAGGCCGGGAAGAAACACCACAAGGCGAAAGCACGCGGCATGGTCTGGCCGCGGGTTCGCGGGGTCGCGATGAACGCGGTCGACCACCCGTTCGGTGGCGGTGGCCGCCAGCACCCTGGCAAGCCCAAATCGATCTCCCGGAACGCCCCGCCGGGCCGGAAGGTCGGGGACATCTCCTCGCGACGCACGGGTCGCGGTGGTAACGAATGAGCTCGGACTATCAGATCGGCCACGAAGGCGAGTTTACCTACCGTGGCTACACGCTCGAGGAGTTGCAGGACATGGAGCTCGAGGAAGTCGCGGAACTGTTGCCCGCACGCATGCGGCGAAGTATCGAACGCGGCCTGTCCTACGAGAAACAGCAGTTGCTCGAGGAAGCCCGCGAGGCCGACGAGGACGAGACGGCCAACGACCCGATCCGAACCCACCTGCGGGACATGCCGGTCCTGCCGGAGTTCGTCGGGTTGACCTTCGCCGTCCACAACGGCCAGAGCTTCGAGCGTGTGAAGGTCGAGCCGGAGATGCTCGGTCACTACCTCGGTGAGTTCCAGCTCACCCGCACGTCGGTCGAACACGGACAGGCCGGTATCGGGGCGACCCGATCCTCGAAGTTCGTACCGCTCAAGTAACTATGGGAATCAGCTACTCAGTCGACGCCGACCCCGAGACGACCGCGAAAGCGATGCTCCGGGAGCGGCAGATGAGCCACAAGCACAGCAAGGCCATCGCCCGGGAAATCAAGGGCAAGACAGCCGGCGAGGCTGTCGAGTACCTCGAGGCTGTCATCGAGGGGGACCAGCCGGTCCCCTTCCGACAGCACAACTCGGGCGTCGGCCACCGGAAAAACATCGACGGCTGGGACGCCGGTCGCTTCCCAGAGAAGGCCAGCAAGGCCTTCCTGGACCTGCTCGAAAACGCGATCAACAACGCCGACGAGCAGGGCTTCGACGGTGAGAGCATGACGGTCATGCACTGTGCCGCCCACAAGGTCGGCGAAGTCGAAGGCCGCCAGCCCCGCGCGATGGGGCGAGCCTCGCCGTTCAACAGCATGGAAGTCGACGTCGAACTCATCCTCGAGGAGGTCGAAGAATAATGGCGGACGAACAGCAGTTCATCGAGGACGGACTCCAGCGGACCCAGATCGACGAGTTCTTCGCCGAAGAGCTGGGCCGTGCGGGCTACGGCGGCATGGACGTCGCCAAGACGCCGATGGGGACTCAGATCGTCCTCAAGGCCGAAAAGCCCGGGATGGTCATCGGCAAGGGCGGGAAGAACATCCGCAAGCTCACGAACACGCTCGAAGAGCGGTTCGACCTGGAGGACCCACAGGTGGACGTCCAGGAAGTCGAAGAGCCGGACTTGAACGCCCAGATCGTCGCCGACCGGCTGGCGAACGCCCTGGAGCGTGGCTGGTACTTCCGGAAGGCCGGTCACACCACGATCGACCGGATCATGGAAGCCGGCGCGAAGGGTGCCGAGATCGTCCTCTCGGGGAAGGTCACGGGTGCACGCTCGCGCGTGGAGAAGTTCAACCGTGGCTACATCAAGCACAACGGTGAGCCTGCCCAGAACATCGTCGACCACGGGCAGGGCGTCGCAGTGATGAAGCTCGGCACGATCGGTGTGGACGTCAAGATCATCCCGCCGGACGCCGAGCTGCCCGACGACTTCGAGATCTACGAGGACGTCGACGTCGCCGATTACGTCGAGGACGTCGAGGGCGAGACCGTCGAGGAACTCCTCGAGGGCGAACCCGAAGAGGATGAGGCCGCAGCGCCCGAAGCCGCCGAGGAGACGCCCGACGTCGACGAAGAGGTCGTCGAGGAAGCGCCCGAAGACTTCGAGGACGTCGACGTGCCTGACGACGATGACGTCGAGGAGGAACTCGACGAACTCGAAGAGGCCGTCGACGAGGAACTCGACGAGGAGACCGAGGCGGAAGCCGAGGAACTCCTGGACGAAATGGACGACGAACCGGCCGACGCCGACGACGAGTCGGCGTCAGCCGACACCGACGAGGAGGATGAACAATGAGCATCATCCACGTCGAAGAGCTGCGTGACATGACGCCCGCGGAACGGCAGAACGAGCTCGAAGAGCTCGAGACGGAGCTGCTGAACGCCGAGGCCGTCAAGGCCGCCGGTGGTGCGCCGGACAATCCCGGACGTATCGGCGAGCTCCGTCGGACGATCGCGCGGATCAAAACGATCCAGCGCGAAGAGGGTGATCTCGAATGAGATCACCGCACCGTCGCAGCGGCGTCAGCAGCGAGAAGCGAGACCTCGACGAGGAGGAACAGTAAGATGACACGCACGCCCGAGACGCTCGCGCGACACGAACTGGTCGGACTCGACGTTCGCGTCACTGTGGCGTCCGATCCCGACCTGCTGGATATCGAAGGCGAGGTCGTCATGGAGACGACCAACACGTTGCACGTCGAGCGAGCCGACCGGGCGTGGCAGGTGCCGAAGGCCGCCGCGACGTTTGCGTTCACCCTGCCGAGCGGTGAGACAGTCCGCATCGAGGGCGAGCGACTCGTCGCGCGACCGGCCCGACGCACAGAACACACAGGTGATTCCACATGGCGATAGGACTGAACGTACAACAGCCGGAGACGAGCTGTGACGACGAGAACTGTCCGTTCCACGGCACCCTCTCGGTGCGCGGACAGACGCTCGAAGGCACAGTCGCCTCCACAGACATGGAGAAGACCGTCGTCGTCGAGCGCGAATACGACGTCAAGGTACCCAAGTACGACCGCTACATGAAACGGCGGTCCCGGGTGCCAGCGCACGCACCGCCGTGCCTCGACATCGAGGTCGGCGACACGGTCACGATAGCAGAGACACGACCGCTCTCGAAGACGAAATCTCACGTCGTCGTCGACGTGACCCCCGAAGGAGGTGAGGAGTGATGGAAGCGCTGAAAGCAGACGTCACCCAGGGCCTGGAGAAAGGCTCGCTGATCAACTGTGCCGACAACACCGGCGCACGCGAACTCAAAGTGATCAGCATCAGCAACTACCAGGGAACCAAGAACCGCCATCCCAAGGCGGGTCTGGGTGACAAGATCACCGTCTCGGTCACCAAGGGGACGCCGGAGATGCGTCGCCAGGTGCTCGAGGCGGTCGTCATCCGCCAGCGCAAGCCCATCCGTCGGCCCGACGGTACGCGCGTCAAATACGAAGACAACGCGGCCGTCATCGTCGACGAGAACGAGGACCCCCGCGGGACCGAGATCAAGGGTCCCGTCGCGCGGGAAGTCGCAGAGCGGTTCGGCAGTATCGCCTCGACAGCGACAATGATCGTATAGAACCATGAGCAAGCAACCATCGAAACAGCGAACCCAGACACGGCGCGCCCCGCTGCACGAGAAGCAAAAGCAGGTCCGGGCGACGCTGGCGGCGGATCTCCGCGAGGAGTACGGCCAGCGGTCGGTCCGCGTCAACGAGGGCGACACCGTCGAGGTCATGCGCGGCGACTTTGCCGGCGAGGAAGGCGACGTCGTCGATGTCGACCTCAGAGACGCTGTCGTACACGTCGAGGACGTGACCCTCGAGACGGCCGACGGGGAAGAGGTCCCCCGGCCGCTCGAGCCGAGCAACCTCCGCGTGATCGACCTCGACCTCGAGGACGATCGTCGGCAGGCGCGTCTGGAAAGCGAGGAGGATAGCGCATGAGCAATCATCAGAAACGACTCTCGGTACCGAACAGTTGGCCAGTCGAGCGAAAGACACAGACGTTCACCGTCAAGGCCGACGCCGGCCCGCACGGTGAGGACGGCGTCCCCCTGCTGATCGTCCTTCGGGACGTGCTCGGGTACGTCGACAACCGCAAGGAAGCCCGCTACGCGCTGAATCAGGATCAGATCCTGATCAACGGCACGCCCGAGAGCGACGAATCGCGCCCGGTCGGGATGTTCGACATCCTGGCGTTTACCGAGCGCGAGGAGTACTACCGGGTGTTCCCCGGCCAGGGTGGCCGGCTCGCGCTGACGGCCATCGACGAAGACGCAGCCGAGTCCAAACTCGGCAAGATCGTCGGCAAGCAGTACGTCCCCGGCGGCGACGTCCAGATGACGTTGCACGACGGACACACGCTGCTGGTCGACGACGCCAGCGAGTACGCCCCCGGCGACTCGATCGTCATCGCCAACGACGACGACGAGATCGTCGCCCACTTCGAGTACGAGGAGGGTGCACTCGTCACTGCAGTCGACGGCCAGCACGCCGGCGAGATCGGCACGATCGACGAGGTCCAGGTCACCGCCAGCTCCTCGCCGAACAACGTCCTGGTCGCCCAGGAAGACGGTGCAGGCTTCGAGACGATCGAAGAGTACGTCGTCGTCATCGACGAGAACTTCACGAGTGACGACGAGGACGAGCAGGCCGCGCCCGAGGCCGACGCAGGGGCCGAGACGCCCGACGAGGCCGACGCGGAGACGGACGACGAGGAAGCCACCGAGGCGGACGCTGAAGAAGACGGAGGTGACGACGAATGAGCTCCGAGACCGAGAGTAGCTTCCACGAGATGCGCGAGCCGCGCATCGAGAAAGTCGTCGTCCACATGGGTGTCGGCGAAGGCGGTCGAGAACTCGCCAACGCCGAGGACATCCTCGAGGAGGTCACCGGCCAGGAGTCCGTTCGGACCCAGGCCAAAGAGACCGTCGGCGAGTTCAACATCCGTCAGGGAGACCCGATCGGTGCGAAGGTCACGCTACGGGACGAACAGGCCGAGCAGTTCCTGGAGACGGCACTGCCCCTGGTCGATCTCGACGCGGGACAGTTCGACGACACGGGCAACTTCAGCTTCGGTGTCGAGGAACACACCGAGTTCCCGAGCCAGGAGTACGACCCGACGATCGGGATCTACGGGCTGGACGTGACGGTCAACCTCGTCCGTCCGGGCTACCGCGTCGCCAAGCGCGAAAAGGCCGCCCGTTCGATTCCCTCGAACCACCGACTCGATCCGGAGGACGCGGTCGAGTTCGTCGAGTCGATCTTCGATGTGGAGGTGAACGAATGAGCGAATCCGAGCAGGAATCGAAAGAAGCCACTGGCGAGCAGGCCGCGAAGCGA
Source organism: Halapricum hydrolyticum (assembly GCF_025517535.1). Lineage (NCBI taxonomy): Archaea > Methanobacteriati > Methanobacteriota > Halobacteria > Halobacteriales > Haloarculaceae > Halapricum > Halapricum hydrolyticum. The sequence goes on from NZ_JAOPKC010000002.1 coordinate 332,830, forward strand.
ACCGAGCAGATGCAGGCCTGCCAGCGTTGCGGTCGCGAGCAGGGACTGGTCGGGAAGTACGATATCTGGCTGTGTCGCCAGTGCTTCCGAGAGATCTCCCGCGACATGGGCTTCAAGAAGTACAGCTAACAATGACAGGAAACGATCCACTCAGCAACGCGCTGTCGGCGATCGACAACGCCGAGGGCGTCGGAAAGCTGACACAGACAGTCGAGCCCGCCTCGAACGAGATCGGCAGCGTACTCGAAGTCTTCTACGACAGCGGGTACATCGGCGGCTTCGAGTTCGTCGACGACGGTAAAGCCGGGAAGTTCGAGGTCGAACTAAAGGGTGCGATCAACGAGTGTGGCTCCGTCCAGCCCCGCTACTCGGCGGGCGCTGACGAGTTCGAGAAGTGGGAGAAGCGGTTCCTCCCCGCGCAGGACTACGGCGCACTCGTTGTTACCACCAGCCACGGGATCATGAGCCACTACGAGGCCCGCCAGCAGGGCGTCGGTGGCCAGGTGATCGCATACGTCTACTAACAATGGCACGAACAGTACTCGAAATTCCGGACGATGTCAGCGCCGAGATGGACCATCTCGAGCTGACAGTCGAGGGACCGCAGGGCAGCGTTACGCGCCGACTCTGGTACCCGGACGTCTCAGTCGATGTTGAGAGCGACGAGGTCGTCATCGAGTCCGACGAAGACGACGCCAAGACGCGCGCGACTGTCGGGACCTTCGAGAGCCACGTGGAGAACATGTTCCACGGGGTCACCGAAGGCTGGGAATACAAGATGGAGATCTTCTACTCTCACTTCCCGATGCAGGTCCGCGCCGAAAGCGACGAGGTCGTCATCGAGAACTTCCTCGGGGAGAAGGCCCCGCGGAAGACGCCGATCCACGGTGACACCGAGGTCGACGTCGACGGCGAGGAGATCACGCTCTCCGGGCCGAGCATCGAGGACGTCGGCCAGACGGCTGCTGATATCGAGCAGCTGACCCGCGTCACGGACAAGGACGTCCGGGTCTTCCAGGACGGCGTCTACATCACCGAGAAACCGAACCGAGGTGACGCCTGATGGCAGATAACAACGAGACAGACGCCGACGAGTTCGAGGAGTTGACAGACATCAGCGGCGTCGGCGACGCGAAAGCCGAGGCGCTGCGCGAGGCCGGCTTCGAGACGATCGAAGACGTCCGCGCCGCCTCCCAGGAAGAACTCGCGGAGGCCGACGGCGTCGGGAACGCGCTCGCTGCGCGTATCAAAGCCGACGTCGGCGGGCTCGAAGTCTCCGAAGAGGCCGCGGGCGAGGTCGAGGAAGAAGCACCCGAGGAGACATCAGAAGCCGAAGAAGAAGTCGAGACGGAGCTCCAGCCCCGAGGGCTGGTCGAGAAGACGCCGGATCTGGACGAGGACACCGAACGGCTGCTGACCCAGCGCAAGCGGGTCGGCAAGCCGCAGTTCAACCGCCAGGACTACCACAAGAAAAAGCGCACTCCGACTTCCTGGCGCGAACCCCGCGGTGGCCTCTCCAAGCAGCGGCGAGGCATCAAGGGCAAGGGGCCGAAAGTCGAAGCCGGCTTCCGGACGCCCAAGGAAGTACGCGGCCTGCACCCCAGCGGCTTCGAGGAGGTCCGCGTGCACAACGTGGACGACCTCGACGACGTCGACGGTGACACCCAGGCTGTACGCATCGCCTCGAAAGTCGGCGCGCGCAAGCGCGAACGGATCGAGGAAGCCGCCGAGGACGCCGGCATTCGCGTCCTCAATCCCACATACGTTGAAGTGGAGGTGTCAGAATGAGTGATCTTAGCGCACAGAAGCGACTGGCCGCGGACGTGCTGGACGTCGGCAAGAACCGGATCTGGTTCGATCCCGACGCACAGGGCGAGATCGCCGACGCGATCACACGTGAGGACGTCCGCGAACTGGTCGATGAGGGACTCATCCAGACGAAGGAAGCCGGCGGCAACTCCCGCGGTCGCGCCAAAGAGCGCCAGCAGAAACGCTCCTATGGCCACCAGAAGGGACACGGTTCCCGCAAAGGGAAAGCCGGCGGTCGCGAGAACGAGAAAGACGACTGGCAGTCGCGCATCCGCGCTCAGCGGCGTCGGCTGCGCGAGCTTCGCGACGAGGAAGAGACGCTGAGTCCCACGGAGTATCGCACGCTATACAACCGCGCGAGCGGCGGCGAGTTCGATTCGGTCGCCGACCTCGAGCGGTATATCGACGAACAATTCGGTGAGAATTGATGGCGACAGGACCACGATACAACGTTCCGATGCGCCGGCGCCGCGAGGCCCGGACGGATTACCATCAGCGGTTGCGCCTGTTGAAATCCGGCGAACCCCGCTTGGTCGCTCGCAAGAGCAACAAACATGTCAGGGCGCAGCTGGTGACGACGGGTCCCAACGGCGACGTGACGGCCGCGAGCGCAGTCTCCAGCGACCTCGAGGAATACGGCTGGGAAGCCCCAACGGGTAATCTCCCCGCCGCGTACCTCACGGGGCTGCTGGCCGGACTGCGGGCCGTCGAGGCCGGCTTCGAGTCGGCCGTGCTGGACATCGGACTCAACAGCCCGACCCCCGGTAGTAAAGTATTCGCAGTGCAGGAAGGCGCAATCGACGCCGGCCTGGAAATCCCCCACAACGACGAGGTACTCGCGCCCTGGGAGCGCACGCGCGGCGAGCACATCGCCGAGTACGCCGAGTCCCTGGACGAGGACCTCTACAGTGGGGACTTCGACGCGACGGAACTGCCGTCGCATTTCGACGAGATCCGAGAGACCCTCCTGGAGGGTGACATCGACCTATGAGCGAGCAAGACGGATGGACACCACGGACGCGGCTCGGCCGGAAAGTAGCCGAGGGCGAGATCGAGACGATGCAGGACGCCCTCAACGCCGGTCTGCCGCTGAAAGAACCGGAGATCGTAGACCAGCTCGTCCCCGACCTGGAGGACGAAGTACTGGACATCAACATGGTCCAGCGGATGACCGACTCGGGTCGCCGGGTCAAGTTCCGCTGTGTCGTCGTCGTGGGCAACCGCGACGGGCTGGTCGGCTACGCCGAGGGGCGTGACGACCAGGTCGGCGGCGCGATCCAGAAGGCGATCGACATCGCCAAGCTCAACCTCATCGACGTCTCCCGGAGCTGTGGCTCCTGGGAGTGTGGCTGTGGCCGACCGCACACGGTCGCGCTGCGCACGACCGGCAAGGCCGGAAGCGTCGAAGTCGAACTCCAGCCCGCCCCGCGCGGGCTGGGCCTGGCGGGCGGAGAGACCGTCCGCAAGGTGCTCGAGCTCGCAGGTATCGAGGACATCTGGACGCGTTCGTCCGGGAACACGCGCACGACGGTCAACTTCGCGAAGGCGACGTTCAACGCCCTTCGCAACACCGCCGAAGCGCGTGTACCCGAGCGAGCATACGAGAAGCGTGAGGTGATCGAATGATGAAGGCAGTCGTTCAGATTCGTGGCGAGGTCAACATGTCTGGCGACGTCGAGGACACCCTCGACATGCTGAACCTGGGTCGCGTCAACCACGCGACGCTGGTGCCGGACACGGACGCCTATCACGGCATGATTACGAAAGTCAACGACTGGGTCGCGTACGGCGAACCCAGCCAGGACGTCCTGGAGACCGTCCTCAAGAAGCGCGCCGAACCGCTTGAAGGGGACGGTTTCGACGACGACAGCTGGTGGGCGACCTGGGAGACTGACTACGATAGTGTCGGTGCGCTCGCGGAAGCGCTGCTCGACGAGGAGACGACCCTGAAAGAGCAGGGGCTGTCACCGACGCTCCGGCTGCACCCGCCGCGTGGTGGTCACGACGGGATCAAACACCCGACCAAGGAAGGCGGGCAGCTCGGCAAACAGACGACCGAAGATATCGACGAGCTCCTGGAGGCGATGCGATAATGACGAGCAAGAAGAAACGCCAGCGCGGTTCGCGAACCCATGGCGGCGGCTCGCACAAGAATCGACGCGGGGCCGGCCACCGTGGCGGTCGCGGCGCGGCCGGTCGCGACAAACACGAGTTCCACAACCACGAGCCGCTCGGCAAGTCCGGGTTCACGCGCCCGGAGAAGGCAAAGGAGACCGTCGAGACGATCGACGTTCGCGAACTCGACGAGGACGCGCCGCTGCTCGCAGCGGACGACCTCGCCGAGGAGACTGACGGCGGCTACCGGATCGACGTCCGCGAGATCGTCGAGACGACTGCCGAGACGGACGTCGTGAAGGTGCTCGGTGCCGGGCAGGTTCGCAACGAACTCGAACTGGTTGCTGACGACTTCTCCGAGACTGCTCGCGAGAAAGTCGAAGCAGCGGGCGGCAGCGTCGAGCTGACCGAACGCGGCGAGAAGCGACAGGCTGAAGACGAATCCGACGCCGACAACGAATAACGATGAGCTGGAAGGACACCGCCGAACCGTTGCTCACCCGCATGCCCTCCGTGGAGCGGCCCGACCGACACGTGCCGTTCAAACGGAAGCTTGCATGGACCGCCGGCGTGCTGGTCCTGTATTTCTTCCTGACGAACGTGTTCCTGTTTGGGCTCGAGCGCGGTGCCGGCAGCGACGCGTTCGGTCGTTTCCGATCGATCCTCGCGGGCGGACAGGGGACGATTGTACATCTCGGCATCGGCCCGATCGTCACGGGGAGCATCGTCTTGCAACTGCTGGGCGGTGCCAACCTGCTGGGACTCGATACCCAGAACAACCCCCGCGACCAGGTCCTGTATCAGGGGCTGCAGAAGCTGCTGGTGATCACGATGGTCATTCTGACGGGGGTCCCGATGGTGTTCGCCGGGAACTTCCTGCCGGCGAGCGAGAGCCTTTCCCAGACGTTCCCGGGCGGCGCGTTCGGGGTGAACATGCTCATGTTCGGGCAGGTCTTCGTCGGCGGTGTCCTCATCCTGTACATGGACGAGGTGATCAGCAAATGGGGCGTCGGCAGCGGCGTCGGGCTGTTCATTATCGCCGGCGTGAGCCAGCGGCTCATCGGCGGACTCATCGCGATCGAACCACTCCCCGGCGGGACGATCGGCGTCATTCCGGCGTACATCCGGATGGCGCTCGGTGATCTTCCTGCGTCCGCGCCGAACCTCTTCTTCGGGTTCCAGAGTCCGAGCGGGCAGATCTCGGGGATTCTGGCGATCATCACGACGATCCTGATCTTCGTGATCGTCGTGTACGCCGAGTCTGTCCGGGTCGAGATCCCGCTCAGTCACGCCCGAGTCAAGGGCGCACGCGGGCGTTTCCCGGTGAAACTCATCTACGCGAGCGTCCTGCCGATGATCCTCGTGCGGGCGCTCCAGCAGAACATCCAGTTCATCGGGCAGCTCCTCAATTCCCAGAGTTCGCTGCCGGCCTGGGTCGGACAGTATTCCGACGGACAGCCCATCAGTGGGCTGTTCTACTATCTCGCACCCATCCAGTCACGGCGGGACTGGATGTGGTTCGTCGACAACCCGATGGGCAATCCGGAAGTCTGGCAGATCCTGTTGCGGGTGGCCGTGGACCTGACGTTCATGGTCGCCGGTGGCGCGATCTTCGCCATCTTCTGGGTCGAGACGACCGACATGGGGCCGGAAGCGACGGCCCAGCAGATCCAGAACTCCGGGATGCAGATCCCTGGATTCCGGCAGAACCCTGGCGTACTCGAGAAGGTGCTCGAACGATACATCCCGCAGGTGACCGTCATCGGCGGTGCGCTCGTCGGGCTGCTCGCGGTCGGCGCGAACATGCTCGGCACGATCGGCGGTGTCTCTGGAACGGGGCTGCTGCTGACCGTCTCGATCACCTACAAGCTCTACGAGGAGATCGCCGAAGAGCAACTCATGGAGATGCACCCCATGATGCGCCAGATGTTCGGCTAACTGACCGCAATTATCACAGAATCCGCCGTAATTCTCCCTCGTTTTTCGTTCGCCGAACGAGGCCTGCCATGGCCGATGAGGACGAAGCACCGTGCGTACGACCACGAGTTTCACAGACCGGAAGCGCCGGGAGAAAATACGCCGTAGAACACCACCACGGCAGCATGAGGGGATTGTTCGTGACACTGTCAGGACACGATTAGCGATGAATGGGTGCCCCGGCTGAGAGCACCGTGAACGCCGACAAAGGCAACCTCGGAATCAATAAAATCAAATCCGAGAAAAACAGTGTCAAGTCATGAATAGAGGGTACTTTTACATCATAGTACACAATTACGTGCTATGAGCAACCGGTCAGGCATCCGCGTCTTGCACGTGGATGACGAACTCGATTTTGCCGATCTTACTGCCGATTACTTGGAACGTACAGATGACCGTTTCACTGTCGTATCTGTGACTGATCCGAACACGGGACTCGATCGCCTCGACAAGGACGACTTCGACTGTATCGTCTCCGATTACGCGATGCCCGGAATGAATGGTCTCGAGTTCCTCGAGGCCGTCCGAGACGAGGATCCTGAACTTCCGTTCGTGTTGTTCACAGGCCAGGGATCAGAAGAAGTCGCCAGTGAGGCGATTGCCGCCGGTGCGACAGATTATCTCCAGAAGGGAGGGAGTATCGACCAGTACGAACTGCTCGCCAATCGGATTCGAAACGCGGTCGAGCAGTATCGCTCGAGAAAGCGCGCAGCGACGCTCACTCGACTTCGCTCGCTCGCTGGGGACATCACTCAGGCGCTCGTCCGAGCCCAGTCCCGAGACGAGGTCGAAACGCGCGTCTGTGAGCGGATCAGTACTACTGATCCCTACACCGCCGCCTGGATCGGGACTGTCAATCCCGAAACTGGCCGTGTCGAATCGCGAACGACGGCCGGTCACGTCGATCCGTCTTCCTGCGACGCCACAATCACTGCTGACATCGACTCGCTCGAACGAGAACTGGCAGAGACGGCACTCCGTGAACGACGGGTCGCAGTGAGCCAGGATATCGCCAGGGACTCATCAGCCGGTCTGTGGAAACAGGCCGCTGTCGACTCTGGAGTACGCTCGGCAGCCGCTGTACCGCTCACGTATGACGACACCCAGTACGGCGCTCTCGTCGTGTATGCAGATGATCCCGAACTGTTCGATGAAGACGAACGAGCGTTGCTGTCAGAACTCGGCAGTGACATCGGTCACGCGACCCACTCACTGGAGATCGAGGCTCAGCTCCGCGCAGAGCGCGATCGCCGGGAGGCGTTGTTCACGAACGCACCGACGCCCGTACTGGAGTCCCGGCCTCAGGGGGAGAAGCACGTCATCGTGGCCGTGAACGATGCGTTCGAATCGGTGTTCGGGATCAACCGCGAGGACGCCGTCGGAAACCCCGGGACAGACGTGCATATCCCGCAGGACGCATCCGACCGTCATGCGGAGATCCGCGAACGTACCGAGGCAGGCGAGACAGTCACGTTCGAGATCGAACGCGACACCGCTGACGGGCGGCGGGAGTTCGTCACCCATGCGGTCCCGCACGGGACAGACGAAGAGGGTCCCGACGGCTTTTACGTCTGGTATACCGACGTGACCGAGCAGAGGCGACGCGAGTGGGAACAAAGCGCTCTCCGTGAACAGATACTGTTCGCTCTAGAGACGACACGTTCGATTATCTGGACCGTGACCCTCGACGACGGCGAATTCGAGTTCTACGGTTTAAGTGATATCTTCGGCAGGCTAGACATCGATGACTGGGAAGACTTCCTAGCAAAAGCTGTCCATCCGAAAGATCGAGCGAAGGTTGCGCGTCAGTACAGGACGGTGGAACGCGGCGAAACGGACGAGTTCGTCGTCGAGTACCGGACAAATCCTGCGTCCGGAGACACTCGGTGGCTGCGATCGGAAGGGTACGTACGGGGCACCGATGCACCGCGAGTCATCGTTGGATTGACAACAGATGTCACCTCGCAGAAAGAGCACGAACAGGCCTTACAGCGACAGAACGAGCGCCTGAATCAATTTGCGAACGTGATTAGCCACGATCTCCGCAATCCGCTGCACGTCGCGCAGGGCCACATCAATCTGACGCGCCAGGGGTGCGACAGCGACTCGCTAGACGATGCGGCTGACGCGATCGATCGAGGACTGGCATTGGTTGACGACGTCCTCGCGCTTGCCCGGGAAGAGAACCCGGCAAGTGGGGTCGAACCGGTCGATCTGGAAGAGGTAGTGACACAGTGCTGGGAGACAGTCATGACGAGTGACGCGACGCTCACTGTTGAAACGGGTCACACGATCGACGCCGACCCGGGTCGGCTCAAACAGGTTTTCGAGAACCTGTTCCGCAACGCGGTCGAACACGCTGGCGGCGACGTGACTATCACAGTCGGCGATCTCGACGATGGCTTCTACGTCGAGGACAACGGCCCCGGAATCCCGAACGAAGACCGCGACGACGTTTTCGAACCAGGGTATTCAACAGCTGGCGAGGGGACTGGATTTGGTCTAGCGATCGTCAACGAAATCGCGGACGCACACAACTGGGCAGTGCAAGTAACGGACAGCGAAACGGGAGGCGCACGGTTCGAAATCACGGACGTCAGGGTGAAATCATGATCTTCCCGTGGCGTTGCGTGATAGAGATGCGATCGCATACCCCCGCTTTCCCGTGAGTGACGAGTGTTCCGACACTCAGTCGGAACCGAGAAGCGAACAGGTGGGGGTTGAGCGGACACTCCTGCCGAGAAACCGCCGTACTGTGGCCGGACTGGCTGAACAGCCGAACGTTTTTGTTATGGTCTGCCGTACTTGAAATCGCTACGGAATCGGTGAGATGCTGGCCCCCAACAGACAAGGGGCGGTGACGAACGCGGTCTGTCCGTCACACAGCAATGACATCGATTCCGATGGGGCCTGCGTGACCGGGCCACAGCCCTACAGCGAGGGAGAAAACGAGAGTTTCGCCGGTATGCTGCTGGTTCCCTCTGAGTGCGGGTTGGAACCGGAACGGTCTGCTTCGGTAGGCCGCTCATCCGGTGGCCGGATGCCACGGCCTGAAGGCCGTGGAGGAGGTCACTACTTGGCCGCCGGTCTTCGAGCGCAGATACTCTTCGATCGAGGAGGGAACGGGCGACGGTTTCGCGATCGTGGTGGAGATCGTTGAGGCCCACAGCTGAGACGTTCACGTGACCGAGAACGCCGACAGCGGCGTGCAGTCCGAAGCCGGGTGTTCGACCGTCCGTTGAGGCGGGGATATTCGTAGCCACGATCCGAACGAGGTGGTATGGCAGGTGACGACGATCGACTGCGGATGACGCCTGGACCGACAGCGGTCCCACCGGAGGTCCGGGACGCGATGGCACGGCCGGCACAGAACCCCGACGTTGAGCCGGAGTTCACCGAGTACTACCGGACGCTACTGGAGAAGCTCTCGACGGTGTACGGGACGGACGACGACATCGTAATCCTCGGCGGAGAGGGGATGGTCGGACTCGAAGCGGCCGTCGCGTCACTGCTCGAACCCGGCGAGACGGCCCTGTGTCTCGCTAACGGCAGCTTCGGCGACGGGTTCGCCGACCTCGTCGAGATGCACGGCGCCATCCCCGTGCGCCAGGAGGCGCCGCCCGACGCCGGGTTCGACGCCGAGACGACGAAGGAGCACCTCGAAGAACACGACGTCGCGGTCGCGACGATGGTCCACTGCGAGACCCCGACGGGCGCGCTCAACGGTCTGAAATCCGTCCTCGAGGTGCTGGACGACGCGGGCGTCCTCACTATCGTCGACGCAGTGTCGTCGCTCGGCGGAGCCCCGGTCCCGACCGAGACGACCGATGTCGTCCTCAGCGCCTCACAGAAGTGTCTCAGCTCGCCACCCGGGCTGGCGACGCTGTCGGTCAGCGACGCGGCGTGGGCCAAAGTCGAGGCGACCGACCAGGACACCTTCTACACGAACCTCCTTCCCTGGCACGATATCGGACTCGACGACGAGGGACCACCGCGGATGCCCTACACACATCTGATCTCGAATCTCTACGCGCTGGAGGCGTCGCTGGATCGGCTCCTTGAGGAGGGGATCGACCGGGCGCACCGACGCCACGAGCGCGTCGCCCGCCAGTGCCGGGAACGGGGGGCCGAACTCGGACTCGAGCCGTTCCAGCCACCCCACCGGCGCTCGCCGACAGTGACGGCCTTCGAGGTCGACGGCCGGGCCGGTGCGCTCCAGCGTCGACTCCTCGAGCGTGACGTCCTGGTCGCGACGAGTCTTGGCAAGTTCGCTGACGACCTCCTTCGGATCGGACATATGGGGTACAACGCCGACCCTGAGCGTGTCGGACAGACGATGGACGCGCTTGAGGCCGTGCTCGAGGCGTAGCCACGACGTTCCGTCTCGGGAGGGCCACTCGTCGATCGCGGCCCGGGGGATCGAACCGTCGATTTCGACGCCTTCGCGGATTGGATAGGGCGTCGGCACACTCGCGGTAGTGACCTCTCTGTCGACGCATCGACTTCGCAAGACAACGACGAAAACCCCCGCACAGCGTTGTCACTGTGCGAGGGTGATGTAGTATGAATGGGAGGCGGCGAACCGGATTTCCCAGAGGCTCGCGCACTCCAGTAC